>NZ_JROY02000014.1:0-51949 GCF_000765685.2 Helicobacter sp. MIT 03-1616 | reverse complement strand
ACACCCAGCTCCATTCCGAACCTGGCAGTTAAGCTTCTCTTCGCCGATGATACTGCACTTTTCAAGTGTGGGAATGTAGGTCGATGCAGGGATAGGGAAATCTGCTTTTACTACTTCTTAGGTATTTTTTATTATTATCATTTATTGCTTATGATTTTTTATGTTTCTGTTGTGCTTGGTAATTGGTTGTGTTGGGGAGAAGTGCAAATATCAGCATTAATTTTTCTCTATGAGAAGAAGCATTTACAAATTATACTTTATTCTTTAATGTATAATAAGCGTGATGTAAGAAAGTTTGCTTTTTTTGGTTAATTTAACCATTTTTGTGCAATTTTGGTAAGCATAGCGGGGTTTTCACTCGCATAAAATTGCAGGGATTTCAAATCGCCTTGAGAAGTAAGGTTGAGATGAGATTGTAAATATTCTACAATTGCTTCACCTGAATGGATAAGTATGCTTTGGTGCTTGAAATACGCACTTAAGGCGGGTGCGATAAGGGGAAAGTGCGTGCAACCTAGAATAATAGCCTTTGGTGGCGTTGTGATTTGACTAAAATAATGTTCAAACACACTTTCAAGCACTACACCTTCTAAAATTCCCTCCTCCACCATAGGCACAAAAAGCCCGGTGGCTAAACTTTTAAGATTCCAAAACCCAATTTTGCGTAGCCTTACTTCATATTCGCCAGAATTGATTGTCGCGCGTGTGGCAATGACTAGGATTTGTGAATCTGTGTGTGTGAGCTTGTTTTGCACGGCTAATACGCCTGGTTCAATCACGCCAACAATTGGAATCTTGCTCTTTGCCTGCATTTCTTTGAGTGCATAGGCACTCACGGTGTTGCACGCGACAATGAGGATATCAATATTATGCGGAGCAAAAAAATCAAGGGCTTCGAGTGAAAAGCGCACGATAGTTTGCTTATCTTTCACACCATAAGGCACACGCGCAGTATCGCCATAATAAATAATTTCATCAAAAAATTTCGCGTTGATAAGGCTTTTTAACACACTCAAGCCACCCACGCCACTATCAAAAACCCCTGCTCTCACTCCACTTCTCCTTATTAAATAACTTTAGAAACTTGCAAGATTTCGTTATTCCTGTGCATTCATCATATTTAAAAACTCTTCATTATCGCGTGTTTGCTTCATTTTGGAGTAGATAAAAGTGAGGGCTTCTATGTCGTCCATTGTGTGCATTACATTGCGGAGCATCCACACTTTTGTAAGATTATCTTTGCCAAGTAGTAAATCATCTTTGCGTGTGCCACTCTTTAATACATCAAAGGCTGGGTAGATTCTGCGGTCAGCGATTGAACGCGCAAGGACAATTTCACTATTACCTGTGCCCTTAAACTCCTCAAAAATGACTTCGTCCATTCTCGAGCCCGTTTCAATAAGTGCAGTAGCAATAATTGTGAGGCTTCCACCTTGCTCGATATTACGCGCCGCACCAAAAAAACGTTTGGGCTTATGCAAGGCATTTGCATCTACACCTCCGCTTAGCACCTTGCCACTCGAGGGAGTAGCAGCATTATATGCACGAGCGAGGCGTGTAATAGAATCAAGGAGTATCACCACATCTTTACCCATTTCCACCTTCCGCTTCGCGCTTTCTATCACCAGATCAGCTACACGAATATGATTTGTTGCTGGCATATCAAATGTGGAGCTAAAGACCTGCCCCTTCACACTGCGTTCCATATCGGTAACTTCCTCTGGACGCTCATCGACTAGAAGCACCATAAGTTCCACTTCTGGGTGATTTTTTGCAATGCCGTGGGCAAGTTCTTTCATCAGTTCCGTTTTACCTGTACGCGGAGGAGCAACAATAAGTGCGCGCTGTCCTTTGCCGATAGGACTAAACAAATCTAGCATTCTGCCGGTAACCTTGCCTTGCTCGTATTCAAGCTTAAGTTGTGTTTGCGGAAAAAGCGGAGTGAGGTTATCAAAAAGCGGACGATTCTTGATCTCCTCAAGCGACATATAGTTAATTGCCTCGATTCTCAATAGGGCATAATAGCGCTCTTGGTCTTTTGGTGGGCGCACCTGCCCGGTTACAATATCGCCATTGCGCAAGGCAAATCGGCGGATTTGTGATTGTGACACATAAGTATCATTTTGACTATCTGCTAAGCTTTCAGTCAGTGCGCGTAAAAATCCATAACCCTCGTTTGTGATTTCCAAAATACCCGAAAAGAGTATGTAACCACCTTGATTGACTTGAGCTTTTAATATCTCAAAAATCAAATCCTGTCTGCGGTAGTCGCTAGGATTCTCTACTCCTACTTCCTCGGCAATGCCGATGAGCTGCTTTATGCCCTTTGTGCGTAATTCATCGAGTTGATAACCTTCAACCGGTGTGTGAGTTCGTTTATTATCTGCCATAAAATTCCTTAGTCAAAAATGAAGATCTTAAAAGAAGTTTAAGGTATAGAATCTGCAGAGATTCTCGCATTTAAAGAAGTCTCTTGTCGAGTAAAACAGAGTGCTGATTCTATATAAAACTTCCTTGCGTGTCAAGAGGTTGCACTTTTTAAGAGATATTATTTTTTATATTTTTATCCAAATCTGGATGGATTTTATAGACTTTGTTTTTAATTTTGATGAGAATTCCGGTATCAATGAGTTGCTTAAAAGTCTTTACAATCGTGGGTTTGCTGACATTGAGATGAGCGATAATGTTTTCATATGAGCCATAAAAGATATTGTCCTCATCGCAATTTGCCAATAAAAATTCAATAATGGCAATTTTTTTGCCACCCACAAAGGTGGAAATGGCGTTAATAAGGAGATTCTTTGAAGCGATTTCATCGGCTTGTAAAAATGGCAATATAGCCTTGTGTATGGCTTGGAGTAATTCCTCTATGTTGATAGGCTTTAAAATATATCCATCTACACGTAGCCTAATTGCATCAAGCAGATATTTTGTCTCTGTGTGTGCGGTGGTGATGACAACAGGAACATCTGGGTGTATGCTTGAGCTTCTTATATTATCAATAAGTTCGATGCCATTCATTTTTGGCATAAGAATATCTGTCAGCACCAAATCAACCTTATGTAGCCTAAAAAGATTCAGTGCCTCCTGCCCGTTTTTTGCCACAAGTAGTCGCCCCACATAGTCTTCGAGCACCATAGTTGTGAGGTTTGCAGTATCTACATCATCTTCAGCATATAAAATAGTGAGATTGCTCAATGCCTCAAATTTCATACTTTACCCCCTTGTGTTGGTATGTGGATAGTGAATTCTGCTCCAAAGTATGCCTCCCCCCATTGTGTGTTTGATACATCTATTGTGCCATTAAATTGTCGTTCAATGATTTGCTCTGCCATATATAAGCCTATGCCTGTGCCTACGGATTTATGCTTGGTTGTAAAGTATGGCTCGAATACCTTTGATTTATCCTCGAGGCGAATTCCACCTGCATTATCTCTCACGCAAAGCACGATATTATATCCTACCTTGTCTAACAAAATCTCTATACACAAATCTGTAAAATCTTTTTCATTTTCAGCCCTTAATTTAAGCGCATCAATCGCATTATTGATAAGTATTAAAATCACCTGCATAAAGGAGTTTTGATAGCCATCAATGCTAAGATTCTCTTTTTTTGCCACTACATTTATTTTTATAAGATTCTCTTTCAAACGCTCTTTTAAAAGTTCTATTGAATCCTCAATGCTTGTGATAAATACAAAAGGTTCGGTGTTTGCCTCCGGGCGAAAGAAATTGCGGAAATTTTCAATCGTGTTTGACATCTCCGTGGCGATTTTCATACCATATTGCGTTTGTTGAAGCACAAAGTCATCATCAAGGCGATTTTGCATAGCCTTACTTTTGAAGCTTTGTATAAGCATAGTGAGGGAGTTAAGTGGCTGTCGCCATTGATGTGCGATATTTTGTATCATTTCTCCCATAGAAGCAAGTCTTGCTTGTTGATACATAATTAAATCTTTCTTACGATTTTGTTCGACCTCATATTGAATAGATTCTTGCAAGTTTGCATTAAGTGCTTGAAGTTCTTTTGTTTTAGAATCTACGAGTTGTTCTAATAGCAAGTGATTTGTATTGATAGAATGTCGAATAGAAAGGGCGAGAATGATAATAGTCGCAATCACAATAAACATAAAAATGACCAAAAATACAAAGGTGTGATTGTATAGTGTATCCGTTATGGCTTTATTATAAAATGTAATATCGCTTGAAAGTATAATCTGCTCTTTGAGTAATGCAGAAATGGCGGGTATATCATTGTTGGTAATGGCGATTTTGGCAGATTCTCTCACCTGTTGTTGTTTTTGCAAAAGCTCCTTTACGGCATCATATTCTTTTGACATAAAAGTTTGCGCGTATTGTTTGCGTAAATGCAAAATAAGAGAATCCATATTGTCAATTTTGTTTTGAGCTTTTGGTTCGAGTATCCACATATATGACAAGTGTGCAATATCATCTTGATTATTTTTATTTTGCTCTTGCGCATTTTTATTAGGCGTATAGAGATTTCCTAAAGAATTTGTGTCAAATTCGCTCTTTAGCCCAAGAAGTGCGAGGAGTGCCACACTCGCCACAAGCACAAAACCTACAACGATAATCCACACTAAAATTGTCGTTTTTGCCTTAAACGAGATTTTATTCATTAAAGAATGCACGATACTCATACAAGATTCTTTGCATTTTCTATCGCATTGGCTAGGGCGCGGAGTAATAAATCATATCGCAAAAACTTATCCTTATTTTTTTTGAGCGCATAGCTCACTTGCCCTTGTAGTCTTTCTTGTAAAGAGAGTAGCGCGATATGCTCCTCATTTAGTGCGTTGATATGTTTTTGTGTATTTTCCACCTCACCTAATGCCTTAGATTTTTCGAGTATGTTTGTATTAATCTCCTCGCTCAATGCGTCAATCTTGCTTTTTGCCACTTGCTTATCAACTAAGATTCTTAACTCCCTGTTTTTGGTTTCTAAAGTATCGTTGCAGGATTCTACCTTGACTATATTTACCTTATGTTTGAGTTCCTCTTGTGCAAGGCTACTTGTGATATTTAAAATGCGCTCTTGCGTATTGCTAATTTGCATTTGGAGATTTTGTATATCAAATTCTACACTTGCCTTATTATGTAATGTTTCTTTGATGAGGGGTAGAGTCCAAGGGTCGCCGTTTTTATCAACAATGAGCGGTTTTGTGTAAATTTTTTTATTTAACTCGATTGAGCTACCATTATAGAATCCCACAAAATTAAGCGCGTTAGGGTCGTCTTTAGCGCATAAATCTAAAAGCTCCTTTGCTACTACTTCAAACATTACCCACGCATATTTTTGCACTAAGGAGAGGCAATAAATCGTTTTTTGCATAGAATCTATGTGTCCCAATGGCAAGGATTCTAAAAAAATACGCATTTTTTGTATGGCAAAAAAATGAAATTTTTTATTGAATCCTAGCACATCAATTTGTGCGAGATGTATATCATTTTGCAAGATTTGCAATGTATTTTGCATAATAAGCGATTGTATGTTGATAGATTCTAATGCCTTATCAATACTTGTTTTGTGCTCGTTACTCAAAATAAACATATGCGCCTTGTCATCAATATCACGAACCTCCTTATTAATCTGCACGATTTCATAATCAAATTTTTTGAGCTTAATACTGCCGTCTTTGAAAAACAGGGCATCACGCGGTTGTATGCCAAAGACATTCCTTAGGGCGATTTTGATTAAATCTCGCTTTGTACTTTCACACTGCACATCAAGTATAGAATCCACATATTGAAAAAACTCCTCAAAATCCTCCTTTGAAGGCTCTCTTTCGTAAAGTTTTGCCTTATGCTTTGTGAGAAAATCGCAGATTCTTTGCACATAAATATTATGCTGTTGATTTTTAATGCGCGTGATGATATGCAATTCTTTTTTATCATAATGCACGAACGCGCCCAAACCGCATTGATCGTAAAAATGCAAAATGGCGAGGCGAATATCATTCTCTGCGTCTTTGTGTTTTTGCAAAAGCTCAAGCAACGCGCCCTCGCTCTGTGTTTTTGCCTCTATGATTGAATGTGTGTTGTTAAAACAATCTTGCAAAATGTGTAGGGCATTATCGTATATATTCATAGGATTCTCATCTATTTTTTCTAGAATTAATTTTTGCGCTATTTTGAGATGAAGTGCGGGATTTAAGCACACTTTGAATCTGTTCATTTGAGGCATTTTGTATATTGCTAAAAGTGCCAAAAAATTCTAAAAGTCGCTTGATTTGTGCCTTGCTGTATTGATTATCGCCTATGCTTTGCACTTTGTTTGTATCCTTTGTTTTTTTGTATCGATGATAAGTGATTGCGTATCGATGTGCCTCATCGCGTAGCTTTTGGCATAATTGTAGTCTCTTATCGTTTGTATTCAGTTTAAATTCCGCCTTTTGTGTGCGTAATATATCAAGCGCGTTGCCTTTGGCGCGATAGGCTTTGGCATTGTGCTTCATCTTTGCAATCGCCATCACATCGACATTTGCACCCACACTTTTGAGGACTTCAAGCGCAATGTGAATCTGCGCACTTCCACCATCGATGAGCCATAAATCCGGCGGTGGATTAGATTCAAATCTTTTTGCCCTCCGCTCGAGCATTTCACGCATTTGTGTATATTCATCACTCGTGCTTAGCTCATATCGGCGGTATTGTGCGGGACAGAAGTGATTATTTTCATACACAATCATACCGCCGACATTATACATTCCGCTATGATGTGAGGTATCAAAAACCTCGATTCTATGTGGCGTGTGTCGCAAGGAGCAGAGATTTTGTAACGCTATGAGTGTGCTATTTTCGTTATGCTCTTGTTTATGGAGTTTTAAAATTTCTTGTGCATTTTTGAGCCCGAGCAAAAGCACATCTTTTTTCTTACCTCGTTGTGGTTGGGTGATTTTCACGCTACTTTGGGTTTGATTCTGTAAAAGTGTTTGCAAAGATGAAATATCCGCAAAATGAAAATAGGGGATAAGAATCTCCTTTGGCATAAGTGGCAGGGCGGTTTTGTAGGCATTAAGGAGTGCTTGTGTGTAGAGCTCGGGCAGGTTGTCCTCTTGTATATCTTGGTGCAGAAGTGAAAAATCGCTTGAGACAATGCGTCCATTGCGGATAAAGAGGCTCATTAGAATATGCGTTTTTACCCCTTTTTGTGAATCTAAATCCTCGTCTGTGGCAAGGACAAATGCGTCATAATCCCCGCTCCGCATATCGATAATGGATTGATTTTTCATATGTGTGATTTTATGGATTTTATCGCGCATTTTTGCCGCTTCTTCAAATTGCAATGAGGCAGAGAGATTTTGCATTTTAGATTCCAAAATCTTTATTAACTCCTTTTTATTTTCAAGCAGTGCAATGCCTTGCTCCACGATATTTGTGTATTCTTGCGTAGAGATTTTGTTCTCACAAGGTGCGAGGCATTTTTGTATCTCATAAAACAAACACGCTTTTTTGCCTTTTGCGCAGGATTTTTTCTGCACCAAAGGTAGCACATCATAGAGGCTTTCAAGTAGCTCCCTCGCGCCATTAACAAATGGACCAAAATACTGAATCTTGGGCGATTTAAGCACGGCGCGTGTAATATCAAAGCTTGGAAAGGGCGAGGATTTATCGATATAAATGTAAGGATAAGTCTTGTCATCGCGCAGTAAAATATTATATTTTGGCTTGAGGCTCTTAATAAGCGAATTTTCAAGGATAAGTGCGTCTTGTTCGCTATCGGTTAAAAGCGTGTGAATCTGGGCGATTTGGGATACCATAATGGTGATTCTTGGGCTAAGATTAGACTTTGGTGCGATATGCTGATTATGAATGTTAAAGTAGCTTTTAATGCGATTTTTGAGATTCTTTGCCTTGCCGACATAGAGGAGATTCCCATCTTTGTCAAAGTATTGATAAATGCCTGAATGCGTGGGTAAATGCGTGAGGGTAAAAAGCAAATGTGAGCGATTGTCCTGTGCTTGTGTGTGCGTTAAGCTAGGTTGTGAATCTACCCTAGATTCTGAATCTAGTTTGCGCATTAAATCCAAATTATGTTGTGAATCTATTTTATGCGCCATTTTGGGTATCCCATTGTCGTTTTATGCTTAATCGCAAAGATTCAAATTTTTCGTAGAGAATCTTATCTGTCGCGTGGTTGATAAACTCCCCATTTGAATGCTCGGTGTATCGCACGGGCGGCTTTGGTGGAGGTGGAGGCGCGAGGATATGGCTTGGCGTGTAGGCGTGTATTTTTTGGATATGAGCAAGGGCAGGGAAGTGCTCTTTGTGCTGTTTTAAACTCTCTATTATGTGTTTATGTTTATAATGATTAAATTCTACACACAACGCCTTGTGTTTGAAAGCGAAAAGAAGCGTGTCGTTTTTGACGATAATAAATAGAATCTGCTCCCTTTCAAGTGGCGTAAGAAAGGTATTTTTGAAGCGCGAAATATCGTCTTGCTGTCGCATTTTGTGTGCAAGAGAGGGGAAATCTTGCGCAAGATTGGAGAATATATGAGATATGGTGGCTATTTTCATTTGGTGATTTTAGCATATTTGACATTTATTTTTATGTTTTTAGGTGGCTGTGGCTATAAGACAAAGCCATTTTATACCAAAGATGCGCAAGAAGTGAAGCAAGAGATTCAAGGACAAGATTCTATGGCAACACAAAGAAAGGAACAAAATCGAACGCTTTTTCAAAGTATAGATTCTACCCCTACGCCTAGCTATGAGGAAGAGGAGTGAAAATGGAACAATATGATGCGATTATTATCGGTGCAGGAGTAGCAGGGCTGTATTGTGCCGCACATTTACCAAAAAATCTTAAGGTGTTAATCCTCTGTAAATCACAACCTTGGGAGTGCAATACCTTTTACGCCCAAGGTGGAATAAGCATAGCAAAAGATAATGATGATGTGCTTTCGCACACGCAAGATACACTTTCCGCCGGTGGGTATCTCAATAATAAGCAATGCGTGGAAATGCTCGCAAGCACGAGTCCTAAGATTCTAAATGAGCTTATAGAAAGTGGCTTTGTGCTTGATAGGGATAGTAATAATGCGCTGCTCTATGCTAAGGAGGGAGGACATAGCAAGGCGCGTATCGTGCATTCAGGCGGGGACGCGACCGGGCGCAATCTCCATACACATCTTATCGATAGGTTAAGCGCGACATTGTGGAAAAATGCAGAGGTGGTGGATTTACTCATCGAAGAGGATAAGTGCTATGGCGTGTGTGTGCAGACAAAGCTAGGCACACATAATCTCTACGCACATCACATTGTTATTGCGAGTGGTGGCGTTGGTGGTTTGTTTAAATACCATACAAATGCCTACACGATTAGTAGCGATATACACGGCATTATCCTCGAGCATCATCTCGCCTTGCAGGATATGGAAATGCTCCAATTCCACCCTACCGCCTATGTGCGTAATCCTCAAGCGCGTAAATATCTTATCTCCGAGGCAGTGCGTGGCGAAGGCGGTGTGATAGTCGATGAAGATGGCAAACGATTTTTGTTTGATTATGATGAGCGGGGTGAGTTAGCACCGCGTGACATTGTGGCGCGTGGGATTATGGACTATTGCACAAAACATAAAAAAGAGGTGTTTTTAGATGTGAGCGTGTTTGATAAGGCAGGATTCAAAAATCGCTTTCCAAATATTTATCGTGATTTAAGCACATTTTTAGACATTCCTAATGAGAAGATTCCCATTTCACCGGCGTTTCACTATTCTATGGGTGGTATTGCTGTGGATATAAATGGGCTTGTCAAAGGAATGAGTAATCTTTATGCAGTGGGAGAATGCGCGTGCAATGGGCTGCACGGAGGTAATCGCCTCGCGTCTAATTCTTTGCTAGAGGGGCTTGTCTTTGGCTCAAATGTTGCTAAACATATTGTAGAAAATCCTACACGCACGAGGGTGGCGCATTTTCCATTGTGTGAGGAAGTGCTAGAGAAAGAAGGTGATGTGAAGCTTAAGAATGTGTTGCGTGAGATTATGTGGGATAAGGTGGGAATTATCCGCTCTAAAAGTGGGCTAGATTCTGCTCTTGGGGGAATTGAAGTGATGTTAGAATCTAATATCGGGCGTATGTTGCGGCTGCGGCTACTCGTGGCGCGTAGGATTATAGAATCTGCGCTTACTCGCACAGAAAGCAAGGGCGCACATTTTAGGGTGGATTAAGCGAGTTTATATCACTTTTTAGAATCTGCAATAAAAATACAAGTCAATTACAACAATAAATTAAGATATGTAGAATAGAGATTCTTAGGGTTGGCTTAGATTTGGTAGGCAAAAAGCAGTGTTAAAGCTTTGTAAATAAGTTTCTAAAATGGCTAAGAATAGAATCTAAAAAGTATTTTCATTTATTTTTATCTTTTTTGCAGTCTGTGGAGTGTGGGTGGTACGCCCAAGAGGATTCGAACCTCTGACCTACGGCTTAGAAGGCCGTTGCTCTATCCAGCTGAGCTATGAGCGCATATATACACTAGAGAAATAAAAAAGGTTTGGTTGCGGGAGAGGGATTTGAACCCCCGACCTTTGGGTTATGAGCCCAATGAGCTACCGGACTGCTCTATCCCGCGATATTTCCAAAATACGCTAAAGTGCTAAATGCAAGAAAGAACTTAAAGTTTGAAGAAGTGGCTGGGGTAAAAGGATTCGAACCTCTGAATGCCTGGACCAAAACCAGGTGCCTTACCGCTTGGCGATACCCCAATAACAAAAATTGAGGCGTAATTATAATGAGTTTTGTATGTATTTGTCAAGGGATAGGGGCGTATAATTTATGAAAAATAAAATGAAATATTTGCCTAGAAGTTACTTGTATGGTTTAAAATGCGAACATTCCTTAACAAGTCATACAAAATATTTGGAGACTTCGGGGAAAATTTTAAAATAAAGGATTGAGCTATGAGTAAAGTTGTAGAAACATTAAAACAAATTCAAGCTGATGCGGCAGTGTTTTATGTCAAAGTGCATAATTTTCATTGGAATGTTAAGGGTATGGACTTTCACCCTACGCATAAGGCTACTGAAGAGATTTATGAAAATTTTGCTGATGTGTTTGATGATGTTGCAGAGCGCGTATTGCAAATTGGTGAAAAGCCCTATGTAACACTTGCAGATATGCTTAAAGCTGCAAAAATTAAAGAGGAGAGCAAAACAAGTTTTACTTCAAAAGATGTTTTAAAAGCTATCCTTGCTGATTATGAATATTTCCTTAAAGCGTTTGAAAATCTTTCAAGTGAGGCTGAAAAAGCTGGAGATAATGTAACACAGGGATATGCTGATGATAAAGTAGGTGAGTTGCAAAAAGCTATTTGGATGCTGAAAGCTACACTTGCTTAAGCCTCCTTACATTTTCGTTTCACATATTATATTAACGATGAGAATCTCTTTTTAGATTCTCATCATCTCCTTAACTTCAATTTTTAAAATATAGAGATTCTAAAAGAAATTTATTTTGTTTTTATATAATTTGCCCCAAAAGCAATGCAAAGGTTAAAAATGTATCAACAACGCGTGAAAGAAGCTATAGAGGCGATTAAAAAAGGTGAGATGATTATTATTATGGACGATGAGGATAGGGAGAATGAGGGCGATTTGGTAATGGCAGGTATTTTTTCCACTCCTCAAAAAATCAACTTTATGGCGCAAGAAGCACGAGGGCTTATTTGCGTATCCATCACACAAGGGCTTGCCAAAAAACTTGACTTGCCCCCAATGGTGCAAAAAAACGATAGCAATCACGAAACAGCTTTTACGATTTCTATTGACGCAAAAGAAGCCAAGACGGGTATTTCAGCCTATGAACGCGATATGACTATTAGACTTATGTGTGAGAGTAACGCAAAACCAAGTGATTTTGTGCGTCCCGGACATATTTTTCCGCTTATTGCTAAAGAGGGAGGAGTGCTTGTGCGCACAGGACATACAGAGGCAAGTGTAGATATTTGCCGCCTTGCAGGAGTTGCACCCATTAGCGTAATTTGTGAGATTATGAAAAAAGACGGCACAATGGCAGGGCGCGGGGATAAATTTTTGCTTGATTTTGCCTCTTTGCATAATCTTAAGATTCTCTATGTATCCGATATTATCCATTATCGCCTTAATTTTGAAAATCTCCTGCGTGAGACTTCTCGTAAAAATGCAGTATTTATGGGCGTAGCGTGTGAAAAAATCACCTTTATAGACCATTTAGAGCGCGAGCATATTGCCTTTGCATTTTCTACCTCTACTCCGCATAAGACAAAGCCGCTTATTAGATTCCATAATATGCGCAGTGATTTGGAATTGCTAGAAAATACAGAAGAATGGAATGCGCTTCTTAAAAGCATTGAATATTTAAAAGAACAAGGCGGCTATTTGATAGTTTTAAATACTCATTCCCTGCATATATCTAAAGCCTGTGGCGATATGAAAGACTTTGGTATTGGTGCGCAGATTCTTAAAAGATTAGGTATTGAAGATTTTGTGCTTCTTAGCTCTTGTAGTGCAAACAAAGGTGAGTATAATGCCCTTAGTGGCTTTAATCTGCATTTGGTGGAAAAGATTGAGGTATAAAATAATATTAAGACAAATTTGTCTATAATCTTAGCTTTTGTAAATCCATATTTTAGGGAAAGTTATGCCATTATCTCCAAGAGTAAAAATTCTTGTCTGCTATCATAAGATAAGCCCAATTATTGCAAATGAAGTGTTGCAACCAATTTTGGTAGGTGCGGCACAAGCAGACCAAACCACACTAGAATCTTTAGAATCTGCTTGTGCTAAGCAGGGCGTAGAACTTCTTAGAGACGATTGTGTTATCGGGGGGGGGGCACTCATAGCTTAAATAAAGAAATCTCCTCACTCAACCCTTACTTTTGCGAACTCACCGCAATGTATTGGGCGTGGAAGAATCTTGAAGCAGATTATTATGGACTTTTTCATTATCGGAGAGTGTTTGATTTCGCACCAAATACATTTTTTTCTCGCCTTAAATCAGCCTTTATTCCTCAAAGTCGTGTTATCGCTAAATATCATCTTGAATCTACCTTTATTACTTCGTATTTGCAAACACATCATATTGATATAGTTATTCCCAAGCCCTTGCCTTTACACCAAGATATAAATGCGTATGAAAATTTTGCGAAAGGAGGGCATAACATAAAAGATTTAGATAAAGCGATTGCCTATATTAAAGAAACTTATCCATTTATGGGAGATTCTATTACGCAGGCACTTTTTACAAATGGTGCGAAAATATGCTATTGGAATATGGCAATATGGCGTAAAGAGATATTTTTTGAATATTGTGAGTGGCTCTTTGATGTGCTTTTTGCTTTGCAAGAGCAAATTGATTATAAATCTTATGATGCACACGAAGCGAGAGTCTTTGGATTTTTAAGTGAGTGGCTTTTTAACGTGTGGCTTGCCTATCAGTTGAAAACGCGTAAATTGAATGTGCTTGAAGTAAAAAGTAAGCTTCTTTATAACAAGCAAAGTAAGTTTTTTGGCAAAGTCAGTGCGCCAGATTGTGAGCGGTATTATTTTTTATTTATCCGTATATATAAAAAATCTCTTTCGCCCCTCCCCCCTGCTACTCCACAGCCTCAAAAGTTTAAACAAGAATTTGATAAAGGGAATGAAGTATGAATATAAAGATTCTCGTATGTTATCACAAGGTAAGCCCTATTATTGGCAATGATGTCTTACAGCCAATTCTGCTCGGTGCAGCAAATGCGAGTGAATACACCATAGGCGGTTTGAAAACTTTGTGTGATAAGGCAAATGTGCCACTTTTGTATGATAATAGTGGAGAGCATATCAGCAGCCTTAATCCCTACTTTTGCGAACTCACCGCAATGTATTGGGCGTGGAAGAATCTTGAAGCAGATTATTATGGACTTTTTCATTATCGTAGAGTGTTCGATTTTAGAGATTCTACTCATTTTGATATGCCTAGAACACAAAAATATTATTATGATTCCATAAGAGGTTTTTTTAGTGATTTTTATCAACAATATGGGCTTAATCCTCAAAATATTATTGAGTCTCTAAAGGGTTATGATATAGTGCTTCCAACTTTGGTTATTGACCACGATGATAAGCAAAGAGCACAACATTTATCACTCTATGAATTATATGATGAGGTGCATTATATAAAAGATATGGATTTAGCGCTAGAGTATATCGCTTCAAAATATCCACAGATGTATCAAATTGCACTCGATACACTCCACAAAAAGCCTTTGTTTTGGTATATAGCAAATATGTATATTATGAAAAAGGCATTATATTTTGAATATTGCGAATGGTTATTTGATGTTTTGTTTGCTATTGAGCCTTTGAGTGCTTATAAAAATTATGATAGTTATCAGGCAAGAATTTTTGGCTTTTTAGCGGAGAGATTATTTAATGTATGGATTGCTTATAAAAAAACACAAGAGAATCTTAAAATAAAAGAACTACCCTTAGTCTTTTTTAAATTTAGAGCAAAAAAAAGATGGTTTGGTTGGGCTCAAGATGGCGATGTGAAGCGATTTTATGTATGTAAATTACGAGTGATAAAGAAATATCTAGGTGAGGCTAAATCCTAAATGTGTGACAGAGTTCAAAGAGGCAAGGGAGAGCTAAATGGATTCTAGGATCTCACAGAAAAATACTCCACAAGATAATTTAGAGCAAAATGCTTTAAGTCAATATACTTCACAGAAAAATACGCACTTTTTGCATAAGCTTTGCAATCTTGCAGATGTGAAAATAGCGCGTTTTCATCTCGGTGAAATTGTCCTATGGCTGTGTATGCTACTTGTGGTGGTTACTTTAGCTATTGTGCCATTTTCTTATAGCTATATACATATCAAAATCCCCATTAATTTGCTGTATGTCGCATTTGGTATGTATCTGCTTTGTTTTTGGCGAGATTTGAAATCTATCAAAACCCTTATCTTGCCTCTTAGCTTTATGGCTATTGTTGTGATAATGGCATATATCTCGCTTTTTTTTGCGGTAAATGTGTCAGAGACAAAGAAGCTTATTCGTTGGTATCTCCTTGAACCTAGTCTTTTTATGATAATGAGTTTTTTATTTACACTTTCCTTGAAGCAAAGCCAACAGAGGATATTTTTTCTTTTACTCTGCTGTGTTGTTTTCTATCACCCTTTGGTTACAATTTATGATTTTTATGCCAATGGAGGTGGGAATCTCGGCTATCGTGCGAAATTACCCCATTATCATATCCCTGCTACGGGATATAGCTTTTATTTACTCTTTGCCTTTAGCTTTGCTTATGTGGGCTTTTTAAAAACAAGGGGGTTTGCAAAATACATCTTTGGCATATTTACACTTTTAGGAATCTACGCCTTTGTGTGTAATGGCGGGAGATTTGGGGCTTTGGCACTTATCACTATGATGTGCGCACCTTTGGTATTTTTTACCTATAAGCGCAAAAAAATAACTTTTTTTAGCTTATTGCTTACGCTTTGTTTAAGTGCTTTTGCCCTGTATCATTTTAGCTCCTCGTGGCAGGATAGATTTAATTTTCATAAGATAGTCAATAATTTTATGCAGGTATGGCACACACCTCCCGCGGAAATGGGGCAATTTGCAGGAACATATTGCTTAAAAGGTAAGCAAACGCAATGTTCTGTGCATTCTTTAGACAAACAAGCAGACATCACAATGGAATACTCGGCACTCGATAGAATCTCTAAGCTTAAATCCACGCTCCTTGCCATAGCTGATAATCCATTGCGTCCTAATGGCTACCATTTTCATCAATTTCCTTTTAATATTCAGCAGATTTTTCCACTCGATTCTATCAATCACCCCTTTTCGCTTACTCCTTATGAGGATACTTTTATATCCGCTCACGCGCATAATCATAACTACCCTTCATCAATCTTTTTTGAGCTAGGACTTGTAGGCTTTATAGGATTTAGCTTATTTGTGGGATATTTTTTCTACGCACTTTATAAGGCAAAAATTGATTTTCGCTCCAATGTAAATATACAGCAACTCTTTATGGGAAGCATAGGCTTGGCTCTTTTGGGCTTGGTTGTAGCAAATGTTTTTGATTGTTTTCCTGTGCGCGATGGACAACTTTTTCTTTTTGTGCTACTTGGTGTATTTTTGGCTCATTTTAGAAACTTAAAGGATAGTAATGCAAGATGTTAAGACTCAAGAGAAACCCCTCGTATCTGTGATAATCCCAATCTATAATGTAGAAAAATATTTGAGAGAATGCTTAGATTCTGTGATAAATCAAAGTTTGCGTGAAATAGAAATTATTTGCATAAATGATGGCAGCACCGATAAAAGTGGCGAGATTTTGGAGGGGTATGCTAAGGAAGATTCGCGTATAGTGGCGATTCATAAGGCTAATGCAGGTGTGGCAAGTGCTAGAAATGAGGCTCTCAATCGTGCAAAAGGTGAGTTTGTGTGTTTTATTGACCCTGATGATTTTTATCCCTCAAATAAAACACTTGCGAATCTCTATAACGCAGCGCAACAACATCAAGCATTGATATGTGGAGGTTGCTTTAGCGATTATTTTAATGGAGAAATAAGCACAGATTTTCCAAGTATTCTGTATGGCTATACTTTTTCACATAATGGCTTTATAGAATATAAAGATTATCAATTTGATTTTGGCTTTCATCGTTTTTTGTATAATAGATTATTTTTATTAAAAGCAGATATTTTTTATCCTCATTACACACGCTATGAAGACCCTGTATTTTTTGTCAAAGCAATGATAGCCGCACAAAGATTCTATGCGCTTTCGGAGGTTACTTACTGCTATCGCATAGGACATCAAAAGTCATTTCTTGCTTGGAGCAAAACGCATTGGAGAGACCAAAACAAAGGTTTGCTTGATGTGCTTATTCTCGCTCAAACACATCGGCTAGATAAACTTTATAACCTCACGCTTGAGCGCGCGCATATTATTGCTACGAATCTTACAGAGAGTATATGTGAGGGACAAGGCAGTATTGAATCTCTTTGTATGCTTAATGCGATTTTATCGGCTAAAGATAATGAAATTTTTGTCTTGCAAAATAAAGATATGCCTCAAGCTCTCACTTTAGAATTTGAGCGCATACACCAAAGGCTTAGCTATTTTAATTATCTTTTAACCTCGCCTTTGCAACTTTTTGCGCTGATTTTTAGAATTTATAAACAAAATTTCAAATACTATTTTCGTGTGCGACTTTTTAAAGAATATAGTGTGATTAGAATCTTTGGTATCAGGCTTTTTGAGAGATTTGCAGATACCAAAATCACTCGCGGGGGGGGGGGTATAATGTAGTTCCTTATTTGCTTTATTCCCTCTATATTTTCCTCAATGGTGGCTCACTCGGGAGGATAGGGGGCGTAAATGCAAGATAAGCCCTTAGCATCAGTGATAATCCCAATCTATAATGTGGAGGCGTATGTGTCGCAGTGTTTAGATTCTATCATCAATCAAAGTTATACAAACTTAGAAATCATCTGTGTGAATGATGGCAGCACCGATAAAAGTGGGCAAATCGTGCAAGAGTATGCAAAAAGAGATTGCAGAATCATTTATTTAGAGCAAGAGAATCAAGGCGGAGGTGCAGCACGAAATACAGGATTAGATAGAGCAAAAGGAGAGTGGGTTTTAATTTTTGATTCCGATGATTATATGCGTCCTTTTGCCATAGAATCTTTAGTGCAAAGAGCATTACAGACACAAGCGCAAATAGTTATAGCTCAAAGCGAGGAGTTAAGCCAAGATGGCAATATAGTGCCTATGGATTGGGCTTTGCGTTTAGACTTGCTCCCGCAAAAAGAGAGATTTGATTATAAAGATTTGGGTGATTATGTGTTTGGATTTTGTGTCGGGTGGGCGTGGGATAAGCTTTATAATCGTGCTTTTATAGAATCTCACAACTTGCGTTTTGAATCTATTAAATCACCCAGCGATGATTTACTTTTTACTTTTAGCTCATTAGTAAGAGCAGATTCTATAAGCGTGTGTGAAAAAATGCTTTTCACTCATCGTAAGCATAGCACTTCTCTAGAAAGCAGTAGGGATAAGAACCCAACTTTGTTTTTATCCTCTGTATCAAAATGGCAAGATTCACTTATAAAAATGGGGATTTTTTCATCAGTGCAAAGAAGCTTTATGAATTGGACTTTAAGTTTTTGCTTATGGCATTTGCATACTTTATATTCTAAAGAGGCGCATTATCAATTATTTGTAGCTTTAAAAAGGGCATTGCGTGATTTGGGTATAAGCCATTACCCAAAAGCGGCATTTTATAATCAAACACACTATAAGCAAATGCGCTATATCTTATGTATCCCACTTTGGCTTCATCGTTTGAATACTTGGAGGATATGTGATATAAGGGGTATTTTCCGCCTAAGATTAAGTAAAAAAGGGAGTGTAATTAGAATCTTTGGCAAAACTTTATATAGCAATGGCAGTGATTATTTGTAAAAGGAGCGAAAATGAAAGTAAAAAATTGTATTGTGGGAGCGGGATTAGCAGGGCTGACACTTGCGGAGCGTTTGGCAAATGTGAGGGGAGAATCTGTGCTACTTATAGATAGGCGCAATCATATCGGTGGAAATGTCTATGATTATGATGAGGAGGGCATTTTGGTGCATAAATACGGCACACATATTTTTCATACTAACGATAAAAAAGTATGGCATTATTTAAATAAATTTAGCAGATTCTATCCTTATATGCACGAAGTCAAAGCCTTTGTAGATGGGCAGTTTGTGCCTGTGCCTTTTAATCTTAATTCTTTGTATATGGCATTTCCTGCAAAAATAGCACAAGATATAGAATCTACGCTTTTAGATAAATTTACCTATGGGAGCAAAGTATCTATTTTGGAACTACAAAAAGTGCCAGAATTGAAGTTTTTAAGTGATTTTATTTATGAAAAAATCTTTTTGCATTATACTTTGAAGCAATGGCAATGCACCCCCAAAGAGCTAGACCCTAGTGTGTTTGAGCGTGTGCCTGTAAGCATTAGTCGCGATAATAGATATTTTCAAGATACATTTCAAGGAATCCCTATGGAGGGTTATACCAAAATGTGTGAAAAAATGATTGAAAACCCGCTTATTACACTTAAACTTGAGTGTGATTATAAAGATATAAAAGATTGTATTGAATGCGAGAGGGTTTTTTATAGTGGGGCGATTGATGAGTTTTTTGGCTATGAATTAGGCGAGTTGCCTTATAGGAGCTTGCATTTTGATTTTGTGCGTTTTGAAAGAAAACATTTTCAAAGTGGGGCAGTTATCAATTATCCAAATAATTATGATTACACGCGCATTGGCGAATATAAATACTTTTTAAATTCTAAAACGCCTCATAGTATTGTGAGCTTTGAATACCCTAAGGCGTGGAGCAAGGGCGATGAGCGGTATTATCCTGTGCCAAATGAGGCAAATCAAGCACTTTATGAAGCCTACGCGCGTAAGGCAAAAGAGCTTAAAAATGTGCATTTTATCGGGCGTTTGGGAGAATATCGCTACTATGATATGGATAAGGTAATAGGGAGAACATTAGATTTTTTTAAAGATTTAGAATCTTAGATAAAGATAACGCAGTTAGGGCAAGTTTAGAATCTTAGCATTCGCGCTTATTGGGGCAAGATATTTTGCAATGCCTTTAATTCATCAAGTGTGTATCCAGCTTGAAGTCGTGCTTGGATATTCATCATTCGTGGCATTGCGCCTAGTTGCTTAAAGCGTCTCAAAAGTGTCGCAAAGTCCTGTGCCGAGCTAGAATCTGAAGTGTATCGCCACCATTTATCGCCCTTTTTGACGTGCGAAATTTCATCGTGCAGGATAATATCCAAACTCTCAAGCAATTTTTCAGTGAGTGTATGCTCAAACTCGCGCACTTTGCGGACGACAAAAGGATTTGCATCAAGCCCATTTGCCTCTAGCCCTCTATGCAGGAGTGCCATTCGCTCATCTACCCTCAAAGTCGCCTTTTGCGCGTCAAAAAGTTGGCTATGCACCGCAAAATCGCCATATTCATAACCTAATCCATTGAGGCACTCGCGCAGTAGGCGGAAGTGTAGCTCCTCCTCAAGTGCCACCATAAGCCAATCATAATAATAAGAGGGCGGCAATCCCCGAAAGCGATACATCGCATCAAGGGCTAAATCAATCGCGCTATATTCAATATGCACGATAGAATGCAGGACTTTAGCGAGGCTTTGCTCACTCTTAATATGCTTTGGGCGGCGGATTTTTGTAGGGTGGGTAATGGTGCAAAATCCCGCGTAAGATGGGCTTTGAAGCGGATAGATAGGGGCGTTTGTATCATTTAAAAATGCAAAAGATTCTAAGCTAGATTCTAAAATGTGAGAATCTAGCTCTTTGGCGGATTTTGTGCTGCTATGAGAATGCGCAGTATGATGTTTTAAGATATGACTAGATTCTAAAATATTTGCGGATTCTAAAACGCTCACAGATTCTAAGGTATCTTTGTAGCGCGTGGCAAATGCGTTTAATCGTGCGCGTTTTTGCTCCGGTGTGGTGGCATTGAGCGCGTCAAAAAGCATATCAAAAAACATATTTTGCCTTTTTTGTATGCGTGTAAAAAATGATTGAAGTGAAGCTTAAAAGTAGGGCAAGGAATATGATGAGAATCTGCCAACCACATTTTTCAAAAATAAAAGATGAAAGATAAGAGCCAAGTGCGCCGCCTGTGTAGTAGAAGCTTAAATACAAGCCGCTTAAAACGCCTTTGTGGTGCGGACTAAGGGAGCTATTAAGTGCATTAAGCACAGAATGCGCGATGAAAGAGCCAAAGCACATTACAAACATTCCTACATACACCCACATCATAGAATCTATAAGGAATACACATAATCCTAATGCAAAAAGATTGAGAGCGAGAAAGATTGTTTTTTCCTTGCCACCGCATATTTTTGTGATAAAACCAGCAAGGAGAGAGACTACAATCCCTATGCTATATCCCAAATACAAGCATCCAATTTCATTTTGGCTAATGTGTGGAAATATATCTTTAGCGTGAAAAGGAAGCGTGTTGAGCGCAGCCTGAAAGCTAAAAAACATCACAAAAACGCTCCCTAAGATAATAAGCGAAGTTTTATTTGTGAGAAAAGGAAGCATTTGTTTGAAAGAGATTTTTGAAAGAATCTGCTGTGTTGTGCTAATCCAAATGAGTGTAAAAAACCCTCCCAAAATCAAAGATATGCCAAGAATGACAAAGCATATTTGCCACGAAAATATTTCGGTGAGATATGCCCCGCCCATTCTGCCAACTAAGCCCCCAGCAATTGTGGAGGCGATATAAATACTGACATTAAATTGCAAGGAGGAGCTTTGTAGGCGCGTGAGAATGGTTAAAAGCGTAGTAAGGATAGCGGGGAAAAAGAGTGATTGTATAAAGCGCAAGCATAAAAAAAGCTGCAAATTATCACACCACGCAAGGAGGATTTGAAACCCTCCCGCGACAAACAAAGACAATGCAAGAATGAGTTTAGGCTGATTGTTTTCTAAAAAATATCCATAAAAAAGCGGCGCAAACGCCATAGGCAAAAGCGTAATTGAGATAATGGCTGAAGCACTTTGTGTAGAAGTATGAAATTCCTCTGCTAAAAGGGGCAAAAGCGGTTGCGGGATATACACACTTGAAAGCGTTGCGATTGCTATATACACAATGCTAATGACAGCTTTTTTATCCATTTCACGCCTTTTGTTGTGTTTGCTTTATGCCCTATACATTGTTTATGCTTTGTAGTTTGTGCGCTCCGCCCCTATTTAGAATCTAAAATATTGCCTTGCGCGAGATTATTTGCGCTCTAGCACTTCAAACGCCGGGAGAATCTTGCCCTCTAGTAGCTCCAAACTCGCCCCACCACCTGTGGAGATAAAGCTCATATTGTCCCGCTCTCCTGCTTTATCTATCGCATCGGCTGTATCGCCCCCACCAATAAGGCTAAAGGCATAAGTATCACTCACTGCGTGAGCGAGGTTAAATGTCCCACGCGAGAAAGCTTGAATCTCATAGATTCCTAAAGGTCCATTCCAAATAATCGTTTGCGAATCCCGCACCACTTCGCTAAAGAGTTTGCTTGTCGCAGGTCCCATATCCACCGCCATAAAGCCCTCCGGAATATCTTGTGCGGGAGTGATTTTAATATGACAATGTTCTTTTATATCATCGGTGCTTACCACATCTACGGGCAGATAGATTTTTACCTTTCCTTCTTTTGCTTTATCAAGTATTTTTCGTGCATCGCCTACCAAATCATCTTCCACGAGGGATTTTTGCATATCAAAGCCCCGTGCTTTGAGGAATGTATTACTCATCGCACCGCCGATAATGATTTTATCCACAACATTGAGAATATTATGCAAAAGAGCAAGTTTTGAGCTCACCTTACTCCCACCAACAATGAGTAGCACGGGTTTGAGCGGATTTGCCATAGCTTTAGCAAATGAATCTATTTCTTTTTTAAGCAGCAGTCCCGCCACGCGCTCTTTAGCATATTTAGCAATACCACAAGTGCTTGAATGCGCCCTATGACTTGTCCCAAAGGCGTCATTGACATATACATCACAGAGTGAGGCGAGTTTCGCAGAGAGTTCATCATCATTTTTTTCCTCTCCCTCGTAGAATCTAATATTTTCAAGCAAAATTACCGCACCACTTTCGCCTTGTTGCTGCAAAGATTCTACATTTTCTATCGTTTCTGCAAAAGCTATGTCTCGCCCCAAAAGTCGCTCCACGCGTTTAAGCACGTGTTTAAGTGAAAATTCCGCACTGCGCCCTTTAGGACGCCCCAAATGGCTCACAAGCACGATATTTTGCGCACCATTGTCAATGCAGTAATTGATAGTTGGCAGTGCCTCGCGGATACGCGTATCATCTGAAATATCAAAATCCTCATCCATTGGCACATTAAAATCCACACGCACAAGCACTCTTTTGCCCCCTACATCAATATCGCGCACACTTTTTGTATTTTTCATAAGCTCAATTCCGGCTTCTTGCATTATAACTCCTTATATTTTTGGCAACATTCTAGCATAGAATAGGAATAATAGGATAGCTTAGGCGATGTTTGAAGTACCAAATTCTGCTGCAAGTAGCTCAAGAATCTCATAGATATTATCAATCTTACCGCCCATAATCGTGCAAAAGCCTTTTAACCCATAATCCTTTGCAAACATAATAGGTCTGCCATCATCAATTTCGTTTTGAATCTGCAAGGTTTTTATCTCATAAAGTGAATCTTTGTATTCTAAAGATTCTAAGAGTGGCATATAGCGTTTGCAATCAGCCAACATAAGCGGAAAATTGCTTCTTGCATTTTGCTTAAAAGTATGAAGTATTGCATAGGGATTATGAGGCTGCATAACATTATAATCCTGCCAAGCAAAATGCGGCGTATATCGCACGTGGCTTAGGGTGTAGCATTGCTTTGGTGGGTAAGGCATAAGAGATAAAAATGCCCCGTCCATAGTGGTTATAGCCATATCTTTAAGCGCAGGAGGTATATCCACCAAAGCCATTTCTGTCATTTCGTATTTGAGCGGCAATAATGGCAAATGTGAGCGTTTGAGTAAGCTATTTATCCCAGCATAAGTGCAGTTTAATATCAAAGGCGCGTATAAAGTTCTAGAATCTGTTTGCTGTGTTTGATTTTGCTCTGTATATGGGGCAATAGCAACGCATAAACCCTTTTTGTCCTCTTTCACACAAAGAGATTGAGTGTTTGTGGCTATTTCTATATGTTTGCAATTAAGATTATCTCTTAGCATTGTGCGTAAGATAGCAGCATCAAAAGCGTATTCACGCACACAAAATACATCGCTTATAAGGCTAGGATTAAACATTGCTTTAATATGCGTAGGGGCGGATTGTATATAGATATTAAATTGCTTAAAAAGTCTATAAAATTGTGTGCTAGAAGTTTTTGAGCCAATACTTGCAATCGCATAATATTTGTGAAAATCATCTTTGATAGCTTCTTTAAAATCCTTGCAAAAAGTGTGAAAATGGCGCGAACTGCTTATGGCTGTGCTAAGGCTACGCGGGTAGTGGTAGCCATTATGCACGCGAGCTTGATTATTGATACTTGCGTGTGTAAGCAAATCTTTTTCTTGCTCAAGGATTAAAATAGATTGAAACTTTTGCTTAAGATAGAGCGCAATATATGCACCAAAGAATCCGCCACCGATAATAATGCAATCATACTTATTGTGTTTTGGCATTGTGTGGCTTTCAAGTAGTTTTATTATGGGCTTGTGTGAGTAGATTGAGCGTTGTTTGAGAGAAATTTAAGTGCTTTGTATAATCGTGTCTCTTTTCGCATATGTCCTTAAAATTTTTAAGCGCAAAGTTAAGATTATTGCCCTCATCAAAAATTGGTAATATTGTATCCTGCAAAGGTGTTTGTTTTGTGCTATGTATTTGCAAGGGATTGTGTGAAAGCATATCAATATGGAGCGTAAAATCCTGCGTTTGAATGCTTAAAATCCGCTTTTTCTCATTTGAAAGCAATGAGCAATAAAGGCTTAATGGAATCTGCTTATTTTCTTGCAATGCGTGAAGTTTTAAAAGCGCACTTTGTTTTTTAGAATCTAAAAACTTGCACTCTTTCACACAAATATTTTCTAATAAACCAAGCTCTTGCATAAAGGCAAACACGCTCAAATAATGCACGCCGATGACTTCTAGCACACTCTCATTTTCATAGAAATTACCATATTGTGTAATTGTGGCTTCAATGGATTGTATGTTGGCTTTGGAATCTTGCAAAATCTGCAAGGCATAGAGGATAGATTGTGAAAATGTATAAATATAATCTGTAAAGAAAATCTTATTATGTGCTTGTGAGAGTGATTGCAAAGTGTTAAATTCATCTTGTGTGGCACAGCTTGGCTTTTCAACAAAGACATTGCAGTGATGTTCTAAGGCGAGTTTTGCAAGGGCAAAATGTGAAGCAAGTGGTGTAGCAATAAATGCAGATTCTGCATTATCTAATGCTTGTTTGAGAATCTGCTTTTTCGTATTACTGCCAAAAATGCCACAAATTTCATAATGTTTTTGTATGTATGAATGCAAAATTTTGCCCCAATAGCCTCTGCCTATCAATACTGCCTTTTGCATACTTACTCCTTATTTATGCGTAAAAGTTTATATAAACGCCAAATTTCTCTTAAATAAATGCGTGAGAGTGAAAAGATTTTGACTTTAGATTCTGTTACCTCATCTTCCCATTTCACTGCAATTTCAGTGATTGACAAACCTTGATATTGTGCGATGATAAGCATTTGTGCGCAATAAAACCAGCTTTTATCATCACTGCATAAGTCTTTGATTTTTTCAGCAATGGAGGATTGATAAAATTTAAAGCCACACATTGCATCGCTAAATGTTGTTTCTAGAGTAATTTTTAAAATAAAATTTAGCCCCCTTGAGAGTATTTCTCTTCTCAAGCTTCGCCCAATCACTTGAGAATCTCGCAAAAGCCTAGAGCCGACAATAATCTCTACTCCATTGCATAAATTTTCATACACTTCTTTTAAATGATATAAATCTGTTGATAAATCTAAATCCATATAGCCAATAAAAGCACAAGGCTCACTCCTTGTAGCATTGTGATGTATCGCACATCTTAGAGCTAAACCAACGCCTTTTTCCTCTAAGCGCAAATATTCTATGTGAGAAAATACAGGGCTTATCTCGGCGTTAAGATTCTCGCATAATGTCTTTGCGAGTTGTGGTGTAGAATCTGTTGAGCCATTATCTACGATACTTAGGATATGGGGGATTTTTTCCGCTCTTAAAAAACAAATGGCTTTTTGTATGCCATTTTGCAATCGCTTTTCTTCATTTAACACAGGAATGATGATGTTTAAAATTGCATTTTGAGATTCTTTCATTTACAGCACCTTTTGTATGTTTTTTTCTTGAAAATCAAGCACGACAGAGCTTTTTTCATCTATAATTTCATAAGGCATTGCATTTTTAAGCTTTAAAAGTACAATACGCACATATTCGCCAATGATTGAAAGCATTAAAAATAAGCCAATATTCATAGTTACCATATATAGCGAAGTAGAAGCCCAGCCACTTGCAATAGTAGGAGTAAAGAAATAAGCACATAAGATATAAAGTGCATAGAATGCGTTTCCACAAGCAAGGAGCAGACACATACAAGTGCCAAGCCTTAGAAGTTTGTAAGATTCTCCAAAGATAATATCAAGCCCAAGAAAGAGTGAATCTAAAAATTTTCTTTTTGGCGCGTATGATGGCGTATAGGGATATTCATAAATATTGAGCGTTGAATCAAAATGCAATAATCTTAAAAGTTTAATATCGTGGTGATTTGATAAAAGCGTGTGGATAACCTTGCGTGAAATAACACAAAATTCACTATAATCCTCTCTTGCTCCCTCGCCAAAGAGCGCAAGTGTTTTGTAAAAAAGCTTTGAACCTATTTTTTGCATAAGGCTTTGAGGCTTGACTTTTCTTGTGGCAATTACCATATCATAGTGCGTTGAAAGCGTAAGCATAGCAAGGCAGTCATCAATACTATCACTTGATAAATCCATAAAGAGCAAATAATCGCCAATGCAATTTTGCAAAAAAATCTCATATTGCAATGAGCCTAGATTCTCATAACTTCCAACAGGAGAGACAATCTCTAAAATCCGCACATTTGCAACAGAGCTAAGAAGTGCCTCTATACTAGAATTTTTATTTTTTGCGGGATTTTTAGAATCTTCAACCTTATTTAAAATTGCGGTATGTGCTTCGGGGGGGGGGGGTAATAATATTTTCCTTTTTAGCATATTTTTTATTTTTTGGAGATTGTGCTGTGGGCTCAAAATGGGGATTTAATAATAGAATCTCAAAATATGCAAATCTTTGCTTCAAGCGCAGACTTAAAGTTTTAAGCGAATCAATGTTGATATATTGATTTAAAAGTGCTATGGAGATAACGCGATGTTTATCCAGTGTCGGTGCAGGATTCCCTTGCATAAAAGCCTCTCTTGCTAAGAAATAATAGAATCTAAGAGCAGATTTTAATTTGCATTGCGCTTATTGTAGCATAGAATATTGATAAATAAAAGTCCTTGCCAATTTTTAGATGTTTAATTTGAGAAGAGGTGCTATACTTTGTATATGAAAAATACATACGCAATAGAACTTTTTGGCATTATACAAGGCGTGGGTTTTCGCCCATTTGTATATCGCCTCGCGCATACAATGGGATTAAAGGGCTATGTGCAAAACCAATATGATAGGCTTTTTATTTTACTTGAAGTTGGCACAAAAGAGCAGCTAGACGCCTTTGTAGCACATATTCTCTCTTCTCCCCCGCCAAATGCAAGGATTGTGAAGCATATCATCACGCCAATAAGCCAGAAGCAAAGCCTAAGCGATGTTTTTGAGATTAGAGAATCTCACGCCAATAAGACATTTGTGCCTATACTGCTTCCACAAGATATGCGTATTTGTGAATCTTGCCTCGCAGATATACGCACACAGGGGAGATTCTATCGCTATGCTTTCACAACTTGCACAGATTGCGGGGCGCGGTATAGTATCATTAACGCCCTACCTTATGATAGGATTCATACGACTATGCGTGATTTTGCCCTATGCGCGAAATGTGAGGCAGATTATCGCAATTCGCTTAATCGTAGATTCCACGCGCAGCCCATTTCTTGCAACACTTGCGCGATACAACTTATGCTCTTTGATAGCCAAGGTACGCAAATAAGCGCAGATTCTATAAATGATTATGAGATGATTAGGGCGGTGGCAAGTGCGATTAAGGCGGGGAAAATCGTTGCTATAAAGGGTGTTGGCGGGTTTAATCTCATCACGGACGCAAATAATAAAGAGGCGATAGCGACTTTACGCAAAAGGAAAAATCGCCCTCACAAGCCCTTTGCGGTGATGTTTAAGAGCATAAGCGATATTGAATCTTTGAGTGATATTTCAGCCCAAGAGCAAGAATCCCTCCTTTCCCCACAAGCACCTATTGTGCTACTTGAGCGACATTGCCGCGCGGGTGGGGTTATTGATGAAAGAGCCCTAGATATCATCGCGCCACATCTTAAGACTTTGGGGGCGATTTTGCCCTATAATGGCATTATGCACTTGCTTTTTGATGAGTTAGAATCTCCTATTATTTTTACGAGCGCAAATCTCTCCGGTGAGCCAATCATCGCTAAGACAAGAGAGCTTATAGAGAAGCTTTGCAAACGCAATGCCATAGCCGATTTGGTGCTAAGCTACAATCGCGCGATACATAACCCAAGTGATGATAGTATCGTGCGTCTTATGGCGGGAGAGATGAGAATCTTGCGTCTAGCGCGAGGTTATGCCCCGCTTGATTTACTCTACACACATTCTGGCGCACAGGATTTAGAATCGCACGAGGCGGGGGATTCTACAAAATATATGGATTCTAACATTACAGAATCTCACACTTTAGTTGTAGGCGTGGGCGCACAGCAAAAATCAAGCATTTGCTTCCTTAATAGGCATAGAGCGAATATTAGCCCATATATCGGGGATTTGGAGAGTGTAGATTCTATTATGCGCTATGAATCTGTAAGCGCGTTTTTCAACACTTTGTATAAGCAAACGCCTCAAATAGTTGTGTGCGACTTGCACCCGCACTATGTTTCCACGCAAAAGGCACGAAGCCTCAAAGCGAGTTGCTATGCTTTGGCACATCATAAGGCGCATTTTTACGCGATTTTGGGCGAGGCGCGGGCATTAGATAAAAACGCGCTTGGCATTATATGGGACGGCACAGGGCTTGGCGAGGATAGGCGTATTTGGGGTGGCGAGTGCTTCTTGTATGAGGCAGATTCATATGCGGGGAGTATGCGCCGCTTATGGCATTTTGACGAATACGCGCTTTTGGGCGGCGAGGGTGCAATAAAAGACATTGGTAAAATCGCGCTTAGTTTGCTTATACACTATGATTTATTTACATCTCCACAGGCACAGGACATACTGCATAGGCATTTTTCTAGCGAGGAATTAGGGCTTTTGCAGGGCGCGTATAGGAGTAGGACTTATCCGCTTACAAGCTCGGTTGGGAGGATATTTGACGCGGTGGGATTTTTGCTCGGGCTTTTGCAGATTCAAACTTACGAGGGACAGAGTGGCGCATTAATAGAATCTTGCGCGTTAGAGTATGTTAGGGACAAAACAATGCCTAAACCTTATGCCTTTTCCTTAGAAAATGGGTGCGTGTGCTTGAAAGGCATTATAGAATCTATCCTTACAGACAAGGAGGCACGGGAGAAAAAAGCCTGTCGCTTTTTGGAGACATTAGCCCATATTGCGCTTACTCTTGCAAAAGAGGGTATAGAGGAGGCACAAGCACCGCTTCAAGTGTATTTTAGCGGTGGTGTGTTTCAAAATAAGTTTCTTTGTGATAGAATCCACACTTTGTTTAATGCGCATAAAATTCCCTTTTTTATGCACACACAGCTGCCTTGCAATGATAGCAATATAAGTTTTGGACAAGCAGTCTTTGGGACATTAGAATCTAAAAGGAGCAAAAATGCAGGAAAATAGCGCATATGCGCGTGATGAGCGACTACATAATAATCCAAATTTAAATACAAAATCGGTTCAAATCGCGCAAAAGATTCTCTCCAAAAACGATAAAAAAGCCGCAGAATTACGCGCACAATATGCGGATTTGGGCGTGTATGTGATAAATCTAATGAGTTCGCCCGGCAGTGGCAAAACCACACTTTTAGAATCTTTAAGCGCGTTTGGGGATTTTAGATTTGCCGTTTTAGAGGGGGATTTGCAGACTAATCGCGATGCGGCACGACTGCAAGATAAAGGCGTGAGCGCGTATCAAATCACCACCGGCGAAGCGTGTCATTTAGAAGCCTCAATGATAGAATCTGCCCTTTGTGAGCTACAAAAGCAATGCGACATTACGCAAATGGATTATCTCTTTATAGAAAATGTAGGCAATCTCGTGTGTCCGGCGAGTTATGATTTAGGAGCGGCTCTTAATCTCGTGCTACTCTCCACACCTGAAGGCGATGATAAAGTGCTGAAATATCCTACTATGTTTATGTGTGCTGACGCGGTGATTATAAGCAAGGCGGATATAATGGAGCATTTTCAATTTAGCATTGAACGTGTCAAGGCGGATTTAGCGCGTCTTAAGGCAGATATGCCATTATTTTTGACAAGCTCTAAAGATAAGGGCAGTATTGAAGTATTAAGGGATTTTATCGTGCAAAAACGCGCACAAAATTATCAATCACAACATCAATTTTAAGGAGATTCTATGTGTTTGGCTATCCCCTCTAAAGTTATAGAGTTGAAAGAAAATAATATGGCAGTTGTAGATACATTAGGTGTCAAACGCGAGGCAAGCTTGGATTTGCTTGATGAAAAGGCAGATATTGGCGATTGGGTGCTGCTGCATATCGGCTATGCGATGAGCAAGATTGATGAGGAGAGCGCGAGAGAGAGTTTAAAGCTGTATGAGCAGATTCTAGAATCTATGCGTGAGGAAGACGAGGAGATTTTAAACGCAAATGGATAAGGCATTGATAAGAGGCAGAGGGTGCTAGATGAAAATTTTTATTGTGAATCTTAAACGCGCTAAAGAGCGCAAGGAGTTTATGCAAAGGCAGTTTGATAGCGCAAGTGAGGGCGCAAAAAAGGGCTTTGAAGTGATATTTTTTGAAGCCATTGACGCACAAAAAGACGAGCATTTATCTTTTAAACAATACTCTAAAATAAGAAGCCTCCTTTTTCGCGGCAAAGAATTAAGCGCAGGAGAGAGGGCGTGTTTTGCAAGTCATTATAGCCTGTGGCAAAAGTGTGTAGAACTCAATGAACCTATTGTGGTAATAGAAGATGATGTGGAGTTGGAGGAGGAGTTTTTTAGCGAAATTACGCGTGTGGCACAGAGTGAGTATGTATATGTGCGATTGATGTATTCTAAAGCTCATTCGCATTTGATGTTTTTGGGTAAGGAGTTTTATATCACTTTTGAAAATGTTGCGGGGACGCAGGGCTACTATCTCACGCCCACCGCCGCACAAGCTTTTATACAATTAGCACAAAGTTGGTATCGCCCAGTAGATGATTATATGGATATGTTTTATATCCATAATGTGCCTATCGTGTGTATCAAGCCTATATTGCGCGAAGTGGCTATGCCTACCACGATAGGGGAACGTTGGGGTAAAGTGCCATTTCATTTTAAAATCGTGCGGGAATTTTCAAGACTACTTTTTCAACTAAAAAAGAAGATATATTTGCTTTGGCATAAAAAACGGCTGATGTTGCCACAAAATGCCCTAGATTCTCTGGGGGGGGGGGGTATATAATGCTAAAACGCAAAAAAGCATTCAATTTAATTGAAAACTTCCGCGATGAAGAGGTGATTTTAGCCTATGCAAAAGCGATAAAAAATCTTGCCACATCTTTAGAATATCCCTTGCATATTATGGAAGTATGCGGCGGACATACGCATAGCATTATGCGTTATGGGCTAGAGAATGTGTTACCACCAAATATTGACTTTATCCACGGACCGGGCTGTCCTGTGTGCGTAATGCCAAAAAATAGAATCAACCAAGCCTATGAAATTGCAATGCAAAAAGATGTGATTTTGCTTACCCTTGGCGATATGATAAAAGTGCCCGGCAGCAATGGAAGTCTCGCTGATGCAAGGGCGCAGGGAGCTGATGTGCGCTTTCTCTACTCGCCTATGCAGGTGCTTGAGATTGCAAAGGAAAATCCCACAAAGCGTGTGGTGTTTTTTGCTATTGGCTTTGAGACAACTACGCCTATGACTGCCGCACTCATAGAAAGAGTGCTTGACTTGGGGCTTACAAATGTGTTTTTTCATATTAATCACGTGCTTGTGCCGTCGCCTCTTAGGGCGATTTTTGATTCTAAACAATGTGCCGTGAATGCCCTTATCGCGCCTTCGCACGTGAGTGTGATAAGTGGGGCGAAAATCTATGAAGATTTGGTGCGCGATTATCATCTACCCATTGTTGTGAGTGGCTTTGAGCCTGTGGATATAATGGAAAGCATTTATATGCTTACAAATCAAGCCATAAACAAACAAAATGTGCTTGAGATTCAATATAAGCGCGTAGTTACAATGGAGGGGAATCTTAAAGCTCAAGCGATGGTGGAGAAGTATTTTCAAACGAGAGAAAGTTTTAAATGGCGAGGGCTTGGAAATATTGCAAACTCGGCTTTGAGGCTTAGAGATGAGTATGCTGCATTTGATGCGGAGAGAATTTTTAGCGATATTTTAAGTAAAGAGCCAATCCCTGATAATAAAGCCTGTCGTTGCGGCGATATTTTGCGAGGTGTAGCAAAACCCTATGATTGCAAAGTCTTTGGCAAAGCCTGCACGCCAAGCAATCCGCTAGGTAGCTGTATGGTAAGTAGCGAGGGGGCGTGTGCGGCGTATTATAAATATGGTGTAAGGTCATAATGAGCGATATTAAGCACATACTTCTAAACGCTGCGCATATTTATTATGATTATTTGTGTGCGAATGATTTGGGTTTAAGCGAGATTAGCATTAGGCACTATGAATGCACGGATTGTGAGCTTATTTTGACACTTAGGTATAATGTGGGCGATATGGATGTGAAGCTTAGTGCAGCTTTGCTTTTAGAATGCGAACAAAATCTATATATGATAGGCGAAGATAGCGAGATAATGCTTGAATCTTATGATAAAAAGCAAAAAATACTCTATTTGAATCTAAGCGAAAAGATGACAAAGATTCTAAAAAAAGCAGAGAAAGAAAAAAAGCCCTTGAGACTTTTTAGCGATTTGAAGTTTTTAGTAAAAAATATTATTGATTTTTTTGAAACAAATGGGGAGTGCGTGGGCTTACCAAATTCTATCGCAACTTGCCTCACTCCTCATATTGAGCGACTAAGTGAGGAGCAAAATGCAGCTCTTAATCAAGTGCTAAATAGCCCTTTAAGTTATGTGTGGGGACCGCCGGGCACAGGTAAAACTCAAGCAGTGCTTTTTGAAGCACTTTTGCATTATATCAAGCTTGATAAAAAAGTGGCAGTCGTAGCGGTAACAAATAATGCGCTTGAGCAGGTGCTAAAGAGTCTTATTCGGCAGTTTGATGAGCTGGGATTTGAACGCAGTATGATTTTGCGGTTAGGAACGCCCACAATGCAGTATATGAACGACTATCCGCAGACTTGCGACCCCAATATTTTGAAGCAAAATAAGGGCGTGGATTTATTTAATTTTGAAGATTCACTGACAAGCCGCCTTAAAAATGCACTCGTGGTGGGCGTAACGCTCGATGGTTTCATAAAACGATATGGAAGTCTGCCCTTGCAGTTCCATCATATTTTTTTAGATGAATGTGCCTATGCACCGCTCATTAAAACCTGCGCTTTGTGTGTGGATAATACGCCTTTGGCACTCTTTGGCGACCATAAGCAGCTTTTTCCTGTATGCGAAATGCCCCTAAGTGAGATAGCAAAAGAGGAGAACAAAAACGCATCTACTTGGAATCTCTCCGCGCTTTTTTTGGAGAGCTTTTGTAAGGGAGAGCAGCTAGAGCGGCTTATATTGCTTAACGAGCAGGGACACACAATGCCTCCTTTGCAAGATATGGCTTTAAGCACATTGAGTAAAACACATCGCTATGGTAACAATCTCGCGCGTTTGCTTGATAAGCATATTTATCACATAGGGCTTAGGGGGACAGATTCACATATCGAACTTTTTGTGTGCGATAGTGGGAGCAAAAGCGAGGTAGATAAACATATAAGTATGAATGAGGTGCGCTCCTGTGCGCGTCTATGTGCGCAGCTAGGAGAGCGGGAATATGCGGTAATTACACCCTTTGTAAAGCAGAGAAAAGCCCTCTCTCAAATGATTCCACGCGATAGAATCTTCACGATTCACGGCTCACAAGGGCAGGAATTTGATGATGTGATTTTTTCTCCCGTGAGTTTGCATTACTATTTGACAGATTCACGACAAACCCACGCCCTTTACGCGCTCAATGTGGCGATTTCACGCACAAAAAAACGACTTTTTATCGTGTGTGATTATGACTTTTGGAGTAAGCAAAAAAATCAGCTTCTCTACGCACTTTTGCAAGAATGCAAAAATTTTGATGTAGCACAAGGAGGATAAATGAAAAATACGCATATTAGCCTATCTCACGGCAGTGGTGGCGTAGAATCTAATGCGCTTATCGAAGAGGTGATGTATAAGATTCTAGGTGAAATTATCGTGTGTGGCGGAGAGGACGCGGGGATTTTTGGCGGGGGTAAGCAGTATGCTATAAGCACAGATAGCTATGTGGTAAGCCCGATTTTTTTCCCCGGAGGCGATATTGGCAAACTTAGCGTGTGTGGCTCGAGCAATGATGTGGCAATGCGTGGTGCAAAGCCTAGATATTTAAGCTTAGGACTTATTTTAGAAGAGGGATTGAGTGTGGCAGATTTGGAGAAGATTCTCTATTCTATACGCGCAGAAGCGATAAATGGAGGCTTAAAGATTCTATCTGGTGATACAAAGGTTGTGCCAAAGGGTAATGCGGATAGAATCTATATTAACACCACTGCTATTGGGGAAGTGCAGGGCGTGGATTGGCATATAGGACGCATACAAGAGGGTGATGATATTATTGTGAGTGCGCCTGTGGGGACACACGGCGCAGTGATATTTTGTGAGCGCAATGAGATTGCCTTGCAAAGTGATTTGCAAAGCGATTGTGCGCAGCTCTATCCACTTGTGGAGCAGCTTAAAGGTTGCGAGATTCACACAATGCGTGATGCGACACGAGGTGGCTTGGCGGCAGTGCTGAATGAATGGAGCAGGGCGGCTATGGTGGAAATAGAGGTGCAAATAGATACGATTCCAATACTTGAGCAGGTGCGTGGCGTGTGCGAAATACTCGGGTTTGACGCGTTAAGCCTTGCAAATGAGGGTGTGTGCGTAATGGCTGTGCCAAGTAGTGAAAGCAAAAAGGTTTTAGAATCTTTGTATGCACACCCATTGGGTCAAAAAGCCTGTGTAATTGGGAGAGTATCGCGCAAGGTAGAAGATAAGAGACAATCTCGAGTGATGTCGATAAATGCGTGGGGTGGGAAAAGCTATGTGGAGTATCCGCAAGGTGAGCTACTCCCTAGAATCTGCTAGGAAATGAACCCGAACCAATTAAGGGCGGACAAGTGAGATTCTAAAGATAGAATCTGCTAGACCTGCTAGTCGCGTGGTCGTGCTTCATTCACGCGCATATTTCTACCGCGAAAATCCTTTTCATTCAGTGCTTCAATGGCTTTAAGTGCAGCCTCATCTTCCATTTCTACAAATCCAAAACCCTTTGGCTTACCGCTCTCTCTGTCAGTAATAAGCTTTACAGAAGAAACTTCACCGAATTGGGAGAAAAGATCCTGAACCTCATCACGTGTAACTGCATAAACCAAGTTTCCTACATAAAGTGTTTTCAAAGCAACTCCTAAAAAATAACTAACCCCCAACTTTAAGGACGTCCTTGTATGCTACGATTTATTTACTTATAAGTTTCTTAAAAAGATACTATTGCATTATTCATTGCGTAAAACTTGCAAGGTATCTACTAAGGAAGCTTTTCTCGCAGGATAATAAGAGGAAAGGCATACGATAAAAATTGCCCCTATAATTGCAAGCAAGAAGTCAATCAAAGATAAGTCTAGCGGTAACTTAGAGCTACCATATACATCTGCGGGAAGTGAGATAATGGGGAAAGTATCGAGCATATACATTGCCACGCCTGTAAGCACCACGCCAAGCGCTATACCACTTAAACCGATAGTATTTCCCACCCAAAAAAATATACTTTTAATCTCTTGCCTACTTGCTCCAAGCGAGAGGAGCAGAGCAATTTCTTTGCGGCGATTCATTACAACCATAAGTAAAGAGCTAATGATATTAAGAGCAGCCATTACGATGATAAGCATAAGCACAATAAAAAGTGCGCGTTTTTCAAGCTCTAACGCCGAGAAAAAATTGCCATTTTGTTGCCACCAGCCCTCTACCCCCGCACGATTTGGAAACTCGACAAGTAGAAATTGCCTAATTGCATCAATATCCTCCATTGGACTTGGCGTATAAATATGTATGCCATCATATATGCCAGAATCTAGTCGGCGGATTTTTTGCAATGCACTAATATTAGTATAAGTATAAGCCTCATCGTATGCCCTTAGCCCAGATTCAAAAAATCCCGCAATCAAAAAGCGTTTATTGATAGGTGTGTAGCTAAAGCCACTTGGTTCAAGCTGTGTAAAAAATAAATCAATCTTATCGCCAAAGTCTAAGCCAAAATTCTCCTCAAAACCCCTCCCCATAAGAATCGAAAATGTATTTTCTGTGAATCTTGTGATATTTTGCTCTTTTATTCTTTCAATTTCATCTTGTTTCTCTTTTGTGAGGGCTTTTGTTGCAGATTCACTCATATTGCTATATTGAGCAGGTTTAAAGGCATTATTTACGACTTCATTCATTTTAGATTCTGCGTGCATATCCACACCAAAAACCATTGTGGCATTCATTGTGTCGCCTACCTTGCTTACTGCCTGATAGCGTAAATAGGGGCTAAAAAGAAACTGCGGAAAGCGCGTTTTGAGGGCTTGAAGTATCTCATCATCTACGCCTAAATGCGTGGTAGAATACACGCTTAAAGGGTAATTCATCACAAAGAGTTTGCGCTCAAATTCCTTTAACATACCATTCATAATCGCCATTGCCACACACAGCACCATAACGCCAATGCCTACACCAAAAAACGCCAATAAGGCTGTGATAGAAATAAAAGGTTGTGTTTTATCAAAGCGCAAATAACGTGGTAAGAGATAGAAAATAAGGGCTTTCATTATGCTAACAAACCTTTTTTGGGACCGCTTTTGCCGTGGCAGAGTTTGTATTTTTTGCCACTACCACAAGGACAGGGGTCATTGCGCGAAATTTTTGGTTTTGCTACATTTGTAGAATCCGTGCTTATGCGTGAATCTTGCAGATTTTCCTCTAGCTCATCTTGCATATTTTGCAGCATTTGCTCGGTTTCTTCCTCCTCTTTTTCTTTAAGCTGAATGATATGCAACATTTTTGTCGTTTCGATTTTGAGATTCTCTATAAACTCTAGGAAAAGGTTATAACTCTCTTTTTTGTATTCCACAAGCGGATCTTTTTGATTGTAGCCGCGCAATCCTATGCCGGTTTTAAGATTATCCATTGTATAGAGATGCTCACGCCACGAGCTATCAAGCACTTGCAAGTAGATAATGCGCTCAATCTGCGCTCTTTGCTCATTAGGAATCTTAGACATTTTCTCCTCATAGCCTTGCTTCATTTGTGTGATAATTTTTGAAAGTAGTTCATCATAGTCTAAACCCTCGCAATCCCCTATATCCAGTCCTAATTCCTCTTTTGCCTGTGCTTTAAGAGACGAAAGGTTGAAATGCTCACTCTCATCGCCGGGTAGAATCTGCGCCTTGTAGAGTAGCATTTGCGCACTTAGCTCACGATTTGTATCTATGCGTTCAGTGAGGGAGCAATTTTCATCAAGCAATTCGTTACGTAGTTTATATACAGCTTTGCGTTGCTCATTAGCAACATCATCATATTCAAGCAAATGCTTGCGTGATTCAAAATGGAGATTTTCTACCTTTTTTTGTGCACTTTCTACTGAACGCGTAACAAGTCCAGATTCTATATGTTCGCCCTCTTTAAGCCCAAGACGCTCCATAATGCCCTTAATCTTATCACTTCCAAAGATTCTAAGTAGCGAATCTTCAAGGCTCAAATAGAATTGACTAATGCCTGGATCGCCTTGTCGCCCAGCTCTTCCGCGTAATTGGTTATCAATGCGGCGGCTTTCGTGTCGCTCTGTCCCAATAATATATAATCCGCCAAGTTCGCGTATTTCGTCATTGATTTTAATATCTACACCGCGTCCTGCCATATTTGTAGCGATTGTTACTGCGCCTTTTACTCCAGCGTCTTTAATAATTTCGGCTTCTTTAGTGTGCTGTTTGGCATTTAAGACAGTGTGAGGGATTCTATGTTTTTTAAGAAGTTCGTGGAGAATCTCACTTTTTTCAATACTTGCAGTTCCTACAAGGACAGGCTGACCTTTTTTGTAAAGCTCTTGAATCTTGTCAATAACAGCATTAAATTTCTCTTTCTCACTTTTATAAATAAGGTCATTGAGGTCTTTGCGCTGCACAGGGACATTTGTAGGAATACTCACTACTTCAAGGTTGTAAATTTGCAAAAATTCACTTGCTTCTGTTTGCGCTGTGCCCGTCATACCAGAGAGCTTTTCATAAAGACGAAAATAATTTTGGAAAGTAATATCTGCAAGTGTTTGACTTTCCTCTTTAATATCAACCTTTTCTTTTGCCTCAATTGCTTGATGTAATCCCTCACTAAATCGTCTGCCTTCACTTAAACGCCCTGTGAATTCATCAACAATGACTACTTCATCATTTTGCACAACATAGTCTTTATCTTTAATAAAAAGATAATTTGCCTTGAGTGCTTGGTCAAGATGATGAGAGAGTGCAGCATTTTCAATACTATAAAGATTATCTACTTTAAAAAGACTCTCAGCCTTTTTAATGCCTTCTTCATTGAGGAGAATAACGCGATTTTTTTCATCAATGCTAAAATCTTCTTCGTTTTTGAGCTTTTGAGCTACGCTATTGGCGAGCTGGTAGTGTTCAAGTGTGCGATTAACAGGTCCAGAGATGATAAGAGGTGTGCGTGCTTCATCAATAAGGATAGAATCTACCTCATCAATAATCGCAAAATAGTGCTCTCCTTGCACTTTTTGAGAAAGGTCATATTTCATATTGTCTCGCAAATAATCAAAGCCAAATTCATTATTTGTGCCATAAACAATATCACACGCATATGCTTGCAAACGTTCATTATCATCGCGGACTTCACTTGTAATAATACCTACTTCAAAGCCCAGAAAATTATAAAGTGGTTCTAATTCTTTGGCATCTCTATTGGCAAGATAATCATTAACTGTTACAACGTGCACACCCCTGCCACAGAGTGCATTAAGACATACTGCAAGAGTTGCCACAAGCGTTTTACCCTCTCCTGTTTTCATTTCAGCGATACGTCCATCATTAAGTGCCATACCACCGATAAGTTGCACATCAAAATGCCGCATACCTAGCACTCTTTTGCTTGCTTCGCGTGTGATTGCAAAGCTTTTATGCAGAATTGATTGAAGTGAGGTTTCGCCATTTTGGATAAGTTTTCTTAATTGCATAAAAGCCTCTTGCAGTTGTGCATCACTTAGAGTATTGTAAGTAGATTCTAAAGCATTAATGGCTTGGACTTCTTTAAGATAATGTTTAATGAGTTTATTGTTGCGTGAGCCAAGAAATTTTGAAACAAGAGTGTGTAGCATATGTAGCCTTTTAGTTAAGAATTAGGTGCAATTTTAGCACACTTTTATGGAGTTTTGGTAAAATCGCCAACTTTAAACAAGATAAACACTCAAAGGATTCTAAAAAATGTATATTCTAAGATATTATTTTTTGCTTGTGTTTGGCTTTTGCGCGATAGCATTTGCGTGGGGGGAAAACATACAGAGTATGGAAGCGGATTTCGAGCAGCTCATAGAAAATGAGGGCGGAATAGATATGTTTTATAAGGGAAAGATTTTTGGTAAGTCCCCAAACAAAGCCAAATGGGAATATCAAATGCCGCTTAAAAAAGAAATTTATATGAATAATGGCGAGGTGATGATTTATGAACCAGCCTTAGAGCAAGTGAGCTACTCTAGGCTAAGGACAAAGAGTGATTTTATTTCTATTATGAAGTCTGCCATAAAACAAGCAGATGGCAGCTACCGCACGAGTGTGGATAATGTAGAATACACGCTTTATGTGGATAAAAATGACAAGCCCAAAAGCATAAGCTTTGTAGATTCTATGGGCTCAAAGAGTGTGTTAAAATTTAGCAATGTCAAACTCAATGGCACATTAAATGATAAACTCTTTGTGTTTAAAGTGCCAGAGGGTGTTGAAGTCGTGGAGATAAAAAGTAGATAGATTCTGTAAAATTTTAAGTATGGAGCACTGATGTTTGATTTTACGAATACGCACAAAGCGCTTGTAGCGCACAAAGAGATCTTATGCGATGAGATTACCCCTCTTTCCGTGCTTTTTGCGCTGAAGGCTAAGGTGCTTTTAGAATCAGCCTATAACGAAACAGGCAAGGATAGATATTCTATTATGATTCTTGCTGAAGCGTTTAGAATCTGCAAGGAGCAGGGCGCACATTGGCTTATGTATGAGGGAAAGAAAATATTGCTGCGTGAAGCATTAGGCGCATATATGAATGATGCGGCGTTGCTGCAAAAATTAAAGATTACAAAGGGCAAAAAGCAGAACGCAGAGGATTACGGTTTCTTAGAATCCCTTGCCATTGTGCGAACACTCGCCCCACAGCCACAAGAAGTAGATTCTAGCGACACTAATTCCCCCACTTACTCTAATGTGTCTGATTTGCCCCTTGATCTACCTCTGCCCCTTGGTGGTGCGGGGTATATTGGCTATGAGTTTTTTGCCGAAATTGAGAATCTTAACTTCAACAATCCCGCTGAATACAGCATTCCAGAGTGTGGCTTTATCTTTGGGCGAGATTTTTTGGTTTTTGATCATTTGTTTGATAGGCTGCATATTGTAAGTGTGGGCTATGCGTATGAAAAAGAGCATATAAATCCCAAAGAGCGTGTAGAGCGCATTATGCACGATCTGAAAAACCTCCCTCGTTTGTTGCAGGATTTTGCTCAAGATACCGCCCAAGATTCTATCAAATCTAACAAAAGTGCTGATTTTATGCCCTATACGATTATCAAAGCCACTTCACAAACAGAATATGAATCTATGGTAGAGGATTTAAAAAAATGTATTTATGCGGGCGATTTGCTTCAATGTGTGCCAAGCCAAAGTATGCAGATTCGCTCAAGTATGCCGCCATTACAGGCATATCGGCATTTGCGACATCAAAATCCTAGTCCATATATGTTTTATTATGATTTTGATGATTTCGTGATTTTGGGTGCGAGTCCGGAGATTATGATTCGGCTTAAAAGCCAAAATGAAAGCAGTAATTTTATTTTGCGCCCCATTGCTGGGACACGTCCTAGGGGTAAAAGTGTGGCAGAGGACAAGCAGCTAGAATCTCAACTTTTGAGTGATGAAAAAGAGCTAAGTGAGCATTTAATGTTACTTGATTTGGCGCGTAATGACGCAGGTAAGGTGAGTGTAGGCGGGGGTGTAGAGGTTGTGTATCGTAATAAAATTGAACGTTATTCGCGTGTAATGCACATCGTTTCCCAAGTCCAAGGTGAGCTAGATTCTAAACGTTTTGCTAAACGAGATGCGTTTAAGGCTACCTTTCCTGCGGGGACATTAAGCGGTGCGCCAAAGATTGAAGCGATAAAAAATATAGAGCGGCTAGAATCAAGTGCTAGAGGCATATATGGCGGTGCGATAGGCTATTTCACGTATAATGAAGATATGGATTTTGCCATTGCCATACGCAGTGCAGTGTATCAAAATGGCGTGTATTATGTGCGCTCCGGTGCGGGTGTGGTGCAAGATTCTATTCCCAAAAGTGAATTTATTGAAACACAAAATAAAGTCCAATCAATGCTTGATATGCTCGCTCCTAAAGACTAGAGTAAAAAACTAAAGGAACAAAAATGATTTTGCTCATTGATAATTATGATTCTTTTACTTATAATATTTATCAAGCATTTTATCGCTTTGGCTTTCCTATAAAGGTAGTGCGCAGTGATAAGATAAGTATTGAAGAGATAAGAGAGCTAAATCCTCAATATATCATTATTGGTCCTGGTCCAAAAACACCAAAAGAAGCAGGGATTTCTATCCAAATCGTGCAGGAGTTTCAAGGTGTGTATCCCATTTTAGGAATTTGTCTAGGACATCAAGCGATTATGGCGGCTTTTGGAATGGAGATTGTCAATGCAAAAAATATCGCACACGGCAAGGTTGAGCCGCTACATCATAATGGCAAGGGGCTTTTTAGGCATATTAGTCCGCTCACGCCTATTGTGCGCTATCACTCGCTTGTAGGTAAAGCACACGAGCTGCCCGAATGTTTTGAAGTGAGCGCGTGGAGTGAAGATGGAGAAATTATGGCGATTGAGCATAAAAGTCATCAGCTAATGGGTGTGCAGTTTCACCCTGAATCTATTGGCACAACAGAGGGTGAGAAAATGCTTTTAAATTTCTTGCACTATACGCGTGAGATTATTCCTATCAAGCAATATCTCAAAAGCACTCTAAAGGGTGAAAATCTTAGCTTTAAACAAGCCTATGATGTAATGGACGAAATTACAGAAGGCAATATGAGTGATGCGCAAATTGGCAGTATTTTGACAAGCCTTGAGATTAAAGGTGTGAATGCGGAGGAGTTAGCGGGATTTGCAAGTGTATTGAAGAAAAAAGCCATTGCCTTTCCTTTACCACTAAGCAATGAGGTGCGTCTTGATATGGTAGGCACAGGAGGCTCTCCTCATAAAACCTTTAATGTATCTACCACAAGTGCATTGCTTCTTGCAGCTGCTGGAGTAAAGATTATCAAACACGGCAACAGGGCGATTACTTCAAAGTCTGGTTCGGCAGATTTGCTAAGCGCACTTGGCGTAAATATCAATATGGAGGTGCAAACTTGTATTGATGTTTATAAAAATATTGGTATTACATTTTTGTTTGCTCAAAAGTTTCACGCTGCTATGCGATTTGCTGCTCCTGCAAGGGCAACACTAGGCTTTAAGACAGCTTTTAATCTTATCGGTCCTCTAGCAAATCCTGCCAATGTTACACATCAATTTATTGGTGTATTTGATAAGGCATATACCGAGATTATGGCGCGCGCACTTGATATTTTGGGTATAAAAAGGGCAATGGTTGTAAGCGGATTTGATTATTATGATGAAATTTCACTTTGCGCACCCACACAAATTACAGAGCTTAATAATGGTGTGATTAAAAGTTATGTGTTTAATCCAAGTGAGATAGGGCTTGATTTTGTCCCTTATACAGAGCTTTGTGGAGGAGATGTGCAGGAAAATAAGCGCATTAGCCTTGATATTTTTTCTGCTTCACCCCAGTCATTACGCTCTCCTAAAACGCAGCTTGTTGCACTTAATACCGGTGCAGCGTTATGCCTTGCAGGTAAAGCGCAGAGTATCAAAGAGGGATATTTTTTAGCAAGAGACATTATAGAATCTAAACGCGTTTTTGATGTGCTAGAGGATTTTGTGAGATTATCAAATCAATGAAAGTATAGAGGTTTTTATGGCACATTCTTATAAAACTTTGGCGCAAACACTTTTTAAATCCGCCGATAAACTCCGCAAAAACATTGACGCCGCCGAATACAAGCATATCGTTTTGGGCTTAGTTTTCTTAAAATACATCTCCGATAGCTTTCAAGCTACTTTTGAAAGAGTGCAAAGCGAAGGTGGAGATACGGAGGATAAAGACGAATACCTTGCCTACAATGCGTTTTTCGTGCCGACAAAGGCGCGGTGGGGCTACATTATGGAAAACGCCAAACAAAGCAATATCGGCAGCCTTTTAGATAATGCAATGCAAACCATAGAGCAAGAAAACCCAAGCCTTAAAGGCGTTTTGCCCAAAGTCTATGCCAAAGAAAATCTAGATTCTATTTGCTTAGGTGGGTTGATTGATTTACTCTCTAATCTCTCTTTGCAAGGAGATTCAACCCAAAGTAGCGATATTTTGGGACATATTTTTGAATATTTCTTAGGTGAGTTTGCGCTAAGTGAGGGCAAAAAGGGCGGGCAGTTTTACACACCAAAAAGCGTTGTAGAACTTCTTATTGCGATGCTAGAGCCTTACAAAGGACGCGTATTTGACCCTTGTTGTGGCAGTGGGGGAATGTTTGTGCAAAGCGAACTTTTCGTGCAAAGCCATCAAGGCAGCATTGATGATATTTCTATTTATGGACAAGAGAGCAACCAAACGACTTGGCGACTAGCGAAGATGAATCTTGCCATAAGACAAATTGACTCCTCACAAGTTAAATGGAATAGCGAGGGTAGCTTCTTAAATGACGCGCATAAGGACTTAAAAGCGGATTTTGTCATCGCCAACCCGCCCTTTAACGATTCCGATTATAGCGGCGAACTCTTAAAGCTTGATGGACGTTGGAAGTTTGGCACTCCCCCTACTACAAACGCAAACTATGCGTGGATTCAGCACTTCCTCTATCATCTTGCCCCTAAAGGCGTGGCGGGATTTGTACTTGCCAAAGGCAGCCTCACAAGCAACACCGGCGGTGAGGGCGAGATACGCAAAAACTTGATAGAATCTAATCTCATTGATTGTATTGTCAATCTCCCCGCTAAGCTTTTCTTAAACACGCAAATCCCCGCTTGTCTGTGGTTTATGCGCCGCTCCAAGACAAATAAAGAAATCCTTTTTATAGACGCAAGAAATTGTGGCGAGTTGATTAATCGCAAAAATCGTATTCTCACGCAAGAGGATATTCAAAGGATAAGCCAAACTTACCACGCGTGGCAAAAAGCACAGAATCCACAAGGCACAGATTTTGCAGATTCTAAAGAATCCACCCCACCTTATGCTGACATCAAGGGCTTTTGCAAATCCGCTTCCCTACAAGAAGTCGCCGCACTCGGCTACACTTTGACACCGGGCAGATTTGTAGGCTTAGAAGAAAGTGAGGAAGATTTTGACTTTGAGACAGAATTTACACGCTTAAAAGAGGAGTTGCAATCTCAAATGCAAGAGGAAGAGGCATTAAATAAAAGGATTCTAGCCAACCTTGCGTTGATAGAAAAATGAAAGAGTAGAAGATTATAGAGTGATAAGAATCGCAAAAAGCATAAAAATACAAAATTCAGAGTAACCTCTCATCAGCTAAGCCAACAAGCACCCACGATTCATCGCGGTAAGCTCTCTGAATTGCAAGGATTATAGTATAATTATCCTAAACACAAGTTTAACAAAGGGGATAAATGGGACATTTTAACCTAGAGATTGAGAATTTAAACAAAATAAAAGACTTATTTACGCAATATCCCCATTTACTGACATCTGATTTTGACAAACGCATTACGCAAAGCATAAGAGTTTTACATTTTCGCTATTTATGGGGAGTGTGCAGGGAAGCACAGATTGTTTTACCTAAATTTCATACAGATAATCTTTTTGATTTTATTATGAGTTTCTACAACAAAAGGCGCAAAACTCATCAAGCCCATTTTTTACTTTTGCATTGTTTTGAAAATGCCTTGCGTAGCACATTAGCAGTTGAAATCGCAAACTTATATAACCAAGATAAAGATGATTGGTTTTTAAAACCCCAAAGTCAAAACGCCAAAGAAAATAAGCTTTTAAGGCAAATCGCAAACATTACAGATAAAAGACATTTACAAATCTCTAGCTTTAAAAACACCTTTGAAGTTTTTGATATTTTTTCTCTAGGGGATTTGCAACAAATTTTAGACAATCATTCGAGCGAACTTGCCCCATTGTTTAAAAATCCAAAGGAATATAAAAACCAAATGCTCCCAACCTATGGCACAAAAGAATCCTTGCTGACTAAAATTAACAAAATCCGCAATGCAAGAAATGAGATTTTTCATAATAAACCCACAAAAATAAAATTCCAAAAAGATTTGGAAATCTTGCTTTTACATTTGGGTTATAATCTCAAAGATGCTATCGCTGTGGGAGAGATTCAAAGTGTAATCAAACTCCAATATCAATACGAGACTCCAAAGGCAAGCAATGAATAAAACCACTTGGAAAAGGGTGAAGTTGGGGGATTTAATATTAACACGCAAGCCGTGATGATTTATGTAAAAGTTTCATCGTAATCTGCTATAATGCCTAGAAAATAAATAAAGGAAGCAAAGGAAAAATAATGAATATCGCCTTATCCAAAGAAGCACAAAACTTGCTTCATCTCGCACAAGAGAATACGAAACAGCCAATAGAAGCGATTATCACAAAGGCATTGGCAAATTATTTAGAGGATTTGGAGGATTATAAAAGTGCGCAAGAAGCAGAGGCGACTACTTAGCGGCACTCTTTGATTGGCATTGAGGATTTAGCAAAAAAGGCAAAACTTAATGCAAGTGAAATAAAATAAAGATTATAAAATTTGCTATAATTAAAAAACTTCAAGCCAAAGGATACACAATGACACTTATCATTGAAAATGTCAAAGAAGAGTTTTTGCCAGCTTTTAAGGGGTTGGCTAAGGGAATTAAGGCAAAGATAAGAACACAAAAATCAAGAGCAGAAGCTATTGCCCAAATGGAAAAAGAGAGTGAGGAAATGGATAAACTCTACAAACAAGGCAAATTAAAAACCTATTCAAATGCTAAAAAAATGCACAAAGATATTTTGAATGAAATATAAAATCGCTTATTCAAAACAATATAAAAACGCAGTAAAAAAACTTAACAAAGAAGATTTAAGCCTTGTTGAAAATCTCTTAAACCGCCTTGCAAATGATGAAACTTTAGAGCCAAAATACAAAGACCACAAATTAAAAGGTAGTTTAAAAGGCTTAAGGGAATGTCATATTAAACCAAATTTAGTTTTGATATATGACAAAATAGAAGATTTACTCATTCTAAAGGCAATTAATGTTGGCTCTCATAGTGAAGTGTTTTAAGTCAATCTCTCAAAGTATAAGCAAAGCATAGAATCTCACAAAGGCAAGCAATGAATAAAACCACTTGGAAAAGGGTGAAGTTGGGGGAGGTAGCGGAGATAAATCCGCTAGAATCTATCAAGAAAAATACACTTGCCAAAAAAGTTTCTATGGACAATTTAGAACCATTTAATAAAAAAATTTATTCTTTTAGTATGGAATCTTTTAAAGGTGGAAGCAAATTTAAAAATGGTGATACACTATTAGCAAGGATTACACCTTGTTTAGAAAATGGCAAAACTGCTTTTGTTGATTTTTTAGAAAACAATGAAATTGCTTTTGGCTCTACCGAATTTATTATTTTAAGAGAAAAAGAAAATATAAGCGACAAGCACTTTTTGTATTATTTGGCAAGAAGTGAAAATTTTAGAGAAACTGCTATCAAATCAATGACAGGAAGTTCAGGCAGAGAAAGAGTGCAAATAGAGGTTATAAGGGATTATGAGTTTTTGCTTCCGCCCCTTGAGACACAGCGTAAAATCGCGGAGATTCTAAGTAGTTTGGACGATAAGATAGATTTGCTTCATCGCCAAAACAAAACTCTAGAATCCTTAAGCCTCACTCTCTTCCGCCATACCTTTATAGACAATCCCAACCGCAACGAGTGGCAAATCGGTAAGTTGGGGGATTATATAGAAATAAAAAGTGGAAAACCGCTAAAGAGAGAATTTTTTGTAGAAAATGGGGCGTATGAAATTTTGGGTGCAAACGGAATTATAGGGAGAACAAATCAATTTTTATGTGATGAAAGATTAATATATACAGGTAGAGTAGGAACATTAGGCAAAATTTTTCTAATTAATTCTCCCCAAAAAGTTTGGTTATCTGATAATACGCTAATTGTAAAACCTAAAAAGCATTTTTACTTTATATATTTTCTATTGAAAGAACTAAAGTTAGAGAATTTTAATGTTGGTAGCACACAACCACTTATTAGACAAAGTGATATAGCAAACATAGAAATTTTAATTCCAGATAGTAATTTGGTTTTAATGTTTGAAAATATATGTATTAATATTTTCAATAAAATATCCCATAATATGAAAGAAATTCAAAGTTTAGAATCTCTGCGTGATATAATGCTACCAAAACTCTTAAGCGGGGAAATGGAAGTGTGAAAATGAGTGAGCAAAATAACAAAATATTCTATCGTTTGCGGAGTTTAAAAAGTATTTTTAAATATAAAGAGTTAGAGAATCAAGAGATTTATTTTGCCTCTCTTGATGAGTTAAACGACCCTATGGAAGGTTTTAGAAATATTGTATTTAAGGGGGATAAGATTGTTTGGCAAAATCTTTTTAGGCATTATTTTAAGTGTTTAGAATGGATTTGCAGAGCTTATGCTTTAGGTGGAGAAAAATTTGAATGTAAGATTTCAGATTTTATACCTTTATATGCTGAAGCTAGAGATTTTCCTACACCAATGTATAGAGAATCCTTTGACAAAATCTATCAAGAATTTATACAAGTATGTGGTAAGACAATTAAAGCAATCTCTAGGCGAACCACTGCGGTAAGTAGAAAAGAGCTGTTGTTTTACCTGAGCACAATCCATTACATTGCACTTGGAATTATACAAAGGTATTATATTGAGCAAGGTTTCATAGAATATAGAGGATTTGACTATCCAAAAAATACCCAACCTCTTGCTATGGTCATCACTATGGTTGATAATATTGAAAAACTGATTAATGAAAATGAAGAGCAGAATAAAGATATTTTAAGAGATTTGTTTGATGTATATAAAAATATTATGCACTCTGTTTATCTAGGTAAGCTGCAAGATACTGAAGTATCATCAAATAGAAATTTTATCCTTTTTGAATTTATGGATTTTTATGTGCAAAATTTAGAAAAACTAATGTATCCAGAATGTTATATAGCTTGTTTTATGGAAGAGGCTCATAACTCTTCTATTTGGGGGCATTATGGAGATGGACATAAAGGCATTTGTTTGATATTTAAATCAGAAAATAATTCGTTGGAATTGTATGGCAAAAGACACAATGAAGACAAAGGAGAGTGGCATAAATATAATTTTGAAAAAATAAATTATGAGGATTCGTATAACGAAATAAATTTTTTTGAAACGATTGGGAGACTGCCTATCCCAGCATTAATTTCTACTTGGTATGTAGATGAAAGCGGCAATAAAAGCCCGATACTAGATATGCTTTCTAGCAATAGAAATAAACGACTAAATCAATATTGGAATAATGTTTATAAAGAGATTCTCATTAAAACGAAAGATTGGGATTATGAAAAAGAATATCGCATTGTAATGGATAGCTTTTTAGATGATGAAATAGATAAAGAAAATAGAAAATTTAAATATCATTTTAAAGATTTATGTGGAATTATTTTCGGAATGAGAACCTCTATGAAAGACAAAATAAAAATTAAAAAAATTATAGATGAAAAATGTAAAATAGAAAATAGAGAAGACTTTGAATTTTATCAGGCGTATTATTGCCAGAAAAATAAAAATATTCAATATGAACTTTTGTTGGATATTTAGATAAGCGTATCTATTGCGCTTCCACCTTTGCTCAACTTTTGCTATAATATCCCGCAAAATGTGGAATCCTAAAGGCAGATACAACAAGGGAAGGAGCAAGAATGACCTTAATTATTACAAACGCAAATAAACAATTTGCAAAAGCGGTAAAGAGTATGGCAAAGGCGTGTGATTCCAAGATAAAAATCATAGAACAAAACGAAACTTCCTTAGAAAAGCAGCCAAGCGATGAGCTTTTGGAAGCTATTAGAGAAGTGCGAAATGGGGAAGTAGAGCGATATGAAAGCTTTGAGGATTTCAAAAAGGCAATGCTAGATGAAGTATCGCATTGAACATTCCAAACGATTCAAAAAGGCACTCAAAAAACTTTGTCTTGATGATGTGAAACTTGTTTTGCATATTGTTGGCAAGCTTGCCAATGATGAGCCTTTGGATTCCAAATATAAAGACCATAAGCTTAAGGGGAATCTTGAGGATTTTCGCGAATGCCATATTAAGCCAGACTTGCTGCTAATCTACCAAAAGCAAGAGGATATTTTGATTCTTACTTGTATCTCTGTGGGTAGCCATAGCACACTTTTTAAATCCTAAGGAAAAACAATGCAAGAACCTCAAAAGCTTGATGAAAACGCCATAGAATCCTTGCTCCTGCAACATTTAGAAAACGCAGGATATGACTACAAAAGCGGCAAGGAATTAGAACGCGTCAGCAAGGAGTTAAGAAATAGAGCTGTAAAGGCTTTAAGATTCTTGTTGTGTTGTATTCTCTAAGATAAACCTTGCTTGTTCGCGTCTTAGAAATTCTGCTATATCTATACAATCAATCTTTAAGCTTTCGCAGACATTAGGAATCTTTATCGTGTTTTTAGCATTATTGCCGCTTTTGGCTTCGTGCGTTACGATAGTGTAGGATTCTTGATAAGCAAGTGCTACGAGAAAATAATCTGCTCCTTTAGAAAAATCTTTGATTGCTATATCTGTGTATTGCATTGTTTGTAATGCTTGGGAAACTTCTGCATAGGATTCTAGGCTAATGTTTTCTATGGATAGGAAAAATCTCCTATTGTTTAACTGCTCTTTAAAATCTTGCAACTTGGGATTATCAGAAGTTATTTCTTTATAAACTTTGTCAATGGATTTTACAGAATCTAATCTAGCGCATTTATTTAAAAACTCCCAAAATCCCGGGCATATATCAAAGGCATAAAATCTGTAAGCGGATTCTATAAAAATGTTTGTATCAATCAAATATTTATTCATTGAATTGCCTTTAGTTCTTTGGCAAGTTTATCAAACTTATCAAATCCCTTAATGCTAAGCAAATTAAGTGCTTCTTTATAGGTTTCATAGCCATTGAGTGTATCAATAATCACACTTTGAGTAAAGTTTTTGCTATTGGAGGCAATAATATTAGAGTAATAATTACCCCCTTTGGTATCTTTATTTTTTGAAAATTGTTCTAGCTCTGCATTTTTAAACTCCTGATAGTTTTCATTATCTGTTAATTTAAGCAAAAGTGCTTTAGTAGCAAGTGCTAGAGGACTTGCCATTTCAAAATCATTTTTCAATTTTTCTATATTTGCTTGAATAGGAATTTGTCGTTTCCATTTTGATTTAAGGGCTTCGCTTGGCATTAGAATCTCTCCTGCAATGTTATTGCAACGATATTCTTCTTGTAAATCAAAATCATAAGAGCTTACGCCGCTGTGTTTTAATAAAATATGCGCTAATTCGTGCAAGAGAGTAAAAATTTTTCCATTTTCGCTTGTATCTTTAGAATTTATAAATATAAGGGGTGCGTATTCATCATAAATGGCATAACCCCTGCATTCATTAAAGCTAATGGCTTTACGTGTTTGGTTTTGTGAGATTCCGCTTTGTTGCACGATAATATTATATTGCTCAATATTATTTTTAAGAAAGTTAAACCTCTTCCCTTTTGAGTATTTTTTTGCTTTATTAAATTGTGTCATTTGCTTGATAGCTTGGATAATGTCTTTGTCTAAAGTTAAATTTTGATTTGCTAAGAACTTGCTGTGTCCATTTCTTATAAGATAATTTCTAAACCATTCTTGCTTTTTCTTGCTTGAAGCAATGCAAGATTTGAGGTTTTGGCTAAATTCTGCACCATTGCTTCTAAAATCTGGCAAAGATTCCTCCGCTTGTGGTATCTCATCTAAAAATAGGTAAGCAAAAGGAATATCAAAGGCATTTGCAAAATTTATGAGTTTTTCTGTTGTAATTTCAAAGGTTTTGGAGATTTGATTGATAAAGTCTTGGAATTCTTTGCCTTTTTTCTTGCCAAAAATTTTTGCAATATCGCTTTCTTGATATGGAATATTTCTTATAATTTTGCTATTTTCGTAATTCAAAATCACAATATATCCTCTAAAAGCTGTGTTATTAATCAATTATTATAACTAAAGATTATGTCGTGTATCCTTAATTTCTATTTAATATTTCGCTACAATACTTTAAATTTTTATGCAGGTTTTAAACAAATTTTAAGGAATCAACAATGCAAGAACCTCAAAAGCTTGATGAAAACGCCATAGAATCCTTGCTCCTGCAACATTTAGAAAACGCAGGATATGACTACAAAAGCGGCAAGGAATTAGA
>NZ_JROY02000013.1:0-54711 GCF_000765685.2 Helicobacter sp. MIT 03-1616 | reverse complement strand
CTATTCCTAATCTCTTGTCTTTACCACAAAGTTGCGTGGTGCTAGACATCAAAGGGGAGCTTTATCAAAAAACAGCAGGATACAGACAGCAAAAGCTTGCACTTCTTTGCCTGTGCCTGCAATTACATCGGCAAGACCTTTCGCACCTGTTACAGCGCCTTGCCCAGCACGAGAATGCCATCGTATCTCAAGCATTGTATCTCCTTTCTTTCAATAGATTTAAATGTGATTTTAACGAGAATTTGCTTAAATTAGTATCATTTTGAAACAATCTTGATAAAGATACCTTAACACAAAATTATCTTTCCTTGTTTTATCATTCTAGCACGATTAATAAGCGCATAGAGGGCTGTATCCTCATCACTAAATACTTCTTCAAAAGTTTCACTATATCTATCTCCCTCAAACTCAATACTCCTCCACTCTATCACTTCTGCTTTAGAATCTGTGATAAAAAAATATATTTATCTCTTTGTTTATCGTGCTTAATACCCGCACATAAGGGCTTCAAAGCCTCATTGTCCCAAATGACTTGCAAACGTTCCTCTTTGATGACTTGTAAAGCGAGTTCTTTTCTATCATCACCGCTCAAGTCTATTTCATTATCATAATATTTACGCCAATAATTCATTTGCAGCATTTTATCGATTGCTTCTCTTTCATAATCAAAGGCATATTCACGCTCGACACAGCCTCGTTCTCCAATGTAAAGCACCTCGAATTTATTACTTTTAGAATCAAACCACATAGTAAGATGAAATTCTCCTACGTGCTCATAAGAAGGATACCAATCTGTATAAATTAACTGCTCCTCTTTGATGATTAGCTCCGCTTGTTCTCTTGTCATTGTTTTTCCTTTGACTGGGCATTTTCTTGCACAAAAACTATTTCAAAGCTCTTGCAATACAAAGTAATGGATTCCAAATCTTCATCAAAATATAGGCTAAGGAGCATTTCATCATCTTTTTCAATATAGCCTGTCATATTGTCCCAATTCGTCCTTACTAAATCTATAAAATGAGCTTGACATTTCCCTAAATCCTCACAATACGCGCATAAGTGTAATAACTTACAATCCCAAAAAGTCATTTTTACATCGCATATATTTGTTTTATTTGATTTGAAAAACAGCTCCAAAGTCTTTGCGCTGTTTGTGATTTTATACAAGCAAAAATCATTGCGCAAGTCAATGTTTGCACCCTCTAACTCAAACTCTCTTTGAAAGGGGATTCCGTGTTTTATATTCTTAAACTTCATTTTCTTTCTCCTTTTAGAGGATTCCCAAAAGCCCCGTGATTTATTTGCCTTTTGCCTTGGATTCCACAAAGCTTTGCAAATCTTGCCTTAATTCCTCGTCATTAAGATAATTCAAAATCTGCTCATCAGTCCTTGCCATATAAAAAGTATTGCAATCGTAGTCTAAATACATCTTTTTGGCTTGAGATACTCATATAATATTATTCTCCAAAGAATAAATCAAAATATCAAATATTTCTACTTCCTCATTATCATATTCTATAGAAATCTTACGTTCTTCATTAGTTCTTGGGTCATTTTTTAAAATCTTAAGTGCTTGTTCTTTTTGGTTTAACTCTATAAGAAGTAAAATTTGCATTAGGGTTCTATCTTTCCAAAACACATCTTTATTATTTTCATATTTATAAACAAAATCATAAAGTCCTTGTATCGTGCTAGATGTGTCGACTTTAAAGGCTTCCAAAAGAGATTCTATGCTCTCCTTGTAGGCACTCAAAAAATTATGATAAGAATCACTAGGCATATCATCTAAAGCAAATTCCTGCAATTCTTGCATATTGGAAAATTCCATACTTTTAAAAGAATAAGGAAAAGACCTTACGCCATATTCATTTAAGATTTTAAAGTCCAAATCAGGCTCATCAAGCTCTAGGCTAGAGCATAGAATCTCATCGCTTTTTATGGATTTCACCCTAAAAGAAACATCAAGACTTATGCAATCTTCCTCTTGCTCTAAATAATGTTCAAAAGTAAAAAGTAAATTATCAAAAACACCAAAAGTTATAAATTCCTCTGTTTTTAAGCCATATTGTGCTGAAAATTTGTCTAGCTTTTTGCAAAAATTTATAACAATTTCATCTAATATCTTCTGCTGTATCATCTCAAATCCTTTATTAAATCTAAAATTATTGATAAAGACTATCCTCTGTCTTACAATCCTTTTAATCCCAAGCCCTCAAGCTCTTTTAAACTCATAGCTTTTATTAAGATTCTCTCTTCTGATTGCATTAAAGCATAATCTTGTAATTTCTCTAAAGCTTCCTTGTATTCTAAATATCCTAAAGGTTTATTTTCGCTAATACTAAAAAAGCTTATTCTCCACTCTGCTTCCTCATCATCTTCTAGTTCAAAGTTTTCCCAAGGTTCTTTAAAGAGAATCGTATCGGTATCTTCACTTAAAGTGAAACTTACCATTAAACCTTCGGGTGTTTCATAGAGTTTGGGCATAGATTCAAATGCTTATTCCCAACGCCTTTGCAATTTTGCTAAATCTTCCATTGTGTCTTCCTCTTTAAAATTTATTTTTTAAGCTTTAATGCAACAAACAAGATTCTATATCAAATCATTTAGTATTGATTTTATATTTTTATCCTTAGAGCCTTACTTCATTCCCAGCTTAATTCCAAATCCAAACCTAGCTCTTTGCCTAGCACTTCAAAGTATGTTAAAGGCTTATGATTTCTTAGCCAAGTATGCAGTGCCTCCTCATCATCTAAATCGCCTTCATAGCCAAACTCATCAGCTTCTTTGTAAGCTTCATACCACCAGTCATCGTGTGTATCTTGCAGCATTTCTTTTGTAAATTCTAATGCCTCATTGCAGGGATTTAAATCCCTCATCGCATAGACAATCTTAAAGCTTTCCTCACATTTTTCTTTCAAAGATTCCTCACTCAAATCCTCATCATCAAGTGCTATGCAATCTAAAATTTTGCCAACCGCCATAGCATAATGACTTGCACCCTCTTCACACAAATATTGCTCCCTTGCAAGTTCGCTCTCCGCTTGTTTTGCACTTACTACACCATTTGCGTCTGCTCCATTAGCGATTGCCTCTTGAAATAAATCAAAATCTGAAAGCATAATTGCCTTAAAAAGCATATCATAAGCACCCTCTCTGTCTGTGCTATCTACCTCTTTATTACCCATTTGTCTTTTTGCTTTGCCTCTTTTGTGTAGTATTTGAGAATCTACCCTATTTTTTAGAGAATCTTCATATTTTAAAATATCCTCATAAAAGAGTGTTTGCTCTCCAGATTGTAGAGATTTTTTAAGTTTTTCTATGGTTGCATTATAGGCTTCATCATAGTTTTGCTGATTTTGCACCCTCTCATAAGAAAGTAATTGCCAATCATAATTGGTAGCTTCCCCACCTATGAAAAGTTCCTCATATTGAGGCAAAATCCACTCATCAAGTTCGGATTCTTGCACGAGACTTTGCAAAGCCCTTATTTGCACCGTGCCATCTGTATAATAGGCAGACCTAAGAATCGCACAAAGTTCTTGTAGGATTTTGGTTGTAGGAAGTGAAAGCACAAAGGCTTCTTTTTGCTCATCACTTATGGAATATTTTTCATCATAAAGTTTAGAATCTTTGTTTTTTCGCAATGCTTGATAGAGATTGTATCTTTGCAGCTGTGATGAAATATACCATTGTGCGGCATTTTCCGCTTGTTCCACAAGCTCCCATTCTACCTCTGCTCCAGCTCTTATAAGATTCAAAAACAAAGTGCGATTCGCTCCTTTAAGTAATTGTTTAGATTCCCCACTCAAAAATCTTAAACTCTTTGGTAAGCTTAACGGGAGAAAACTCTCTACAAAAATAACGCTCTTTTTATCCTCTAGTATATTGCGCAAGTTTTGCGTATATTCTACCTCTAATTCCTCCTCAAAATGTTCAATGGCAATGACAAAATTCTTAATCAAGGAGTTGAGCTCTTTTTGGTAATTTTGAAAGTCTTTTGGTGTGAGTTTTGCATACTCCTCATTTGAGAGTTTGAAAACTGCAATAAACGCATTTTGCTTCTCTTTTTGCAGATACATTTCCTTATGCTCACTGCTTACTTCATCGTATTCTTCAATATCTTGCTCCATTGCATTACTTGCATTTCTTACCGATTGTATAATGGCTTTTGTCATATCAAAGGATTTTATATGAAAAGAATCTGCCTTGAAGTCCCAATTCTGCTCTTTATTGTCGTCTTTTTCATTATCTTGCATAGATTCTGCTTGTTCTTTTGGTTCTAATAAATTTACACCATAAAGCGATTCCGCATAAATTTCCTCCTCTTCTCCTAGTGTATCAAGCAGGGCTAGATAAGGGTCAGTAAAAAAATTATTATCAACATCTACTCCATTAGAATCGTATTCATCGCTAAAAAACAGCACTTGTAGCTTTTTGCCATTATCTTTGACTAGCGCACTAAAGGGTGCATTAAAGCTAGTCGTATTGACAAAAGCCAACATATCATCATCAAAATACTCACTTAAAGCCCTTAATGCCTTTTGTGCTTGTTCCTTATTGTATTCACATTCGCTACTATCAATGCCACTTGATACGCCTCGCTCTATATAGCCAAAGATATTTTGCTCCCTTTTATCTTTAAGCCTTTCTCTTATATCAAGTGAGTTAATGCTACCCATATGAAAGTATATATCCCCACTATATCGCGTGATAAAGTTATCATACAAAAGCAGACAACTCTTACCACTTAAGCTTTTTGCCTGTGGATAAGGGTTAGCATTTTCAAAGAGATTCCAGATTTCAAGACTTAAATCATATATATTATTTATCGTTTCATTAGCAAGAATGACATCAATAAGCTCTCCGCTTTCTTTTTCTAGCACAATCAACCCATAATCAGCCTTTGCTTGTGTGATAAATGCAAAGCTTCTTTTAAAATTCTCATTTATATTTTCATCATAAAAACTGATATTAAACGCGTCCAAAACAGCTTTAATGTCTTTTTTCTTAATTTTACAATCCAAGCCAAAGAAAAGAGCGATATTTGGGATTCTCCCGCTCTTTTTGCTTTGCATAAAAAGAAAATCAAGCAAAGTCCTTTTGTTGTGGATTATTGTGTGGTAAATAGAGTTTGGGTCGCTCACTACTTGCTTTAAGTTTAATGTATCTTTCACTAAGCTTTCTTGCCCTTGTTCCTCTGGAAATGTTATCTCAATAGACTCATCACTCCTATCTTGCGCCTCTATCCTTATGGCTTTTTCTTTTGCTCTTTTCGTTGTATGTGCCTCTTTGTTAGATTCTTTATTCTTTTGATTTACTTTGGCTTTTATCATCATAGGAAAGACAAATTTTGCGCAAATCAGCCCCAAAATAAAAATGATAAGCGCAATACTTGTATGGCTTAACTCAAATACATTGACAATCAAAAAGAAACTTGCACAAGCAAGCACAAGAAGCACGGCTGTCAAAACAATAGATTCTAATCGCAAACTTTCTCCTCTTAAACCTTTTGAAACTCTTTGATATGAAAGCGCGCTTCTGCAAAATTTGTGTTTTCATTTAGCATTGTATAAAATTCGTTAGGGATTTACAAGGTTCAATGCAATTTTTAGAATCTTTTGTCTGCGGATTCAACGCCTGAACTTGATTGCAAAAAAACAATATAATGTGCCACGCAAGAATGATTCAAGGGAGAAAAAATGAAACAACTTAAAGACATCAAAGCAGTTTGTGATTTTATAAAAGAAGGACCCAGCTCAGAGAAGTTTGGCTCTTATGTAGAGCATTTGCAACAAGCGTTGGAGGACTTAAAGCAAATCCTTGAAAGCAAGAAAAATAAGAAAATCAGCGATAAAGATTTAGCTAGAGTGCTTAAATGTATAAACAATACAAAATACTTTGTGGAGATAGAAGAAAGAACCACCGGAACAAGGAGTGCGCTTGCCTGTGCGCCTTTAGAGCTTGTAGAATTTATTATCCAAAACGCACAGGATAAAGACTTTTTGCTTTCGCAAAAGGGTGGCAAAAAAAGCCATGATTTTTTAGCAAGTGCCTTAAATGGTGGCAGGGTAGATATTGCAGAACTTCTTATTAAAAATGGCGTGGAATTTAAGCAAGATTATCTTAAGGAACTAAGATATGCTTGGAGTGATATACTTGACATTGAGGCGCAAACGAAAAAATTTGAGTGTTTAGGGATAAAAAAGGGAGAGACTTTAAAAAAGATATGGGATTTGCTAAGCCCTTTTAGTATTGGTGAAATTTACACCGAGGCGTTTTCTTATTACAATGCGGTGCATAATTACAGAGACACTTTTACAGGAGCGCAGCAAGTTTTTATCTACGCACTTAAAAACAAGCTTTTTAGCGAGGAAGTGCTAGATAATAGCTTCTTTGCTTTGCCAAAAGCGGGGCTAAGTTTGTTTTTAAACGCAAAAGACCTTAAAGGGCTTAGCAACGATGATGTATATACCAAGCCAGAGGGAGAAATCGTACCTTTTGTCTTTGCGATGTTTGAGGATAAAACCTTAGAAGTGCTAGAATACGCACTCTTTCTTGGGCTTCACAAGGGCAGAAAAAACGCGCAGGGCAAGGACTTTGAGAGTTTTTTGCAAGGCAAGATTGAGGAGTATAAAATCCTCACTACAAAGGGAAACAAGTATGGCACGATATTTGAAGAGGACGAGTGGGATTTGGCTTATTTTCTTTCTTTGCAAAAATTTATGCAAGGTTTAGAAAGCCTTGAAAAAGGTGAAGCGGTTGTGGTAGATGATGAGACTTCCAAGATGTTTGCGAGGATTGAGGAAATCCCGCGAAATCTCTTAGTATAAGATTGTAAGGCTTTAAGCAAAGGGCATTCTCCATTTTCGCCTTTAATGTTTATCTCATAGCAAGATATTTGCGCAGGATAATCTTTAAAATATCCTTTAGCTTTGCCAAGTCGTTTTGGTCTATTGAAACTAGATTTTCTCGCTTCTCCTTTTACTCAAAGTTATTTAACTTAATATCTAAGTAAAATATATAAGTGATATAAGCTAAAATTGATACAATACTGCTTTTGGAACTTAATTTCTATAAACTTTATTTTTAAGGAATAGTATGTCTCACACTTCAAGCAAAAAGCGCGTTTTTTCAGGCATTCAACCCACAGGCAATATTCATTTAGGCAATTATTTAGGTGCAGTGCGGCATTGGGTAGATTCACAAGAGCAGTATGAAAATATCTTTTGTGTAGTCAATTCTCACGCTATTACGATACGACAAAACCCACAAGAATTACAAAACAAAACTTATGAGCTTGCAGGCATTCTCCTTGCTTGTGGGATTGATACGAAAAAATCACATCTTTTTATTCAAAGTCAAATTGATGAACACGCCGCACTAGCGTGGATTTTAGATTGCAATATCCCTATGGGCGATATGAGCCGAATGACGCAGTTTAAAGACAAATCAAATAAGAATCCAAAAAATATTAATGTCGGCTTATTTAATTATCCTGCACTTATGGCGGCAGATATTTTGCTCTACCAAGCCGATTTTGTGCCTGTGGGTGAAGACCAAAAGCAGCATTTAGAGCTTACACGCGATGTTGCAATGCGATTTAATCGCGATTTTGGAGAATGCTTCAATATCCCAGAACCGATGATACCTCAAGTTGGTGCGCGTGTAATGGGGCTTGATAGTCCAGAATCTAAGATGAGTAAATCCGCTCAAGGCGAGAATCACGCGATATTCTTGCTTGATAGCCCTGATGTGATTACGCGCAAATGTAAAAAAGCCGTTACAGATTCTCAAAGCAACATTGTTTTTGATGAATCTCGTGCAGGGCTATATAATTTGCTTTGCATTTATGAGATTTTTACCCAAAAAAGCCGCAAAAGCATTGAGGCAGAATTTGAAGGCAAAGGCTATGGACATTTAAAAATGGCTCTTGCGGAAGTCATTATAGAATCTCTGCGTCCTATCCAAGAATCCTATGCCAAAATCAGCCAAGATAAAGCCTATATCCAATCTGTGCTTACAAAAAGTGCAGATTCTATCCGCCCTATCGCAAAAGCCACTTATGAGAATGCAAAAAGATTAGTGGGGCTTGTATGAGGATTTTTGTTTATTTCCTCTGCTCCCTATGCTTCATAAGCTGTTCGCAAAAAAACAAAGAGGATTTAAAGCAACATTCCATAACAACCATAATAGATAGAGATTCCGCCCAAAATCTAACACAAAAGCCCTTGCAATCAACAAGCAATCTGCAATTAGAAAAAGCTTTTTTTGCCGCCATTACGCAATCAAAAAATTTGCAGGAACTCAAAGCAATAATAAAGCAGGGGGTAAATCTCCACGCATTAGATTCATCAAATATATGTGCTGTGGGAAAGGCAGCGTGGGCTGGGAGTGAGGAGATTTTAACCTATTTGCTTTCACTTGGACTAAGCCCCGATGGCGAGGAGGGGCAGTCGTGGTCTCCACTTCTTATTGCTAAAGATTTTGATATTGCAAAAATCCTCATAGAATCTGGTGCAGATATTAATCAAAGTAATGGAGATTTAACGCCTATTGAGCGGTATTTTGAGCATTTGCCCTATATGCTTTCAAAAGGAGCAGATATTCATCTTATGGGTAAGGCAAATGCTCTTTTTCTTGCTGCAAATAATGAGCAAACTTTTACCCTTGTGAAAAAGCTTTTGCCTATTGATAGTTACCAAGAAGCCTATAATGACACACTTTTTTTAACCTTACGAGCAGGAGAAGAATATCCTTATAATCTTAGCTTTCAGCTCTCACTGCCTATCGATAATAATGATGAAGAAGCTAAAAAGGCAAGAATATCTTTGATACAAAACCAAGAAACTAAAATACACAGACTTAAAAATGCAGGAGCGACAATAACACCGCTTTTAGAGCAATTTGCAAATCAATATGATGCTGCCCAAGCAAACATTGAGATATTAGACTTTAATATTAGAGATGATTCAGATGCAAATAAAAGAGATTTTAATGCAAATTGTGATTTTAAAACGCAAAACTTTAGTAAAGAAGATATTGCGCAATTTTTTAATAATGCTAGTGTGCAAAATTCAGGAGGAAATTATCAATTATTATTTGGTGGCTTTTCTTGTGAGATAAAAGGCACACTCAAAGCTTATGGGGAAGTATGGGATTTTGACTTATATCCCGATGGCAGGGGAATTTGGTATAGTCCTAAAGGCAAAAGGGTTAATGATGGCATATTTAAAACATATTTTTTCTGCGATAAACCCAAATGTAAGCCCTGTATCATAGACCAACACGATGAATACTCATCTTTTAGTGATGAAGAGTTACGAATTCTTGCTAAAACAACAAGTTGTAGAGCAAGAGATGAGCTAGAATATCGCAAAAGCAAATCCCAATGAGCGCAAATTCATAGAATCCTTAAAGAACACAGAGTAAATTTATTTTAAAAACTTTGGCATTTGTTAAAGAAAGATTCACTTATGCTATAATCGCCACATTTTGATTCTATAAATTAAAGCATTAAAGGAGTATTGATGAGTAGAGTAAGCATAGATAAACAAGCGGTAGCAGAGTTTTTTAGATTCTGTGATGAAAATGAAGTAGAATTTATTGATTTCCGTTTTAGTGACATTAAAGGCGTATGGCATCATTTGAGCTTTTCTCGCAATGCAATTAACGAAGAAATCTTTGAGGGCATACCTTTTGATGGTAGCTCTATCCCTGCTTGGCAGCCCGTAGATAAATCCGATATGATGCTTATCCCTGAACCTGTGCGGTATTTCATTGACCCATTTACTGCTGATACCACTGCGGTAGTCTTTTGCGATATTTGGGATATTTATAAAAATGAGCCTTATGAGAAATGTCCGCGTAGTATTGTCAAACGCGCAATGAAATATCTTAAAGAAAGCGGTATTGGCGATGTCGCCTACTATGGACCAGAGAATGAGTTTTTTGTATTTGATTCTATTAAGATTAAAGATTCTGTGAATTGTCAATATTATGAGATAGATTCCGAAGAGGGCGAATGGAATCGTGCGCGTGAGTTTGAAGGCGGTGTAAATATGGGGCATCGTCCCGGCACAAAAGGTGGGTATTTTCCTGTGCCACCTGTAGATTCTATGGTGGATTTACGCGCTGAAATCGTCAAAGTGCTTAATCAAGTAGGATTAGAAACTTTCGTGCTTCACCACGAAGTCGCACAAGGGCAAAATGAAATTGGCGTAAAGTTTGGCGATATGCTTGAAGCGGCGGATAATGTGCAAAAGCTTAAATATGTTGTCAAAATGGTCGCCCACCTCAATGGCAAAACTGCAACCTTTATGCCAAAGCCACTCTATGGCGATAATGGCAGCGGAATGCACGTGCATATCAGCATTTGGAAAGACGGACATAATCTCTTTGCAGGAGAGGCATATCAAGGCTTAAGCGAAATGGCATTGCATTTCTTAGGCGGTGTGCTTAAACACGCACGCGCATTAGCCGCCTTTACAAATCCTAGCACAAATTCATATAAGCGTCTCATTCCGGGCTTTGAAGCACCAAGTATCCTCACTTATTCCGCACAAAACCGCTCTGCAAGTATCAGAATCCCATATAATAGCGGCGAGAAAGCAAAACGAATGGAATTTAGATTCCCAGATAGCTCTGCAAATCCTTATCTTGCATTTGCAAGCCTCTTACTCGCAGGAATTGATGGGATAAAAAACAAAATTGACCCGGGCGCGCCTATGGAAATCAATCTTTTTGAGCTTACTTTAGATGAAATTCGCGAAAAAGGCATTAAACAACTACCACACACTTTGCGCCACGCTATTGAGGAAATGCTTGTTGATAAAGCATATCTTAAAGAAGGCGGTGTATTTAGTGAAGAATTTATCCAAACTTATAAAGCATATAAGTTTGAAACAGAGATTTGGCCTTGGGAGGCACGCCCTCACCCATTTGAGTTCCTTACTACTTATAGTTGCTAGATTCTAGTGTAGGCAATGCTACTTAAGAACAGCATTGCCCCGTGCTTAGAGTATATAGAATCTTGTTTGTAAATCTTGCGCTTAGAATCTACCTTGTTTTAGTTTGCGCGTTGCAATTCGCGTGAATAGCAAGATTTACAATATATAAATACCTTAAGATTAATTTTTTATCACATTTTCTTTGTCTTTACAATATTTTTCTTGATAGGAAAGCAGTCGGCGACTCTTTTTGTTGAGCTGATAGTCTTTGTCATATTTTTTACGCACGATTTCTTCAATAATCGCAAGTTCGTGTTCTGATTTATCCTCAAATAAATCAAGCACAAGTGCGTAGAGCTGGATATTTATAGAGATACACTCTAGTGCCTTATGACGTTCTTGTAGAAAAAGTTGTTCGTCTTTGTCATATTTTTTGAGCTTAATCACAATATGACTAAAAACGCGCTGGATAAGGTGGGGCTTGAGATAGAGTGCTAAAATCTTTGGTAAATCATCAAGCAGAGTATCGAGCCGTTCTTTTTGCATAAAGAGTATAACGGGCAAGATCATAATAATATACTCTGTGTTTTTGTCTGCCGAGCGAGATTCTAGCTTGAGCCATAACTTCTCTAAAAAGCTGTATTGATATGAATCTAAAGTCATTTTTGCCCTGCCTCATTAATGTGTATCATCGTAAATCTGTGTGCCAATACCCTGCGATGTGAAAAGCTCTAAAAGCAAAGAATGCTCCACGCGTCCGTCTATGATATGTGCCTTTTCCACACCATTTTTCACGCAATCCACACAAGCTTCGAGTTTTGGAATCATTCCACCGCTTATTACTCCCTCTTTTTCAAGTGCCCTAATGCTTTTTGGTGTGAGTGTAGAAATCAATTCTTTGTTTGCATCAAGCACCCCGGCAATATCGCTTAGAAAAATTACCTTTTCTGCTTTCAAAGCTTTTGCGATATGGCACGCGGCAAGATCGGCATTGATATTATAGCCCAAATGCCCCGCACCTTCGCCTGTTGCAATAGGTGCAATCACGGGCACAAAACTATTGTCAATAACTTGCAGTAAAAACTCGGGATTGACTTGTGTAATGTCGCCTGTGTAGCCAAGCGCACCATCATCTTTCGCCACCGCTTGGAGTAAATGAGCGTCTTTGCCACTTATACCCACCGCCTTTGCTCCGTGGAAGTTTAAAAACGCGGTCAATTCTTTATTGATCTCGCCACTTAGCACCATTTCCACTACACGCATAGAATCCGCGCAAGTTACACGATAGCCGTCTTTAAACGAGCTTTGTATCCCCATAGTATCAAGCACTTCATTAATGCGTTTGCCCCCGCCGTGGATAATCACAGGCTTAAGCCCGAGCATATACATAATGACAATATCTAAAGCAAATTTTTCTTTGAGTTCTGGGCTGCTTTGGGCTGCGCCGCCATATTTAATTACGATAATCTTGCCACGAAAGATTCTAATAAATGGGAGAGAATCTAGCAATATTTTCACAACCCTAGTATTTTTTTGCATAAAATAACCCCTATTGAAAAAGTGAGATGCTATTATATCTCAAATTTTATTCAAAGGACTAAGATATGAAAATTGTTATACTTGATGCAGATACTCTAGGTGAATGCAACTTAGGTGCGATTAACGCTCTAGGAGAGGTTACAAGCTATGGTTTTAGCGCACCAAATGAAGTCTTAAATCGTTGCAAAGGCGCGGAGGTGGTGCTTACAAATAAAGTCGTGCTTGATGAGACGATTTTATCGCAACTTAGTGATTTGAAGCTCATTTGTATTACCGCCACAGGTATGAATAATGTTGATTTGGACTTTGCGGCAAAAAAGGGCATTATCGTTAAAAATGTCGCCGGATACTCGACAGATTCAGTAGCGCAGCATACCTTGAGTATTGCGCTGTCTCTTTTGGCGCGACTTAATTACTATGATGAGTATTGTAAAAGTGGTGCGTGGAGCAAAAGCCCCATTTTCGTGCATATCAATGGCGGATTAAGGGAGATTAAGGATCTAAAATGGGGAATTATTGGTTTTGGTAGTATAGGGCAGCGCGTGGCGCATTTGGCACGAGCCTTTGACGCGCAGGTGAGTTATTACTCTACAAGTGGGAAAAATACACAGAGTGATTATGAGCGTAAAAGTTTAGAATCTTTGCTTTCAGGTAGCGATATTATCTCTATCCACGCCCCGCTTAATCCTCAAACAAAAAATCTCTTAAACCGCACAAATTTACATCTCCTTAAAGATGGCGCATTACTCATTAATGTTGGGCGAGGCGGGATTGTGAATGAGGAGGACATAGCCGAGATTCTAAAAAGTAAAGATATGTATTTTGGCGCAGATGTGCTAGAGACTGAACCAATGAGGGTAAATCACCCATTTTTGAATCCTAGCATTACTCATAAGCTCCTCCTTACGCCACATACCGCGTGGGCGTATGATAAGGCAAGGGAGCGTTTAATCGCACTTACAGCAAAAAATATACAAGATTATGTAGAGCAAAAAAACCTTTAGTTTTGTGGCTTCTGGGTGTTTTGATTGAGCTTATGTTTTTGTGGCAACAAAAAAATCAAGCCTGTGTTTTACTTTATAGAATCTAAGATATAGATTCTATAATTTATATCTAGGATTTTAGAATCTGTGGCGGGGATAAATGTGCAGGGTAGCAAGTATTGCAGGGCAAGGGCAAATCATCAATAAGGGGTGCAAAATTGCAGGGCAAAAAACTTTTTTTTATCTTTATATTACTTTTTATCGCGGTGCTTTGTGCTTTTGTGCTGACTTTTAAGCCAGAGAGGATTAGCCAAGAGGTGCTTGATTTGTTTCCGCAAAATGAAAGCAAAACTCTCATTGAGGCGCATAGGTATTTTGCAAGTTCAAAATATGTGCCACTCGCCATTAAAGGCTTTGATGAAAATGCACTCACAGAGCTAAAGGAGATTGAAAAATACCTTTTAGCCTTGCCTAATGTCGCTTCTATTGTTGCCTATGATGTGGGGGCTAAGGCGCAACTCTATGATTTTTTGACGCATAATGAAAAGTATTTGCTTTCATTCAAGCAAGATTCTAAAGCTGTAAGCACAGATGCTAATAATATTTTTGCACCACTTTTGCACCACTTTGCTAATCCCTCAAGCAATTCTTACAATCAACACACTCTGCAAGATACAGCAAAAAATATAGAATCTAGCCAAGATATACCAAAGCATTTAGAGGCTAAGGACTATGGGCTAATGCTTTTTGTAGAGCTAGAGAGTCTCGAGGATAGCGCATTGCAAGGCACATTAGAAGCATTCAAGAATCTTGCAAAGACTTATCCCACTTTGGTGTATTTTTCGCCAGATTTTATGCGTGTAGAGAATTTGCATTTGATTTTGCAGGAGGTCAATTTCCTCTTGAGCTTTGCCTCGCTCGTTTTTATTGTGCTATATTTTGTGATTATTCGCATACCTTTTCTTACATTTTGCACCATTTTGACACTGATTTTTTCAAATACAATAGCGATTTTGCTCACACTTTGTGTGTATCCTAAGGTTACAATTATGGCACTAAGCTTTGGTATGGGGATTTCAAACATTGCCATTGACTATATGATGCACCACCATTTTTTTGGTGCTTACACACATTCATCAAGTTTTGCAAATGCCTCACTGCCACGCCCAAGATTCAATAAAGCAGTATTTTATGGCTATCTCACCACAATGGTGGGCTTTGGCGTGTGCCTCTTTGTGCCTTTTCCGCTTTTGGCGCAACTTGCCCTTTATGCGATGATTTCACTTAGTGTTGCTTATGTGAGTTTTGCATTTATTTATCCATGCGTAGGCTTTAAAGAGCCTAGAATCTTTGCAAGTGTGGCGAAGATTCATAAGGGCATTGTGCCTAGCTTTGTGTTCCTTGTAATTTCACTTGCAGGGTTTATTTTTGTTTTTAACGCGCTTAAGCTTGATTTTGACTTATCAAAGCTTGATTATCAAAATACTACAATGCTAGAGCAAAAGGCATTTTTTGAATCTTTGGCAGATAAAAATCAAAAGCAAGTGCTTCTTTTTGCACAAGAAAAAGAGGGGCTTATGCTCTTTGTGCGCGGACTTTTGCAACATATAGGTGAGATAAAGTTTCATATCAATGAGGGCAACTCACAGCTTTCACAATATTATTATCTCGCCTCATTTTCACACACCCAGCTTGAGGCAATGCGCTCATTGCTTGATGATATTACGCACGGAGAATCTCCGGCATATCTATGGAATACACAAGAATTAGAATCTATCACAAAAGCTCATATTGCGTTTGATTCTCGCTCCTTGCAAGAGATTATGGACGGCTTAGCAGATGATATTTATAAGCCAATGCTAATTGTGCTGCTTAGCGCGTTTTGTATTATGCTTGTAAGTCTTGCTTTTAGCACGGGTAGGGCTTTTCTCCACGCGTGGGCTTTTGTGCTATTTCCACTGAGTATGGCTTTATGTGTTGTGGCAAGCCATAGCGGATTCAATATGATGCACCTTTTTGCATTACTTATTCTTGTTGTTGTGAGTGTGGATTATGGGATTTATGCAATAAAAGAGGGGGAAAATCCCCGATCTACTCACGCGATTTTATTCTCCGCACTCACTACCGGTATAAGCTTTGGGATACTTATTACTTCACAGACAAAGGCACTCAACTCCTTTGGCGAGGTGATTTTTACCGGTATGTGCTGTATGCTCATCCTCCTTATCACTGCGCGTTTAAGCCAAAAAGGCAAGGAGTAATGTTAGAATCCGCGCCTTATCTCACTACATAAAGGAAAATAAAGAAACAGAAAAAATCTCTAGGAAGAAAGATTTTGCGAGAGATATTGCGCCTTCTATACAAGCTTTGCTCTAGATTATGGACTTATGCAAAGGGTGGTAAGCCAATGAGTAAGGCGGAAATCGCACAAGATAAGGCAGACTACACGCGACTTAATGCAGATGAGCGTTTCAAGCTTGATAATGCGTGGGATTATCTTTGTTTAGAAGACAAATATGCCCAAAATGGCACATCTATTGATAAGCAATATTTTATACAAGATATATGGGGTGCGCAAAAGGTGCTAGAGTATAAGCCGAGTGTGCATTATGATGTGGGCTCTAGTGTAAATGGTTTTATCGCTCATCTCCTCGCACAAAAACAAAAGGTTGTTTTGTTTGATATTCGTCCTATGGATAATCAATTTGACACTCGCTTCTTAAAAGCGGGGGGGGGGGTAACCTATATCCAAGAAAATGCCACGCTTTTAGCGGGTATTGCGGATAATTCTATAGAATCTCTCTCGGCTTTATGTAGTGTGGAGCATTTTGGGCTTGGGAGATATGGAGACCCTATAGAGCCTGACGCGTGGGAGAAAGCACTCAAGTCATTTCAAAGAGTGTTAAAGTCTAAGGGTAGGTTATTTTTCAGTGTGCCAGTGGCGAGTGAAGATAGACTATGTTTTAATGCGCATAGAATCTACAAGCCACAAAGTATTATAGATGTGCTTGATGAAATGCAAATTATAGAAATGGGCTATATCCCCGATACACTTGATGTTGTAGAATGTATGAAGTGGGAAAATGAGAGTTTGCAAATAAACCAAAATGCAATAGCTTCTCTTCCTGCACCGCATAAGAGAAGCTATTGCACCGGGCTATTTGCCTTTGAAAAGAAGTAGTTATCTATCTTTTAGCTTAAGCTCTGTAATGAGCTTGGCATAGCGATCATATTGCGTTTTTTTAAGATAGCCAAGAAGTGATTTTCTCTGTCCTACGAGCTTCAAAAGTCCTAAGCGACTTGAGTGGTCCTTAGGATTTGCTTTCAAATGCTCTGTCAAATCCGCAATTCTTTGTGAGAGTAGCGCAATTTGCACTTCACTTGAGCCTGTATCTTTGCTGTCTCGTGCAAACTTCGCGATAATCTCTTTCTTTTTCGCCATATCTAAAGCCATTTGACCTCCTTGATTGGTATAAATTAAAGGACGCATTCTATCCTAAAAACCTAAAAAACGCATAAAATAAGCCCCATATCTACAAAGATTCACTATTTATTTAAGTGAAAGTCCTCACTTATGAATCTAGCCATTAAAAAGTATGGCGTATATAGAAAAATGCGTGAGAGCGGTCATCTTTACGATTGTTAGTAAGCACTGCTGGTCTATTTGCTTGATCTACATAAGAACCTCCAAGAGGACTATATCCTGCTTTAGTTGTATCACTAAACCATTCTAATTTTCCACCTATAGAAATATCCTCACGGATTTGATAATTAAGGATAAATGCCACGCTTTGTTCTGCACTTCTTGGGCTATTTGTGCCGCGTCCTAAAATTTTCCAATCAAAATTTCCATAATTTGCACCTAAAAAGCCATAACCTGTAACTGCATTTCTCCCTATAATGTCATTAAGAGCCTGCCCTATATCATACGCACTTCCTGTCCAAATATCAAGTGATAGAGGATTCCCCCAACGCCCTATAAGTTCACTTGCATTACCAAAGTTTTGATAATACCCTGCACCAAAGAAAAACATATTTATTTCAAATTTTTGCTCAATATGAAGTGTATAAGAGTATTTTTCCACCTCACCCCATCTAGCATCTGCATATCCTATCCTACTTGAATCAGCCACAGGAGCAAGAAATCGAATTTTAGTTAAAGATTTGAATCCCTGTGCTTCTTTGCTCGGATTACTATCAAAAGTGATACTTGCCCCAGGTGCGGTATATACACCCGGAGTATAGTAAGAAAATGCAGAGAGTGTAAGCCCACTACTGCTAAAATCAAGTCCTGCTGCATAAATATTACGCGTAGCCCCACCTGCATATGTGCCAAGCACACGATAGAAATCATTAAACCATTGGTCATATGCAAAGGCACGGCGATTTGATAAAAAGCCCCAAAGTTTTACACCACCTGCTTGAAAATAACCTTCTGCCCCTTGAGTGTAGCCGCTAAACCATTCCCCAACCTTTCCAGATTCATAACGACCTGCTTTAAGATACACATTCTCTCCATAGCTATATTCTAAAAAAGCATTTTGCACCATATAGTTTTGCACCCTCTCTTTATCCCACGCAGTTCCAAAATATGCTGTAACAACAGGCGAACCAATATTAGAGACTAATGAGTCATTGCGAGTAGAATCAAAAGCTAATCCACCAATAGCCCCGCCAAGTCCAGCTTTGAATCCTGCTCCTAAATCTGCATTGAGATTAAGCTGTGCGAATAATGTTGTAAAACTCTCTGTTGGTGCTTGATTGTTTGCTTTATCAAACTTTTGGTTGTTAAAACCCCACTTTGTGAAACTCTCTGCTGAACCACTTACTTTATAATCAAAAGCATTGAGACTAGAAGTAAGCAACCCCCCCCCTAAAGCTATATACGCTAAAGTTTTTTTCATTTTCTTTCCTTTGTGTTGTAGAAATTAAAATATTCTTAAAAAATATTGTAAATATTTACATATTTTTAAGAATACAATATGTATTTTAACATTTTATACTTAATTTTTACTTAATACATTACAATAAAACAAGAAACAAAAAAGGCGAAGATAGGCGACTTAAGCACAAATACAAAACTCTAGCACTGCCATACGCACACATACACCATTGGTTACTTGCTCCAAAACCTTGCAACGAGGATCTTTAAGAACCTCATCATCAATATCAATATTACGATGCACAGGTCCGGGGTGCAAAACAATCACATCTCTATCGCCTAAAATTTCTGGTGTAATGCAATATTGTGAAGCATAGTCTTTGAGTGAGCCATAAATTTGCTTATCGTGCCTTTCAGTTTGCGTGCGTAAGCTCATAAATACATCAACTTCCTTGGCAATTTCACGCAAATATGTTGTTGTGTAGAGATTTGTAGGTGGAAGAAAATGTGGTGGAGCAACCAAAATCACCTCCATACCAAAACGTGTAAGCAATTCTATATTACTATTTGCCACGCGTGAATTTTTAATATCACCCACAATGGCAATTTTTTTGCCTTTAAGATTCTCCACATCATTACCAAAATGCTCCTTTAAAGTAAGTAAATCAAGCAAGGCTTGTGTAGGGTGTGCGTGTGCGCCATCACCACCATTAATAATAGAACAACTCACTTGAGATTTGAGATAATACCCAGCTCCAGCGTTTTTATGCCGAATGATGATTGCATTAGGTTTCATAGCGTTAAGATTAGCTGCAGTATCAGACATACTCTCGCCCTTAGCAGTAGAGCTTTTACTCACATCAAGTCGCACTACATCAGCGCTTAAGCGTTTAGCAGCGATTTCAAAGCTAGAGAGTGTGCGTGTGGAGTTTTCAAAAAAAATTGTAATGATTGTCTTGTTTTTTAGGCTTTCCCTATGGCGCATATCTTTATAGATTTGGGCTGATGAGAGGATAGATTCAATTTGTTCTGTGCTTAGGTCGCTTGTGCGAAGGAGATGTTTGGGTGGTTGCATAAAATAGAATCCTTTATGTGAAATCTTGCGCTATTGTATCAAAGTTTGTGATAAAATTACATTGCTTTCTTGCAATATTCATAGAATCTAAGCAAAGTTACGGATATGTTATTTACTAGAATTTTTATCATCATAATGTGTGTGCTGTGTGTGGGTTGTAGTGATTTTCATCGTAAAGATTTCGTGCATATCCCTTCAGCTCATAATAGCACGCAAAAGACACAAAAAGAAAATGCCATTCAGGCGATGCGCAAGGGGCAGATTCTAGATAATAATCGCACACGCGTGTTGATGATTGTGCGCTATATGAATGAAGTGAGCAAAGATTTTGTGAGTGGCAGTGATGAGGTGTTTTTAGTAGAAATGTATGCACGAGATGAAAAAATAGCGCAAAATAGACTTTCTTTCACATTAAAAAATACATACAAAAGCATTGAGGCATATGAAGTGCTTATACAAGACAAGCGAGATTTGGGGCAGTTCGCGCCTGATATTGTGTATAATGACATTTACAAAGTCTCATTTAGTAGCATTGGATTTAGAGGGAGAGATAGCCTAAAGCTCATTGCACATATAAAGGGGATTGGCGATATTAGCTTTGACTTTGGTTATATAAAACTAAAAGGTAATCTCGCAAGGTAATGCAACGATTAGACAATTACTGCTCTAAGATTCTATCCTCACGCACAAAGGCACAAGAGGCTATTGCACTAGGTTGCGTGAGTGTCAATGGTAAAAAAGTTTATAGAAATGCCACATTGTTAGAATCCAGCGATGAGATTCATATTGATACGCAGGGTTTGCTCGTTGGCAGGGCAGGATACAAGCTAAGAAGCTTTGTTAAGAGACTTGAGGAGGCGCATTTGTGGGAGCAAAATCATCTCCACAATAAGCGAGTATGCGATATTGGCTCTAGCACCGGAGGCTTCGCGCAAGTGCTTTTAGAATGCGGTGTGCGTGAGGTGGTGTGTGTCGATGTGGGGACAAATCAGCTTCACGCGAGTGTAAGGGAAGATTCTAGAGTGCGAGTTTTTGAGCAATGTGATGCGAGGGATTTTAATGATGAAATAGGCTTTGACCTGCTTTTGTGCGATGTGAGCTTCATCTCGCTTTATAAGCTTGTAGAGAGTTTCAAGCGCATTTCTAGTAAGGAATATATTTGGCTTTTTAAGCCACAATTTGAAGTTGGTAAGCATATCGAAAGAGACAAAAAGGGTGTGATTAAGGATAAAAATATAGGATTCAAGGCTTTAGAAAAATTTTGTTTTGATGTGCGCGAAGATTTTAACATTATTCACACCGCGCAAAGCGATATAGCAGGAAAGGAGGGGAATATTGAGTTTTTTATCTATGCCGCAAGACGCACAGATTCAGGGTTTGGCACTGGGAAAATTTGATGGTATGCACCTTGCCCATAGGGCGTTAATCACGCATTTACCACCTCAAAGCACCTTGCTCTGCATAGAGAGCAAGGGCGAGACGCTTACACCAAATAAAGCTCTGTATAGCCCTTATCCCGTTATTTCGGTGTGCTTTGAGGAGATTATGGGCTGGAGTGGCGCATACTTTATGGAAATTATCAATGACAAATTTCCCTCTTTGGTTCAATTAGTCGTGGGCTATGATTTTGCTTTTGGCAAAAATCGCGCGTATGGCGTGAATGAGCTTATAGAATTTTTTGGTAAAAAGGTGCTAGTTATGCCTGAATTTCGCGTCAATGGTGTGAGTGTGCATTCAAGCCTCATTAAAGCATCTATCCGCGCGGGTGATATGCAAAAGGCGGCAAAAATGCTTGGTAGATTCTATTATATAGAGGGTGGTATCATACCCGGACAGAATCTTGGTTCAAAGGTGCTTTATGCAACTATCAATATTCGCGCACAGGATTATGTGTTGCCACAAAATGGTGTGTATGCGACTTTCACGCAGCTTGGAGAGGAATTGCTACCGAGCGTGAGTTTCATAGGAAATCGCCTAAGCACCGACAATGCTTTTAGTATAGAGACGCATATACTCGAACGTGAGATTCATATTTTGCCTAACGATAGAGCAGGGATATTTTTCGTGCAAAAAATACGAGACAATCAGCAGTTTTTGAATCTGCAGTGCTTGAAAGAAGCGATTACACAAGATGTGCAAGAGGCTGGGGAGATTTTGCATAATGCGGATAAAAATTTAGCATTGTAGTTGTGGGTGCAACACATTTTGTGAAGTAAAGATTCTAAAATTTTCAAATAAAGAAAGCCTTACAAAATACTTTTTCTCTACATTTTTTAGAATCTTTGCTTTTTGTAGCCTCATTTTGTCGCAATGTTATACATTTTCAATATTTTTGTTTTATTTTATTTATTTAAACTTTGTTTATTAATACAGATTTCGGTAAAAGAGGTCTAAGTCGTTGGAGGATTTATTTAAAAAAGGAAGATTTGAATGGGTGGAGAGAAAATTGTTAGCGGTTTTTTGGTATCAAAAACTGACCCAAAGGGCAAAATAACTTATTGCAATCAAGCATTTATTGATATTTCTGGTTTTACCGAGCAAGAGCTTTTGGGCAAACCTCATAATATCGTGCGGCACGCTGATATGCCACGAAGTATTTTTGCATATTTGTGGAAAAAAATCCAAAATAGAGAAGAAGTCAATGTATATGTAAAAAACCTCTCTAAAGACGGAAGCTATTATTGGGTTTTTGCGAATGTAACACCATCTTTTGATATGAATGACAATATTATTGGATACTATTCTGTGCGGAGAAAACCAAATGCAAAAGGGATAAAAATCGCTACTGAACTCTATGCTAAAATAAAAGAAGCAGAAAAAAATGGTGGTATAGAATCTGGCTTGGCACTTTTTCACAAACATTTTCAAGAGCTGGGTGAAAGCTATGAGGATTTCATTTTGCATACGCAAGTAGAGCAATAAAAGGAGGTGGGAAATGATTATTGCAATTTTAGGCGTTTTATGTGTTCTTTTAATTGGATATATTTTTTATCTCACAGCAAAAATAAAACAAGACAGACAAGCGGTAAAGAAAGTTAAATATTTAATTGATGAGACATTAAAGGGTAATTTTGAGCCAAGAATAACAAATATCGGTAATACCGAAGTTTGCCATATTGCGCGAGGTTTGAATGAATTGCTTAATAATTTGGAAACTTTTATTCGGGAAAATAATATTGTCATTCGTAAATCTTTGGAAATGGGGAGTTTTAGACCATTTTTGACTGATGGGATATTACCAAATTTACAAGCAGTAGGCACATATGTTAATAATAATATCAATGCAAGTAGGGAAGTGGCAAAAATGAGTGCAAAGAGAGAACTTAATTTTGCCCTAAAAAATATCAATAAGAATCCACAACAACAAAAAATCATACAAAATGATTTTTATAAAATTTTGGCAACTCTTAGTGATGTTTTGCAAAAAATATCACTAATGGCAACCTATTCTCAAGAAAATTGTGCCAAGATTTTAGATTCTATGCGTATGCTTGAGCAAGCACGAGAGCTTGTTGTGGTTAATAGTGATTCGGTGAGTGGATTGAGCGAACGTTCTGGTGAGATTAATTCAATTGTTGATGTGATTAATGATGTAGCAGACCAAACAAATCTTTTGGCCCTCAATGCTGCCATTGAAGCAGCAAGAGCAGGAGAACACGGACGGGGCTTTGCAGTGGTAGCCGATGAAGTGAGGAAGCTTGCTGAAAAAACGCAGCATTCTACAAAAGATATTTGGACACAAATTAATCTCTTCCAACAGGCTACAAGTGAGATTTATGAAAACTCTCAGAAGATGACTGAGCAAATGAATGATTTTGGCAATACAATGAATGGATTTGGATCAACTTTTGAAGAAATTAACTCTTATTCATCAGAAATTAAAACTTCCATAATGACTATCAATGCACGTTTGTATAGTAGTATTTTAATGACAGATTATCTCATTTTTAAGAGTGATGTGTATGATGATGTTCTTAAAGAAGTCAATGATGAAAATCTTACAAATAATATTATGTTAGTTTTTGATAATTGGTTGCAAAAACGTGGCAATGTGCATTATGCTGGGACAAAGGTATTAGAAAAAATTGTTGATACTCATAAGAGTATTGTAGAATCTGCCAAAAATGGTCTAAATGATGCGCTTTCTTGTAATGAGAATATGTGTCATCCACACGTCCTTGAATCATTCAAAATAATGGAAGAAACTACCGACACTCTCTTTAAAGAATTTGAAAAACTTGCTGATATGTGGAAAGAAAAAGATAAGTCACAAGAGCAGAGTGCTTGAGCCCTTGAAAACTTATAGGATTCTATGCGGATTTTATTACATAAGGTTTTGTGGGTTTATTCATAGGAGTTTGATATAAATCTTATTCAAACATTTATAAAAGTAGATGAGAGATGTAGGTTTAGAATCTAGGGATATAAGAGTGCGTAGAAGATAACAATGTCTGAATATTATGAATATGGATTACTCGCACTTTTTGCTATTTGTTTTGTGGCAAGCACACTTTATCCACTTGGTTCTGAAGCTTTTGTAGTGGGATTTGTGGGCTTTGGGTTTGAGCCTTTGGCTGTGTGGATTGTTGCGAGTGCAGGAAATATTTTAGGAAGCCTGAGCACCTATTATCTTGCCTATTATGGTGGATACGCGTTTATAGAGCGATTTTTTCCAAAAGCAAAAGATAAAATTAATGCCTTTGCACCAAAAATCAAGCGATTTGGTTTTATCTATGCGTTTTTTGTTTTTGCTCCATTTGTGGGCGATATTTTTGCTTTAACACTTGGTATTGTTCGTTACAATCAAATACTAAGCATTGTAGGTATTGCACTTGGTAAAATGCTACGATATGCTTTAATCCTCGTGCCATTTATGGGGTAAAGCGTAAAATTTTAGAGTATGTTTTGTATCTATATTTGGCAAAAACTAGGTTTAAATTTGTATAATGTTATGCAAAAAAGTGAATATTTGAAAGAGTAAAGATTCACAAAATTATGCAAGGAGTTTTTATGCCATTACTTGATAGTTTTAAGGTTGATCATACAAGAATGCCAGCCCCAGCAGTGCGTCTTGCAAAGACTATGCAAACACCAAAAGGTGATGTGATTAGCGTGTTTGATTTGCGTTTTTCCCGCCCAAATTGCGAGATTCTAAGCGAGAAAGGTATCCATACAATGGAACACTTGATTGCAGGCTTTATGCGAGAGCATTTAAATAATACGCGTGTGGAGATTATTGATATTTCGCCAATGGGTTGTCGCACAGGATTTTATATGAGCGTGATAGGTGCGCCAAATGAATATGATGTAAAAGAAGCGTGGGAGGCAAGTATGCGCGATGTGTTAAGAATCCGCGATGAGAAAGCGATTCCCGAGCTTAATATTTATCAATGTGGCACTGCTAAAATGCACTCTCTCAAAGAGGCACAGGATATTGCACAAGCAGTCCTAGATAGGGGTGTGGGCGTAATGAATACACAAGAACTACTTTTAAAAGATTTTAAATAAATTTTTCGCATTGTAAAGGCATAAAGATTTGTGTATGCTGTAAGGGTGATAGTATTTTTTAATCAAGCATTACAGATTCCAAAAGTCGCATAGAATTTAGAATCTTTGCTTAAGTAATAATGCACTAAAATATGCATTCGTTATATTATGTATAAAAAGGGCGTGGGCTTTTTTCACATTTATTTCATTTATTTTTATTAGAATACCCATTTTTGTAAATTTATACACTTAAGGAGATTTATGGAGAGATTACGCGTGTTGCCTTTGCTTGTATTGTTTGTTGTGAGTATGTTTGTGGGTTGCAAGGATTCAGGTAAAGGAGGAGGGCAAAGCCCCGCACTCAATGTCAAAACGCAGATAATCACACGACATAATGTATCTTTGAATTTTGAATATGCGGCTAGACTAAAGAGTGTGCAGAGTGCCAGAATCTACGCACGGGTGCAGGGAGTGTTGCTCTCAAAAAATTTTAAAGAAGGTGATATTGTTCAAGAGGGGCAACTTCTTTTTAAGATTGATCCTGCTCGTTATCTTGCGCGAGTGCAGCAGGCAAAGGCTCAAAGGCAGTCTGCGGAGGCGAATTTCATCAAGGCTAATCGTGATTGGCAGCGCGTGGAGAAGCTCTATAAGCAGGGCGTTTATACAATCGACCAATATGATACTTCGCGTTCAAATTTCCTCTCTGCTCAAGCGAATGTTGTTAGCACACAGGCAGCACTTGATGATGTGAGTATTGATTTAGGCTATACCGATGTGGTCGCTACCATTAGCGGACGAACCGGTATGAGAAGCTATGATGTGGGGAATCTTGTCGGTGGAAGCGGACAAGATGTGCTTACTACAATCACGCAGTTAAATCCCATTTACGCGGAATTTGCCATACCCAATACAGATTATTATTTTATGCGAGGCTTAGAAAATAGTCGTATTCGAGTGGAGTATATTTTAGGTAATGGAAAAGTGTATGAGAAGTTTGGCAAGCTTGATTTTGTTGATAGTGTGCTTGACCCTCAAACTGCTACTATCAAGGCGCGTTCCATTGTGGATAATGAGGAACATAAGCTTTTGCCTAATGAGTTTGTACGTGTGAGATTGAAGGGCTTTGAGGCGCAAAATGCCATTACAATACCCCAAAGTGCGCTTTTGCAAGATTCAGAGGGAAGTTATGTGTATATCATTAAAGAGGGTAAAGCAAAGATTACGCGCGTTACACTCGGACAGAATCTACGCAATAATCAAGTGCTTATTCTTGGTGGATTGTTAGATGGTGATGTGCTTGTGCTTAATCAACTCTCAAAAGTGAGAGAGGGCATACCGCTTAACTCGGCAAAAGAGGTAAAGGCAGATTTAGAGCAAATACAAGAGCAAGAATAAGGAGAATATATGTCAAGATTTTGTATTCATCGTCCTATTTTTGCAATGGTTATTTCAATCATCATTACGCTTGTTGGTTGTATTTGTATTTTTATTTTGCCTGTGGAGGAGTATCCACAAGTCGTGCCAAATGAAATTATGGTGCAAACAACATATAGTGGAGCAAGTGCTGAAGTCGTAGCAGATACGGTGGCAAGCATTTTAGAAGATAGTATTAATGGTGTTGAGGGAATGCTGTATATGAAATCCTCCTCGACTTCAAGTGGCTTTTTGAATCTAAGTGTATATTTTGCAAATGATGCAAATGCAGATATGGCATTAGTCAATGTCAATAACCGCGTGCAGAGTGCGCTAAGACAGCTTCCTACAGAGGTGCAAAGAGTGGGTGTAAATGTGAGGAAACGCTCTTCTACATTACTTCAAGTATATGCGATATATTCGGATAATCCCGCGCACGATACTACTTATGTGGCAAATTATGCTATTTTAAATATTGTCAATGAGCTTAAGCGCGTCCCGGGTGTGGGCGACATTAATGTGTTTGGCTCACGAGATTATTCAATGAGAATCTGGCTTGATATTGATAAACTTTCACAAAATAATCTCACGCCAAGCGAAGTGGCAAAGGTGATTTCGGAGCAAAATGCACAATTTGCGATAGGCTCATTTGGTAAAGAGCCTGTGCGGAGTGAGATAGCCTTTACTTATTCTGTAACAACACAGGGGCGATTTGTGAGCGCAGAAGAATTTGGCAATATTATTGTGCGTTCAAATGCTGATGGTTCGGCTTTGAGACTTAAAGATGTTGCACAAATTGAGCTTGGGGCAAAAGATTATAGTGTAAGCCCATTATTTAATGGAAAAAATGCTCAAGCCTTTGGTATTGCTTTGCAGCCCGGAGCTAACGCACTTGATGTTGCTGATAGGGTAGAAAAAAAAATAGAAGAATTATCTAAAAACTTTCCTAGCGGGATTCAATACAAAATTGCTAATGATAATACAAAATTTGTGAGAATTTCGTTTCAAGAAGTAAAAAAAACATTTATTGAAGCGATTGTGCTTGTTGTGATTATTATGTATTTTTTCTTACAGAATCTTCGTGCTACAATTATCCCTGTGATTGCTATTCCTGTGTCGATTATCGGCACATTTGCTGGAATGTATGTGTTAGGATTTTCTATTAATCTCCTTACACTTTTTGGGCTTATCTTAGCTATTGGAATCGTGGTAGATGATGCGATTATTGTGATAGAAAATGTAGAGAGAATCTTGCACACAGAGCGAGATGAAAATGGCAAACCATATTCTGTCAAAGAAGCGACTATCAAGGCGATGAGTGAGATTCAAGGACCAGTTGTGGCTATCGTGCTTGTGCTGTGCTCGGTGTTTATTCCTGTGGCATTTATTGGAGGCTTTGCTGGAGCAATTTATCAGCAGTTTGCTATTACTATTGTTATTTCTGTGGTGATTTCTGGTTTTGTTGCTTTGAGCCTTACTCCCGCATTATGCGTGTCAATTCTTAAGGCAAAAGAACCTAAGCCATTTTATCTTGTTAAGAGATTCAATGATTTCTTCGATTGGCTCACTCATAAATTTGGTGAGCAAATTGGCAAGGCTTTGAAGAGAAGTTTAGCCCTTTTAGCGTGTTTTGTGGCTATTTTGGCAGTAACTTGGGGATTACTTGTAAAATTGCCTACAGGACTTGTGCCGAGTGAGGATAAGGGAGTGGTGATAAACTTTATTCAGCTCCCACCGGCGGCTTCCTTGTCGCGCACAATAGAAGAGGGTAAAAAGGCCTTAGCATTTTTAGAAAAAGAAGAGGGTGTGGAGATGAATTTTCTTATCGCAGGATTTGATATGCTCGCAAGTGCGGCACGCTCCTCTGGTGCGGTAATTTTTACTACGCTTAAAAGGTGGAATGAGCGTAAGGAGAGCGCATTTGAAATAGCGCAAAAAATGAGGGGTATTTTTAATGCAAATCTTGATGCTTTTGTTTTAACAACAACGCCACCAGCGATTATGGGATTATCCACCGTTGGGGGTTTTGAATTTTATATCCAAGATAGGGGTGGTAGAGGTGTTAAGGAATTAGAAAAATATGCAAATCTTTTTGCTCTAGAGGCAAATAAAAGAGATGAGCTTACAGGCGTGAGAAGCCTCTTTAGTGCAAATATCCCGCAATATCATTTAAATCTTGATAGAGAGAGAGCAAAGGCTATGAATGTCAATATTGATGATGTTTTTACGACCTTGCAAAGCACACTTGGGCAGTATTATGTCAATGATTTTAATCTCTATGGCAAAACCTATCAGGTAAATATTCAGGCTCAAAGTGAGTTTAGAGAATCTCCAGAGGATTTGAGTCGAATTTTTGTGAAATCTGCTAATGGCGATTTAATTCCTATTAGTGCGCTTGTGCATTTTGAACGCGTTATTGGTGCAGATATTGTTGATAGATTTAATCTCTTTACAAGTGCAAAAATTATCGGTAATCCTGATGAAAGCAAAGGTTATTCAAGCGGTGTAGCTCTCAAAGTCATTGAAGAATTAGCTCAAGAAATCTTACCCGAAGGCTATACTATTGCTTATTCAGGCACAAGCTATCAAGAGAAAAATGCGAGTGGCACAGGTGCTATCGCCTTTATATTTGGGCTTATTTTCGTGTTTTTGATTCTGTGCGCGCAATATGAGCGGTGGCTTATGCCGCTTTCTGTGCTTTCGGCTGTGCCCTTTGCGGTTTTTGGTGCATCTGTGGCAACAGCATTGCGTGGGCTAAGCAATGATATATATTTTCAAGTGGGATTAGTAATGCTTATTGCCCTTTCAGCCAAAAATGCCATTTTGATTGTGGAGTTTGCTCAACATTTACACGAAAAAGAGGGAAAAAGTATTATGGAATCTGCCATAGGCGCGGCAAAGCTTAGATTCCGCCCGATTATTATGACTTCTCTTGCCTTTAGTATAGGTGTTTTACCATTAGCCTTAAGCACAGGAGCAGGAAGTGCAAGCAGACACGCTATTGGCACATGTGTTATTGGTGGTATGATGGCAGCCACATTCATTGCGGTATTTTTTATTCCGCTCTTTTGGAGCTATATCGCCCGATTATCGCAGTGGATTCAGTCAAAAAAGGGCAATCAATAATATTGCGTGAGGCAGCAAAATATTTAGGGTTCATAAGCTTTATTGCGATTTTTGAATCTTATGCTATGTGTTAAAAAGATGATGAAGTTCGCTTGAAATACTACTCATAAAAAGCGGCGCATAGGGGGTGTTTTGTGCTAGGGCGGTACAAAAATATTTCATATCTTTTTGCGAAGTGAGGCATTCCGCACACATTTTTAGAATCTGTGGCGCGTTATCTTTTGGGATATGCTTTGGCGCGTGGCTTGGGCTTGTGAAGTGCTTGTGGATTCTATGCACGAGCATTTTATTTGTAATCTCCATAATCATCGAATCTATGGGGAGTTTAAAAAACATCAAGTTATCGTGTGGATTGAGCGAGAGATAAGTCGTATCTACGCCAAAAATTTTTGTGCTATATGAATCAAACAAATACAGGCTTTTGTTGTAATTATCCTCAAAACTCTCTATCATCAGCTCAAGCACAGCTAATCGTTCCCTGATGGTGTAAATATTGCCAATGGGTGAGAATGCAAAGCGTAGCAAGGATTCGATACTATACCACTCTATGCTTTCAAAGGAATGTTCGAGCATAAGCTCATATCGTTTTTGTCGCAAATGTGCTGCACGGGGAGAATGTCCAAATTTGTATGGAAAAGTAACAATTTTATCGCGATAGGCAGGTGAGGGGAATCGAGGGTGAATGACAAATCGCTGCTTAGATTCTTTGTCTAAGATGTATTCTAAACCACCCTCATAGCCCTTGTCAATGATACGAATCTCACTTTTTGGAATCTGTGTAAGTAGAGTAAAAAACTCATCATCACTACAATCTTTATCCCAAATGCGTTCCGAATAGCGAAAGTAGTGTGTAATTGCTTCAAGGACTTCATTTGAAGGCTCTTTAGTAACACTTTTATCAATCCACGAGGTAAGTGTGCGTCTATCCTTGCCAATAATCTGTGCAAACCTCGACATGCTAAGATTTGAGCGCTTATAAACAACGAGCAATCGTTCTAAAATGCTGAGTGCCACAGCCATACCTTTATGTAATTTTTATTTAAATATTTTATAGATTCTGTCAAAAGGGTTAGTTTATACGCATTGTTTTATTAGCGCAATGCTTCAAAATTGCACAATTTTTGTGTATAAATAGTGTTTTATGTGTAAAAGTTGCAATAAAATGTCAAAAGTTGTGCAAAACAAACAAAGATATTCAATGTAGAATAGTTCAATCTTAAAAAGCAAGATGAGGTTTGAACTTCTATAGAGTTGGGGCTTCAAATGCGGTAGGAGTGCTTATGGATATACATCAATTATACAAGCAAAAGCTTATGAGTACAGAAGACGCGGTGAGGGTGGTGAAGTCTGGAGATTGGGTGGATTATGGCTGGGCAGTTACTGCACCGGTGGCACTTGATCTCGCTCTAAGTAAGCGCATACAAGAGCTAGATGATATAAAGCTTCGCGGTGGAATCCTCGTGCAAATCCCTGAAGTGTTTAAGGTCGATACGCAAGGCAAACACGTTTCGTGGCATACTTGGCACGCAAGCGGCATAGGGCGGAAGTTCATTGAGCAGGGCTTAGGATTCTATATTCCTATGCGATATTCCGAATTGCCGAGGTATTATAGAGAGACAAAGGCTAAGCCAAATGTGGCAATGCTCCAAGTTGCGCCTATGGATAGCCACGGGTATTTTAATTTCGGTCCTAGTGCTTCGCATTTGAGTGCGTGCATAGAAATGGCTGATGTCGTGATTGTGGAAGTCAATGAGAATATGCCTCGCTGTTTGGGTGGTTTTGGCACAGATGTGCATATCTCACAAGTGGATATGGTGGTTGAGGGGGATAATCCGCCTTTGGTAGAGGTGGGCTCACCAGAAATCACAGATGTGGATAAGGCGGTGGCAAAGCTCATTGTTGAGGAGATACGAGATGGCGCGTGCATACAGCTAGGCATTGGCGGTATGCCAAATGCGGTTGGTTCTTTCATCTCGCAATCGGATTTGAAAGATTTGGGCGTACATACAGAAATTTATGTCGATGCGTTTGTGGATATAAGCAGGGCAGGTAAGATTACCGGTAGGAAAAAAAATATAGACAAGGGGCGACAAACTTATTCTTTTGCAATGGGGAGTAAAAAACTCTATGATTTTTTGCATAATAATCCTGAATGTATGAGTGCACCGGTGGATTATACGAATGACATACGCACGATTGCTGCACTTGATAATTTTGTATCGATTAATAACGCGGTAGATGTAGATATTTTTGGGCAGGTTAATTCTGAATCTTCGGGCACAAGGCATATTAGTGGTGCAGGAGGACAGCTTGATTTCGTGCTTGGGGCATATTTGGCAAAAAATGGTAAAAGCTTTATTTGTTGTTCTTCTACGATGAAGGCAAAAGATGGCACATTAAAAAGTAGAATCTTGCCAACATTGCACGAGGGCAGCATAATCACGGCTACGAGGGCAAATGTGCATTATCTTGTAACTGAATATGGCAAGGCAAATCTCAAGGGTTTGAGCACTTGGGAGAAATGTGAGGCGATTATCTCTCTTGCACATCCAGATTTTAGAGAATCTCTTATTAAGAAGGCAGAAGAGATGAAAATTTGGCGTGCAAGTAACAAAATTCGCCCTTAAACCACACAATAAGGAGGATAAAATTTTTCACAACTTTATTCAATTCACCAAAAAAGGAACACAATGAAAACACAAGGACAAAAATTAAGGGAAGCGATAGGGCAATATAAGCCTTTGCAAATTATAGGTGTGATTAACGCCTATTCTGCAATTCAGGCGCAAAAAAGTGGTGCGAAGGCATTGTATCTAAGCGGCGGTGCATTGGCGGCGATGAGTTTAGGTGTGCCGGATTTAGGTATTAGCTCATTAGAAGATGTGTGCATTGATGTGCGCAGAATCACCGCTGCGAGTGATTTGCCATTGCTTGTTGATGCAGACACAGGCTGGGGCGGGGCGTTTAACATTGCACGCACGATTAAGGATTTGACAAGAAGCGGTGCGGCAGGTTGCCACATTGAGGATCAAGTCGCACAAAAAAGATGTGGACATCGCCCAAACAAAGAGCTTGTAAGCAAAGAGGAGATGAGCGATAGAATCAAAGCCGCAATGGACGCAAAGATAGATTCTAGCTTTGTGGTAATGGCACGCACAGACGCCCACGCAAGCGAGGGGCAACAAGCCGCCATTGATAGAGCATTGGCGTATGTGGAAGCCGGAGCCGATATGATATTTGCCGAGGCAATCCATACGCTAGAGGAATATAAGCAATTCACACAAGTCATCAAAGTGCCTGTGTTGGCTAATATCACAGAGTTTGGCAAGACACCTTATTTCACGCGCGATGAGTTGGGAAGCGTTGGCATTTCTATGGTGCTTTACCCGCTTTCAGCAGCACGCGCGATGAATAAGGCGGCATTGGCAGTGTTTGATGATATTTTGCGCAATGGCTCACAGAAAAAGAGCATTGATTCTATGCAAACACGCGAGGAACTCTATGAAATGCTAGGCTACCACGAGTATGAGCAGAAGCTTGATAAGCTTTTTCAAAGCAAAAAATAATTTTAGATAAGGAGGACACAATGGCAGCACCAACAAAAAAGGTTGGCGGATTAGCAGGTATAAGTGCGGGTGAATCAGCGATTTGCACCTGCGGCACAGGACACGGGCTAAATTATAGAGGCTATGACATTTATGATTTGGCAAGGGAATGTGAGTTTGAGGAAGTAGCGTATTTGCTTTTAAGAGAAAAGCTCCCAAATAAAGCTGAATTAGAATCTTTTAAAAAGGAGCTTATTGCGGCACGAAGTTTGCCAAATGAGTTAAAGCAAACGCTTAAACTCCTACCTAAAAATGCGCACCCTATGGATATTATGCGCACGACTTGCTCAGTTTTGGGTTGTATTGAGCCAGAGGTTTATGATGTGCTTAAACTCTCTTTTCCTAATCAGCAAAAGGTTGCTACGCGCCTACTTGGAATCTTCCCTTCCGCGCTTACCTTTTGGCATCATTACCACGCAAGTGGCAAGGAGATAAGCACAGATTCTAAGCAGGATTCTATTGGTGGGTATTTCTTGGAGCTTTTACACCAAAAAGCTCCCAAAGACTTGTGGGTAAAGGCAATGCACGTAAGCCTTATTTTGTATGCAGAACACGAGTTCAATGCTTCAACTTTTACTGCACGTGTGATTAGTGCGACATTATCAGATTGCTATTCAGCAGTTGGCGGTGCGATTGGTGCTTTGAGAGGACCACTGCACGGCGGGGCAAATGAGGCGGCTATGGAGCTTATCGCAGAGTTTAGCTCTCCAGAATCTGCCACACAGGGCATTAAGGATAAGCTTGCAAGAAAAGATAAGATTATGGGCTTTGGACATCGGGTCTATGTGGAAAAAGATCCACGCAATGTGGTGATTAAAGAATGGAGCAAGAAGCTAGGCGATGATGTGGGCGATACAAAGGGGCTTTATCCTATTAGCGAGGCGATTGAAAAGGTGATGTGGAATGAGAAAAAGCTTTTCCCAAATCTTGATTTTTATAGTGCGTCTGCTTATCATTTTATGGGAATTCCAACGGCATATTTTACGCCTATTTTCATCTTTTCACGCACGGCAGGGTGGATGGCGCATATTTTTGAGCAGAGGGCAAATAACAAGCTAATTCGTCCAAGCTCGGAATATACAGGACCGGACAATAAGGAGTTTGTGCCAATGCAAAATCGCTAGGTGCATCAATAATTTTTTCATTTCAAAGGAGCCACAATGAGCCACGATATGGGTATTTTAGAGACAAAAAGACCAGAATTTGATGAGTTGCTAACAAAGATAGCAAAATACGCGCTTGAGTTTGATATTAAATCGCCTCTTGCCTATGAAACTGCACGATATTGCCTTATGGATACGATTGGTTGCGGACTTTTAGCATTGAATTTTCCCGCTTGCACCAAGCTTTTGGGACCGGTTGTTGAGGGTGCGGAGTTTCGTCCTTTGGGTGCGAAGATTCCCGGGACAAGCTATCAGCTAGAGCCAGAACGAGCGGCGTTTAATGTTGGTGCAATGGTGCGATGGCTTGATTTCAATGACACTTGGCTTGCGGCAGAATGGGGACACCCAAGCGATAATTTAGGCGCGATTTGGGCGGTGGCGGATTATCTAAGCCGCAAGAATATAAGTAAGGGCAAAGAGCCTTTGAAAGTCAAAGATGTGCTAACAGCGATGATAAAAGCACACGAGATTCAAGGCGTTATAGCCCTTGATAATAGCTTTAACAAAGTGGGCTTAGACCACGTGCTGCTTGTGAGAATTGCTTCTACTGCGGTAGCTTGTGTTATGCTTGGCGGAAATTTTGAAGAAGTGCGTAATGCTGTAAGCCACGCTTTTATTGATGGTGGGGCTTTAAGAACTTATCGCCACGCACCAAATACAGGCTCACGCAAAAGTTGGGCTGCAGGTGATGCGAGCAGTAGAGGTGTAAATCTTGCATTAAAAGCATTAAGTGGAGAAATGGGCTATCCAAGTGCGTTAAGCGCGAGTTTTTGGGGATTTGAAGATGTGAAAATGAAAGGGCAAAAGCTCACTATCCCACAAGAATTTGGCAGCTATGTAATGGAAAATGTGCTGTTTAAGATTAGCTTCCCGGCAGAATTCCACGCTCAAACTGCGGTAGAATGCGCGCTTAAATTGCATAATGAAGTCAAAGACAGGCTAGATTCTATTGAAAAAATTGTGATTACTACTCAAGAATCCGGACATAGAATCATCAATAAAGTAGGCAAACTTGACAATCCAGCAGACAGAGACCACTGCATTCAGTATATGGTGGCAGTGCCGCTTGTGTTTGGGCGACTTACAGCTGATGACTATGAGGATAGTGTAGCAAAAGATTCGCGCATTGACGCGTTGCGTGATAAAATGGTGGTAGAGGTAGATGAGCGATATACACGTGAGTATTTAGAATCTGATAAACGCTCCATTGCTAATGCGGTACAGATTTTCTACAAAGATGGTAGCAAGAGCGAGAAAGTGGAAGTGGAATATCCTATCGGGCATAAAAGACGCCGAGATGAGGGGATTCCGGTGCTTGTAGCGAAGTTTAAACGCAATATCGCACTTAAACTTAGCCCGAAAAAATGCGCTGCGATTGAAAAGCTTTGCAGCGACCAAAAAACTTTAGAATCTACGCCATTTAATGAGTTTAGCGATTTGTTTGCATTGTAACAAGATAAGAATCTAGGGGCAATGGCTCTTAGATTCTGCTTATAGCAAACGTTTTTTCTATTCTCTTTAACTTTTGAGTGATTTTTCCCATTCATATGCGGATGTAACAATCACTCTTAAATCATTATGTTTTGGTTTCCATTGAGTAAGAGAGAGAATCTTATCATTCTTAGCACTTAGTTCAATAGGATCACCCTCTCTACGAGCAGATTCTAGTACTTTGAAATTGACCCTGCTCACTTCTTTCACAACCTCAATCACTTCTTTGACGCTATAACCTTGCGAGTAGCCTACATTAAAGATATTTGATGTTTTGGTGCGCTGCAAATATGTGAGTGCTTCAAGGTGCGCGCTTGCCAAATCATCAATATGGATATAATCCCGAATACAAGTGCCATCTTTTGTGGGATAATCTGTGCCAAAGATTCCCATACTTTCCCTTTTGCCACAGGCACACTCACACGCTACTTTGATAAGATGAGTGGCATTTTTGCTCCTTTGCCCTAAGCCTTTATGTTGAGCGAGAATCTGTGCTGTATTATCCATACTCGCCCCTGCGACATTAAAATAGCGCAGTGCCACATATCTAAAGTCTTTTACCGCCTTTGCTGTATCTGCTAAAACTCGCTCACTCATCATCTTTGAAGCACCATAGGGGTTTATAGGCAAAAGCGGTGCGCTTTCATCAATGGGGATAAGCGATATATCAGGCTCTCCATACACTGCGGCTGTGGAGCTAAAGATAAATTTTGTTATGCCACATTCCACGCATAAGGCAAGAAGATTTGTGGTATTGAGCGTATTGTTTGTGTAGTATTCAAGCGGTTTGAGGACAGATTCACCGACAATAAGCGAAGCGGCAAAATGAATGATTGCTTCAAAGTGATATTTTTCAAAGAGTTGGCGCATTTTTACAATGTCATTAATATTGCTTTGTATAAAAGTTACTCTATCCTTAAAGCATTCTTGGAGATATGCAATATTTTCTTTAAAACCTGTGCTTAAATCATCAACGATGACAAGATGATAATCTGTGTTTTGTAAGAAGCAATACGCTGTGTGTGAGCCGATATAGCCACCGGCTCCTGTAAGTAAGAGATGAGACATATTTATTCCTTAGGCTAGAATCTTAAGGACAAGATTCTAGCAAAGTTTGGCTAAATATATCCTGCGACTTTAGCGAGTAAATATCCTGCAACACAAGAGCTAAATACACCGATAAGTCCGGGTAAAATAAAGCTGTGGTTGATGACAAATTTGCCAATATGTGTTGTGCCAGAGCGGTCAAACTGAATCGTTGCCAAATCGCTAGGATAAGTTGGCAAAATATAATAGCCATAACACGCTGCTGCAAAGGCTACGATGATACCGGGTTCTACACCAATACCCAAAGCTAAAGGCACAAATGCCGCAATCGCTGCCGCTTGAGAATTAACAAACTTAGAGATAAGTAAAAGCATAATCGCATAGGTCCAAGGGTGAGATTTCACCACATCACCAAGTGCTTCTTTCATCATTGGCGTATGCACTGCAAACATTGTGTCCGCCATCCACGAGATTCCAAACACCGCCACAAGCGCAATCATACCAGATTTAAAAATTTCATTGCTGCCAATCTTTTTGGCATCAACTTTTGTAAAGATAATAATAAGCGCACCCGCAAGGAGCATAAAAGCCTGAATCACATTCACCATTGAGATAAAATCCATAGAAGGATTGCCGAGTTTATCCTTTTGTGGAAGAGCGGTAATATCGCCAGATTCTAGAGCAGATTTAAATGCGCTCTGCCCCCCCCCCTGTGCCTTTTGGTCAAAACCTAGAGCTTTGAGATCTACAATACCTTTATTTTCACCATTAGGAGTCCATTTGATAGTTGTATCTTGCAAATGCGCCTGATATGCCATTTTTTGCCCCCAATTTGGCTTGAGTGCGTCAAATGCACCTACTGCTGCCACAGCCGCAATCGCACCTAGGAAAATCCACATTGCCACCCAGTTGCTTGTAGGAAGCTTCACGCCGAGCAATGTTTTAGAATCTCCATAGACATATTGTTTGAATTCAGGATCTTTGATTTTTTCTTGAAACTCAGGATCTTTGTCTAAATCTTTGCCCCTAAACCAAGAGAAAATCCCTATACACAATACACCAACAAGTGTGCTAGGAATCGTGATTTGAAGTAGGTTGATGTAGCCATCAAATCCGGCAAGTTTATGCTCTGCATTTAAAAGTAGGGCTGTTAGGCTCACCACTGCCACAGACACAGGAGAGGCGATAATACCCATTTGTGATGAGATAGAAGCCGCCGCCATAGGTCGCTCAGGGCGTATATTATTTTTAATCGCAATATCATAAATAATAGGCATAATCGTATAAACCACGTGTCCTGTGCCGCACAAAATCGTCAAAAAGCAAGTAACAAAAGGTGCGAGAATCGTCAAAAACTTAGGATTGCGTCTTAGAATCCGCTCTGCAATTTGGAGCATTACATCTAAGCCTCCGCTTGCTTGCAATGTTGCACTTGCCACAACGACCGCCAAAATCGTAAGCATAACATCAATAGCAGGTTTGCCCGGTTTGATATGGAAGCAAAATACAAGCATCAAAATCCCAATGCCACCTAAAAGCCCGAGTGCAATACCACCTTTACGCGCTCCGTAAAAAAGACAGACAAGAACTACAAGCAGTTGAATCCCAAACTGCCACCCTTCGCTTAATTGTGTAAGAAAATCCATAAAACCTCCTTAAAGTTGTGGATTTAAAAAGCCGTCATTCTATTTCAAAATACATAAAATAACAAGTTTTTTGAGAGACTTGTTCAAAAAAAGTGATGAAGGTGTTTAAATTAGAAGCTCAAATATGCGTTTTTGCATTTGTATTTTGGAGTAATCCTCAAGAATCTTTTGCTATGATAAGCACTTGCTTCAAGAAGAATCTAAAAAGGATAAAAATGGCTTTTCACATTGTTTTAATCCAACCCCAAATCCCGCAAAATACAGGCAATATCGGGCGATTGTGTGTGGCGACAGATTCTATTTTGCATTTAATCCACCCGCTTGGATTTAGCACATCACAAAAGGAACTCAAACGCGCAGGGCTTGATTATTGGCAACATTTGCAGGTATATGAATGGGAGAATCTTGAGATGTTTTGGGCGCACTATGAGGTGGATAAACATCATTTTTTCTTTACGACAAAGGCGCAAAGCACTCACTATGAGGCAGATATGAGTGAGGGCGGATTTTTGTATTTTGGCAGAGAAGATGCAGGCATTAGTTCTGACATTTTACACACATATAAAGGGCAGACATACAAGCTACCGATGGTTGCAGGGGTGCGCAGTATCAATCTCGCCACAAGTGTAGGAGCAGCTTTGTATGAGGGAGTGCGGCAATCACAATGTTATATGGGGTTTTAGGGTGATTAAGGAAAATGATATTGCGCTAAAGCTATAATGCAACCTTAGATTAGTTTTCTATAAAGGAATTATTATGCTTCCAATTTATCATCTGTTGCCCCCTCGTTTGCGAGAAAAGATAGTAAAGGAAATTCTAGTTTCATTAGGGATTGGTTCTGGTAGTGGAGTAGAGACAAGTGGTGAAAGGGCTGTGCTAGAATTATTAAATAAAAAGTCTCAATCACTTTGTATCTTTGATGTAGGCGCAAATGTAGGTAAATATTTGCAACTTTGCACTTCAGTTTTCACCCCCCCCCCCCCGCAGCTAAATAAAACACAATATGCCATAGATATACATTGTTTTGAACCCTCCACTTTTACTTTTGCAAAGCTGAATGAGACTGCCAAACTCTGCAATGCTCCTCATATACATATTACACTTAATAACTGCGCGCTTAGCAATACACAAGGAAATGCTACCTTATATTATGATACACAAGGTTCAGGTTTAGCCTCTCTAAGCAAGAGGCGTTTAGAACATTTTCAAATTGATTTTAAAGAAAGCGAAGAAATACAGACAATGAGGCTTAGTTCATATTGCAAGGAGCGAGAAATTACACATATTCATCTACTAAAGCTTGATGTGGAGGGGTATGAGCTTAATGTGTTAGAAAGTGCCAAGACATTATTTGAAGCAAAAGCCATTGATATGGTGTGTTTTGAATTTGGTGGTTGCAATATTGATACGCGTAGCTTTTTTCAAGATTTTTGGTATTTTTTCAAAGCATATAATTTTTCACTTTATAGAATCTTGCCTAATAGCACTTTTTTACATATTAAGTCTTATAAAGAAATCTACGAACAATTTACTACGACAAATTATCTTGCTTGTGCGTCTGAAGTGGCTATGGATATTGGGCAATAAGGTTTGTTGTAGGGCAAAATGAATGAGATTTAAAATATCAATTTTTAGAATCTCATTCATAATGAGCTAATAAGCCTCGCAGTTTCCGCAAAAGATTCTAATTACATAGGCTTTTTTGGGCAGATTTTAATCATATTTACAGATTCTATTTTATCAATCTTGCAGTCTCCCTAGCTCCGCAAATATTCTTGCAAGGCATAGGCTTCGTTTATATTACTATTTTGTATCTCTTTGATTGCTTCAATCGCTACACGCGCTGCTGATAGTGTAGTAAAATAGGGGATAGAGTTTTTAATAATCTGTGTGCGGATAAGATGCGTATCACCCTTATTTGAGTGGTGGTCGCTCGTATTGATAGCAAGGGCAATTTGACCATTCGCCATTTTATCAATGATGTTTGGGCGACCCTCACTTACTTTTAGAATCTGTGAAGATTCTATATTGTTCTCGCGTAACGCGCGATAAGTTCCCTCTGTGGCGCAAATACTGAATCCTAGCTCAACAAATTTACGCGCCAAAGCCACACCCTCTTTTTTATCAAAATTTGCGAGAGAGAGGAAAATCTCGCCTTGACTAGGTATAGCATTTTTACTCGCTAATTGACTTTTAGCAAAGCTCAAGCCAAAGCTTTTACCAATCCCCATAACTTCGCCTGTGCTTTTCATCTCCGGTCCTAGTGAGAGTTCCGCGCCTGTGAGTTTATTAAATGGAAACACAGATTCTTTGAGACAAACATAATGGAGTGGCTTAGGCTTCAGCACATTCGCACTAAAGTCAATCCTATCATATTTATCATAGAAATGTAGTGCTTCGCAGAGTATGCTTGAATCTACTCCTTTTTGTGCGTGTGGATTTTCTGTCTTTATAGAATCTATATTTTTGAGATTGTGATGCCACATCACGCGGGTAGCAACTTTTGCCAAAGGAATGCCTGTGGCTTTACTTACAAATGGCGCGGTGCGTGAAGCGCGAGGATTAACCTCAATGAGATAAAGCTCTTTATTATAAATGGCATACTGCACATTCATAAGCCCCACAACTTCAAGCTTCAAGGCGATTTGTGCGGTCGTCCTCTCAATTTCTTTAAGCATAGATTCACTGATATTTATTGTGGGCAGTGAGCTCGCAGAATCCCCGCTGTGAATCCCCGCCTCCTCTATATGCTCCATAATCCCCCCGATATACACGCTTTTCCCGTCACTGATACAATCTACATCAAGCTCAATAGCATATTCTAAAAACTTATCTATCAGCACCGGTGAGCTATCACTCACTGCAATCACTTCGTCCATATAGGTTTTGAGCTCTTCATCATTAAAGACAATCCGCATAGCGCGCCCACCAAGCACATAACTAGGGCGCACAAGCACAGGAAACCCAATGCCATTTGCGACACTAAAAGCCTCCTCTTTTTTATAGGCTATGCCATTTTTGGGTTGATTAAGCCCTAGCTCACTCACAAAAGCCGCGAATTTCTCCCTATCCTCTGCAATGTCAATCGCCTTTACCGAGGTGCCAATAATCTTAGCGTTAATGCTTTGTAGGGAATGTGCGAGTTTAAGCGGGGTTTGTCCGCCAAAATGCACGATGATTCCATCTGGATTCTCACGCTCAATCACTGAACGCACACGTTCAAAATCAATAGGCTCAAAATACAGCACATCGCTTGTGTCATAATCTGTGCTTACCGTCTCTGGATTGCAGTTATACATAATGCTTTGCACGCCCAAATCACGCAACGCAAAGCTAGAATGCACACAGCAGTAATCAAACTCAATGCCTTGTCCTATGCGGTTTGGTCCTCCGCCAATAATCATTACCTTTTGCAATGCAGTTTTAGATTCTATGTTGTTAGAATCCGCAATTCTAGTATTTGTGGTGTTGCTTTGTGAAATCGTTTCGCCTATTGTTTCAAAATTACCGATTGTGGAATACAAATAAGGCGTAAGGCTAGGAAACTCCGCCGCACAGGTATCAACTTCATTATATCGAGGTATAATGCCTAGCTCTTTTCGTGCCTGATAGACTTGAAATTCACTCACATCAAGTTTATCGTTGCGCTTGAGTAAAAAGGCAATCATTTTATCGCTAAAGCCATAGCTTTTGATGCGCCGCATTAGTGCGCTGTCGTTTAGAATCTGCGTGGTAATGTGTGATTCTGCTTCTATAATCTCGCTTATTTGGTGCAAAAACCATTTATCAATCTTACATAGCTCGTGTATTTCATCAATGCTAAGCCCCTGTCTCAAGCCCTCTGCAACATAGAGGAGGCGATTTGCATTCGGGCGTCTTATCTCTTTTTTTATTATCTCTATATCATCACAGATTGGATTAAATCCATAAACACCTGTTTCAAGGCTACACAACGCCTTTTGCAAAGATTCTTTAAAAGTGCCGCCAATCGCCATTACTTCGCCGATAGACTTCATACCTGTGGTGAGTGTAGAATCTGCTTTGGGGAATTTCTCAAAGGTAAAGCGTGGAATCTTTGTAACAATATAGTCAATGCTTGGCTCAAAACTCGCCGGTGTGCCTGTAATGTCATTTTTAATCTCATCAAGTGAGAATCCAACCGCAAGCATTGTCGCAACTTTGGCAATAGGATAACCTGTGGCTTTAGAAGCAAGAGCGGAGGAGCGCGAAACGCGGGGATTCATTTCAATAACGGTCATTCTGCCATTTTGGGGATTTATGGCAAATTGCACATTGCTCCCGCCTGTATCTACGCCAATTTCACGTAGGATTTTAAAACTCGCATCACGCATTCGCTGATACTCTTTATCTGTAAGCGTGAGGGCTGGAGCAATCGTAATAGAATCTCCGGTATGCACGCCCATAGGGTCAAGATTCTCAATGCTACACACGATAATGCAGTTATCATTTTTGTCGCGTATAACTTCCATTTCATATTCTTTCCAACCAAGCAAGGATTCCTCAATGAGAATCTCGCTAATAGGGCTTGTCTCTAAGCCATTTTTAGCCACTGCCTTAAACTCATCAATATTATATGCCACGCCGCTGCCACCACCTGCAAGTGTGTAACTCGCGCGAATAATAAGCGGGAATCCTATCTCTTTTGCTGCCTCTAAGGCTTCTTCCTCTGTGTAGGCATAGCGGGATTTTGGCAAGTCCATACCAATTTTAAGCATTGCTTCTTTAAAAGCCTGTCTATCCTCGCCCTTTTTAATCGCGCTAGGATTTGCACCCAAAAATGTTATGCCCTCTAACATTCCCTTTTCATACATACTCATTGCTACATTAAGCGCGGTTTGTCCGCCCATAGTGGGTAAAATGGCGTCAATTTTTTCTTTGGCAATAATATTTGCGATAATCTCCTCTGTGATAGGCTCAATGTAGGTTTTATCGGCAAAGTCCGGGTCTGTCATAATCGTGGCGGGATTAGAATTTATGAGTATGACACGATAGCCTAGAGATTTGAGCGTTTTCACCGCCTGTGTGCCTGAATAGTCAAATTCACAAGCTTGTCCTATGACAATAGGACCTGAACCAATAAGTAAAATTGTATGAATGTCGGTGCGTTTGGGCATAAAAATCCTTTATTTGCGCTTAAATGCGTGTAATTATATCTAAAAAGTGCTGAATCTATAATCGTATGCAAAAGGCGAGTTTAGAAAAATTTATTAAGAATTTCTAGCCATTTTTGCGGAATCTTGTCTATAAGATAGATCCCAAATTCCCTATAAAGCAAAAAGAAGAGCCAATACCACAAAAGTAAGGAAAGTAGCCACGATATGCTCCACGAGATAAAAGTGGTAAATGTGAAAATGACATTATATAATGTATCAATAATACGCGCGAATCTTGATGGCTTGGGTTTTGTTTTTCTAGGTTTTTTGAAAAGTGCTTTTTTACGTTCTGCAAATAATTGTTTTATTGATTTAGGTGTTTTAGGATTGTGTGAATGTTGAGAAGTAGGCATTAGAGAAGCGCTTGAATGATTTTATAAAGTGCAAATAATGCTAAAAGACGCAAGGGTAGTGCAAGTCGCAGGGTGTAAAAGTATCTTTTAAATGTGGGATTAGTATGTGCTGGAGGTGTTAAACCAAAAAAGAGATAAGTAATCCATTGTAGTGCATAGAAAATCCCAAGAAGCACATCAACCAATACAGAGAAAGTTTCAGGTTGTATCAACATTGTATTCCTTAAAATATGATAGTTTTGTTGCCATAGACAAAGATTCTATCTTCAAGTGCGAGATTGAGTGCGCGGGATAGGACAATCTTTTCAATATCGCGTCCCGCCCTTTGCATATCCTGCCACGAAAAATTATGATTAATAGCAATCACATCTTGGGTGATAATAGGTCCCTCATCAAGATTCTCATTGACAAAATGTGCCGTAGCCCCGATAATCTTTACACCGCGTTTGTGGGCTTGTTTGTAAGGATTTGCCCCCACAAATGCAGGGAGAAAGCTATGATGAATATTAATGATTTTATTTTCAAATTGTTGTGTAAATTCACTACTTAAAATTCTCATATATTTGGCTAAGACAAGATAGGAAAATTCAAACTGCGCCAACACTTTTAGAATCTCCTCTTCGTGCTGCTGCCTTGAAATATCTTCCGCACTAATGTGAAAAAATGGTATATTAAACTTATTGCTCAAAGGCTTTAGAATCTCGTGATTACTGATAATAGCCTTGATATTAGCATTTAGCTCCCCACTCTCAAAGCGTAGCAACAAATCGCCTACGCAATGATTTTCCTTTGTGCAAAGAATGATGATATTTTTCTTACAAACAGGCTGGATTTTTAATGTGCTATTGGGGGGCAAAATCGCCGAAATTTTCGTATAAAGCAAAGATTCATCACTCTCGCCACTCACCTGTGTGCGCATAAAAAATCGCTCATTTTCTTTATCTACATACTCATCGTTTCGCTCAATATTGAGCCCTAACTCATAAAGCACGGAGGAGATGTGATAGATTAGCCCCTTTTTGTCCGGCGCGCTGATAAGAATAACACTTTGAGGTGCGCATTCACTTAAAAGTTTTGAATCTTGCTTCATAAATATGCTCTTATCTTACAAAGTCGCCTTGAGTTGTGGGGAAAAAAGGGATAGAATCTTGCTACTTGCAGATTCTAAAAACTTATCCATATAGGCTTCAAACTTGTCTTTCTTAAGCCACACGGCGTTTTCAACCCCTGCTTGTGCCTTGAGTGTAGCGACTGCCTCTTGCATAGAAGCGACTTTATCAATGAGACCAAGTTGAGCTGCAATGTGCGCTGAAAATACCTTACCTTCTGCAAATTCTCTATAATCCATCACTTTAAGTTTTGAGCCACGAGCCTGAATCACATCTTGCCTAAAAAGTTCATATTGTTCTAAAATGAGATTTTCTATAAATAGCTTCTCCTCTTCACTCCATTGACGCGTTGAAGTGCCTACTTCTTTGTATTCTCCCGCTTTAACGCTTTGTTCTTTAATGCCTATTTTTGCCATTAGCTCTTCGATATTTACACCGCTAAAAATCACACCAATAGAGCCAACGAGCGCACCACGATTAGCATAAATTTCTTTAGCATACATCCCAGCATAGTAGCTTCCACTTGCCATTGAACCGCGCACATAGGCAATAACAGGTATTTTTTGATTAAGATTTTTTACCATATCGGCGATTTCGATACTCGCACCCACCGAGCCACCGGGCGAATCAATAACAAGCAATACACCCTTAATATTTTTGTTTTTGATGATTTTTTCAATCTGTGCAGCAAAGCTATCACTCTCATAAATTGGCGTAGTGAGATAAAGTTTAGCGAGATTAGGGGGAGTAGAATCCTCCTCATCATAATCTGGCACGAAAATTAAAAGTACGATGAGTAAAAGCACAAAAACCTTGAAATATTTGCTGATAAAATCAAGCGGGGCTGTAAAAATACGACCGATATTACGCAAATCGTCCATTTTGTAAGCCTAGAGTGTAGCGATACATTCAATCTCTACAAGCGCGTTTTTGGGTAGAGTTTTTACGGCAATCGTGCTTCTAGCTGGTTTATGTGAGCCAAAATATCGCGCATAGACTTCATTGAGCGCGTTAAAATCATTCATATCAGCCAAGAATACGCTTGTTTTGAGCACTTTTTGTAGGCTACTTCCGGCAGATTCTAAAATTGCCTCGAGATTTTCAAGTACTTGTGTGGTTTGAGCGACAATATCACCATTTATAAAATCACCTTGAGGTGTAAGCGCGATTTGTCCTGAAGTAAAAATAAGTCCATTGTAAGTGTAGGCTTGAGAATATGGACCTATGGCTTGTGGCGCATTTGGTGTGCTGATTGTATTGCTTGTTTGCATAAGAATCCTTAAAAAGCAAAAATTAAGCTATAATTCTAACACCAAAGTTTAAATCGCAGGGAGTAAAAATGCGTATAAAAAGTGTTTTAGCGGGCATAATTGCAAGTGCAGTAGCGATGTGGGCGGACAATATGATACTTGATTTTGAGACGATTGCACGGATAGAGTTAAATCTCAAACCTAACCAAACATTGATGATAGATCATAAAAGGGGTGTATTGCTTGGTATTATGGAGATTCAGTCCAATGGCTCAATCAAGCGTCTTCCTATCCCAAAAGAGCTGCTCGGCAAAAATGAAGCTGATGTTATGGGCGGAAAAAAAAGTGGTTATGAAAGCACCACAAGCCACTTTGGTGGTGCACAAACAACAATATATAGCAAAACACAAAAGGATAAAAAAGGGGATACATCAAGCAATGTCGCAAAAATCAAGGGCACAGCACAGATTCCAAGTGGTAAGCAAAAGGGTGTAGAGAATTCAAAGGCGGGGAACACAAAGAGGGCAGGGGACTTTGAATGGGATAAGAGTAAGATTATCTACGAGCAGCAAGAAGAGACGCTTGAGATTGAGCGTTAAAATTTAAGATGTATCTTGCCACGTTTATTTCAAAATATGGGATTCTGAAATGAAAAAATATCAAAGCGTTTTTAGAATCTCTCCGCATAGTCTGCAACAAAAAGATTTGGCTAGAATTTGCGGAGATTCTAGAATCTTGCTCGCACGATTAAAAAGAGCAAAAATGTATGAAAAAGTAAAAAGTATGCTCGTAGGGTATTGTTTTTGCTTAAAAAACCGATATAGAAAAGATTCTGTATTTGGGAAAATAAACATTAAGGAAGAGCGATGAGGGTTACATTTGGCACGAAATACAACCAAATGAATTACTATCAAGGCACGATGCAAAGTAAGCTTATGGATATGAATACAAAAATTGCTTCTGGGCTAAAGATTCAGTATGGATACCAAGATAGTAGCGTGTTTAATCAAAATCTAAAGCTTGAGTATGAAAAAATCAATTTGGATCAGGGGATTGATGTGAGTAATGATGCTCACACCGCCACGCTCAACACTGATAAAGCTCTCTCCGAGCTTTCAATTACTGCAGAGCAGTTTAACACAAAGCTTCTTCAAGCGGCAAACGATATTCACTCGCCGACTTCGCGTGAGGCGATTGCAAGGGACTTAGAAAAACTCAAAGAGCATATGATAAATATTGCAAATACCGCGATTGGCGGGGAGTTTCTCTTTGCAGGAAGCAATGTAAAAATTCGCCCATTTGAGCCAGATGGCACCTATAAGGGCAATAATGACAGACTTGAGGCACTCGTGAGTAATAACAATCTCATACCTTATAATATCACCGGTGAGGAGCTGTTTTTCGGGCGAGATTCAGACTATCATAAGAGTATTACGAGCAATATCCGCAAATTTAATCAAACAAAGCTTAACAACGACATTATGGATAGAATCCGGCGAGGGGATATACCCGAGGAGATTTATATCAAGGCGACCGATACCCTGCGCGACTTGATAGGGGATAATGATAATGATACAAGCAACAATGGCAAGGAGTATTTTTATTTACGGGGGGTGCGCCCAGATGGCACGAGCTTTAAAAGCAAGTTTGAATTTGATGTAGGTTACAAAAACGAGAGAAATGCCACAAAGGTGCAGGATTTGCTCGATAGAATTGGCAAGGAGTATGGCAACACAAGCAAGAATAAAGTTGTCGATGTGAGCTTGAATTTTTGGGGAGAGATTGAGATAAAAAATCTCAAGCCCGGCAATGCAAATTTGGACTTTCATCTTATCTCAAGCGATACCGATGTAGAGAATCTTGATGATTTACCTGCGCTTGGGGCGCGTGTGAGTAGTTTTCAAAAAAGCCATTTTATGGGGCAATTTTCGCAAAGCAGTATGAAAGCAATTAAGAGCAATTACGACCACAGAGAGCTTACTTTTCCTTCAACCTTGCTCACAAAGGATAATTTTCCGGCTACACTCAACACAAAACTTAAGGATGTGTTGCACGAAGATGTGAAAACGCTTGTAATTGGTGGCACGCGTCCAAATAATGATGATGGTAGTATCAATGAAGAGCCTATTGAGGCACTAAGTGTGAATGTCGATGATGATTTAGAAGTGCAGGACTTACTTGCTATGGTAAAGAATCATTTTGGTGGTAAATTAGAGGGCGAAATTATACGCGGTGAGCTAGTTTTTAAAGATATGAATGTAACGCACAAAGATAGGGATTTAATGAATCCACCGTTTAATGGACCGAGCGGATTCTCACTCTCGCTTACTACATTAAATGACTTGGGAATGGAGACTAAGGGCTTAAGGAGTGATTATCGCACAGAATATGATAGAGTGAGTTTTGAAAATCAAGGCTCTAAGCTCATTTCTAATGTATCGCAGATTCTAGCAAGTGGTATGGGCTATGCAACCGATGAGACAAAACTCGCAGAAGTTGCGGGAGGCAGCCTTAAAGGACAGACTTATTATCTTGATTTAGAGGACCATAATGGAATCCCACTTCAAGCGCGTATTGAGTTTCACGACAAAGGGAGCTATCTTGTGTTGCCAAATGCGGACTTTGATATTACAAATCCTGAGTCTCAAGCTGAATTTTTTATACCATTTTATAATCCGCACGATGAACCACCGGCGGTAACTATCAGCAAACCCGATGATGTAACTTATCGCCAGTTGCTTGATATGATAAGCATAGCATTAAATTATAGTAATAAACCAATGAGTGATTATCAAAATGTGCAGGTGCAAAACGATACACCCACACAGGCAGGAAAGAATGCTTACGAGGTGCTTCTCAACCATACAAATGGGCGTGTGAGCGTGTATCTTAGCAAGGACGGACGCATAGAGATTAGCGATGAAATGCGTTCGGTTTCGCGTATGAAATTTATGATTTATGATAAAAGCAGTAATGATTTTAGTGAGCAAGGCATACGCGATTATCGTGCCTCGCTTACTTTTAATGCAAATAATGCACTTATTATTGACCAGCCAGATGTTGATTTTTTCAATTCTGTAGATGAAATCATTCAGGCGGTGCGCTCTGGTGTGTATCGCCCAGATGCGTATGGTGAAGAATATACCGACCAAATGCGTAATAAAGGGATTCAAAATGGCATTGAGCTTTTTGGACATTTAAGCGACCATATTGAAAAAATGATTGCGCTTAATGGCTCACATGGACGCAGTTTTGAAAATGTAATAAGGAGGAATGAGATTTTGCGTGTGCAAATAGAATCTGTAAAGAGTGATGTGATTGGCACGGATATTGCCGATACTTACAATCGCTTTTCGAATCTTACCACAAATTATAATGCAGTGCTTGCTTCGACAAGTCGTATCAATCAAATGTCATTGGTGAATTATCTATGATGTGTATTCCTATACTTCGATACAATCATATCCGTGATATGCAGGATTCTTATAGTGTTTCACCTAGTGTATTTGAAAAGCAGGTTCGATATTTGCAGAGTAAATCGTATCAATTTTTGGGCTTTGATGACTTGCTTTTATATAAAAAAGACGGCGAGGTGATAAATAAAAAATGTATCTTGCTTACTTTTGATATTGCGTGGCGAGATATTTATATGAATGCTTATGAGATTCTAAAAAAATACAATCTCAAGGCGGGGCTATTTGTCGTAACAGAATGGGTAGATGAAGCTTCAAGACTCGAGCGGGATTATGTGCAGATTCCACACAATGAGTGCAAAAACGCACTTTTAGATAATGCAAGGGGCGTTATGTGTAATTGGGACGAGATTAGAGCAATGAAAGATGTTTTTAGTATGGGATCGATGACGCATACTTATCAATTTTCAAATGCTACTTCACCTATGACTTGGCACGAGGATTTTGAGCTCTCAAGGCGCTTGATTAAAGAACGGCTTGATGTGGATACAAAGCATTTGGCTTGGCCTGATGGTAGCTACAATCAAGGTTTGCTCCGCAGTGCAAAAAGCATAGGGTATGAAGTATTTTACACGATGGACGAGGGGCTAAACCACCCAACAGACAACAATGACGCACTCAAGCGTTACACAGCTAGAGATAGTCTCTTTTGGTTAAAAAAGTATTTATTTGCTACTTCAAGTACAAGAAATTTTGTAATTGGCAAGATTTTTTTATAATATATGCTATAATCGAAGCTAAATTTAAGATTGAGAGGAAGAAAAATGAGAATCTTGGTGATTGAAGATGATCCAACTTTATGTAAAAATATAACAGAGGCGTTGAATGAGCGCAGCTATCAAACTGATGTCGCGGAAAATCTAAAAGATGGTGAGTATTATATTAGTATTCGTAACTATGATTTAGTGTTAGCAGATTGGGATTTGCCCGATGGCTGTGGGCTCGATATTGTCTCGCAAGTAAAGGATAAGTCTCCACGTACACCTGTGCTTGTAATCTCTAATAAGATTGCAGCAGACAACGAGATTCGAGCTTTTAAGGATGGTGCAGACGACTTTGTAGCGAAGCCATTTAATATGCAAGTGCTTTTGACAAGAATCCAAGCGAGATTACGTTTCTGGGGTTCTAGCGTGATTGAAATCGAGGATTTAGTTATTAATCCTGATGAGGAAAAAATCACTTACAAAGGGCAGGAAATTGAAGTTAAAGGTAAGCCTTTTGAGGTGCTTACTCATCTTGCGCGTCATCGTGACCAAATTGTTTCTAAAGAGCAACTACTTGATGCAATTTGGGAAGAGCCAGAGCTTGTAACGCCAAATGTTATTGAAGTAGCAATCAATCAGATTCGTCAAAAAATGGATAAACCTCTCAATATCGGCACGATAGAAACGGTGCGCCGCAGGGGATATCGCTTCTGCTATCCTAAGAAGCCAAGTGATGTTTAGTTTCAATCACTTTTAAGTCTCAAATGGTATAATTCCTCCGCTTCCTTGCAGACTTATGCAATAGATTTATGGGACAACGCTTCAGGGTGGGAACACAGCAGAGCATCTTATATCTTTATGTGCCATAAGCCCCTGCAGGGGGGTTTCTTTCATTATTTGATTTCAGTTTTTTATTTTTATGATGTTTGGTTATTTTTTAAGAGGTTAAAATGTGGATTACTCGTCAGCTCACACCAAATTTTCGGCAGGAATACACTATTGATACGAAGATTCTAGACGCGCGTAGCACGCATATTGTGGAGATTTTTAAGAGTGTTGATTTTGATGAAGTGGCGATGATAAACCAAACTCATCTTATGTTGCAAAAATATCTTTTTATAGAATCCGAGTTATTAGCTCATCTCCCACTATGTGTATTGCCTAATCCAAAGAATATTTTGCTTTTTGATAGCTTTAATCTCGAGATTGCCTATGAGTGTTTGAAGCACGATGTAAGCGTGGATTGTGTGCAGGGCGATAAGAAAAGCCTAGATTCTTTTATGAGTTTTTTGCCACATTTTCATCAAGTGATGAATAATCCACATTTTAAACTTTTTAGCCAAGTGATAGATTTAGATGTGAAAAAGTATGATGTAATCATTGCCGATTTGATCGCTTCAAAGCATCAAATTGATGGTTTTTTTCGTATGCTAGGTGAGCGAGGGATTCTTATTGTTCGCAATCATCACCCATTGCTTGAGGAGGATTTATTCATACAGAAAGTGAGCGACTGCACGGATTTTTTCAATATCGTAATGCCATTTTTCCCTAGCTTGAGCATTTTGAGTGATAAAAGCTATATTTTTGCATCCAAAGCCTTTCATCCTTTGGCAGATATGCTTCTTCAAAAGATAGACCTTCTTCCACAACTACAATATTATAATGCTCATATACACGAGAATGCTTTTACTCTTCCTAATTTTTTATTTGAAAAAATCCAGCATATTGCTAAGTTTTAGGTTGAATATATGGAGTTAAAACACGCGATTGCTCTTACAGGTTCGATAGGAAGCGGTAAGAGCACTTTGGTTAATTTTCTTGCGCTTTATGGATACAAGAGTATTTGTGCTGACACAATTTCTCATCAAATGCTTGAAAAGCATAGTGCGGAAGTTATAGAGGCTTTTGGAGAGGGGATTACTAATAAAAATGGTGTCATTGAGCGTAAAAAACTCGGGGCAATTATCTTTGCCTCTCCCAAAGAGCGCGAAAAATTAGAGTCTATTTTGCACCCATATATTTACCAAGAGATACTTGCCCAAGCCAAAGAACTTGAAAAAAAGGGCGTATGGTATTTTTTAGATATTCCTTTGTTTTTTGAAGTGGGCGGCAAGGAGGCTTATCCTGTGGCGCGATCACTTGTAGTCTATACTCCAGTAAAAGAAGCGATTGAACGCGTTGTGCAGCGCGATAATCTCACTCTTGAAGAAGCAAAAATGCGTCTAGAGGCGCAAATGTCTATTGAGGAAAAATGTCGTTTGGCTGATGATATTATCGGTAATGACGGGACTCTGCGTGCTTTGCAGCAACGCATAGAATCCTATATTAATTCTCTTCCAAAATAAAGATTCTTAAAGAGGCAGTATGCAGTTTATCAAATATAGCAGTAGTGGTAACGATTTCCTTGTCTTTCACACTGATGTGTGTGATAATGGCACGCGCGCTTCTCTTGCGAGACGCGTGTGTGAGCGGCATAATGGCATAGGTGCTGATGGTATGGTAGTGCTTATTCCTGCAAAAAATGTGGATTATGCGTATGAATGGGAATTTTATAATGCTGATGGCTCAAGAGCCAAAATGTGTGGGAATGCAAGCAGAAGTGTGGGGCATTACGCATACACAGAGGGCATTGCTCCTAGAACCCATTGTTTTTTGAGTGAGGTGGGACTGATTGGTATTGAGCTAGATAAAGATGATACAACGCTCGTGCAAAGCGATTTGGGCGTATATACGCTTATACAGGAGCATATTATAGAATCTAATCCCTATGGTGTGGATTCGTGGAGTTTGCTTGATACCGGTGTGCCTCACTTGGTGGGATTTGTGGAATGTGAAAATGCCCTACCGACAAAGCGAGATACTATCCTAAGGGATTTACGCGTGAAATATAATGCGAACATTACCCTTGTGTGTGTGGGGGCGGAGCGTATAGAATATATGACTTATGAGCGCGGAGTTGAGGATATTACCCTTGCGTGTGGCACGGGAGCCGCTGCGGCTTTTGTTTTGGCGTTAAGAAATGGCTTGTGTGAAAACAAGGCAGTGCTTATCCCACCGAGCAAAGAAACTTTGTGGTTGAGCTTGGGGGCAGATTCACATATTTTGTTTAAGGGCGAAGTGAAGCGCATTGCGCGTTGTGATTGGTTTTTGGGCGAGTAGAAAATAGAATTTTACTTAAAGAAAGTCTTAATAAAAGGGGTGATGTATAAAAAAAGATAAATTTAAAATAGTGCGGGGGGGGGGTATAACACCTCTTATGTAGAATCCTCTTTTATTTATTCTTTTTTATCAAAACTTCGTTTGCATATTGTTTCATTTTTTTTTACCTCATAAAGACTTAGATTCTAAAACTTATACACTTTATAGAAATATCTCCATCTTTGCGTTTATGCACCACTTGGTGTGTATAGTAGTGATATGTCGCAATTTGACGCCGGAGGCATTAGAGACTATGTGCATACTTTGTGGGGTGTTTAATACTTTTGTTTTTGTGAGTGATTATGGCTCTATAAGATCATTTTATCCTGCAAAATCCTACTTTATAAATATTTACATTCTTTGATAACGCATCTACCTTAGCAACAAATGAGCTTTGCTAATGCGAGAAGTATAATCGACTACGATAGGCATTATGATAGTGAGGTATGCGCACTTTTATATCTCGGCGAATATTTGGAATGGCTAAAGAGTGAGGAGATATTATGATAATACGCAATTTTATCATAAGCGATCATAGAGGTTTTGATAGTATTGGTATTTCTCGTGATAACCAGATTAATGAAGTGCAACCAGATACGCTTTTGCTCTTTAAAGATTTTATATATTGTGGTGATGTGAGGATTGATTCTAGATTGATGATAAATTATGATATGGCGAGTATATTTTGTGCCAATCTTCCGCAAGGTTGTATAAATGTGCTTCCACACATACTTGAAAACTACCTCAAAAATCGCTCTGTGATTAGCACTATTCCTGCCCATTGGGATTTGAGTTTTTACAAAGAGAATGAGTGGATTTTAAATCATATCTATCACGTCAAGGGAAGCATCTATGACAGGGAGGATTGGCAAGGAGATAAGCGAGGAAAAAGTGGTGAAATAAGAATTGATGGCATAATGCATTAGTTTTTTATCAATTCACATTGTTTATTAAGCCCACTTTAAGCCTCGCTTTTGTAATATTTCACTCCCATTTGATTGAGCTTCTGTCTCTTCTTGTAGGTTTAGCAAATGTATGAGCTTTTTT
>NZ_JROY02000012.1:0-58972 GCF_000765685.2 Helicobacter sp. MIT 03-1616 | reverse complement strand
TTTTTTATCCTTTGGTTTGACATTGTGATTCTTTTGTAGGGTAAGCTCTTGTGCGTGAGTAAGATTGACATTTGAAGCAGATTCTACAAAGTCTTTTGCTTTTGTGCTCGATTCTAAGCTATCAATTTGTGCAAGTTTATTTTTTACATTGTATTTCATTAATATGCCTTTATGAAATTATCTATCGCCTTTTGATTTTTGTGGGCTTTGGTGATGTGTTGGTGTTTACCTGTTTTTGTAAATGTATAAGCTTAAGGCTTACATTTTGACATTCCTCTAAGAATTTACTTAATGGGCTAGAATTTGCCTCTTTTTGCGCAGTATGTAGGCAAGATAAATATGTTGCCCTTTGTGTATTTTCAATAAGTGGAGGAATCAAATTATTTTGAATACATTGAAAGCTCATCAATAATCGTCCGCTCCTGCCATTGCCATCAGCAAATGGGTGTATTTTCTCATAAAGGGCGTGAAATTCGGCTATCTTTGCCAAATCCAAATCATTACTTGGGAATTGATAGAGGAGATTCTCTATATCCTGTGCTATTTTATTTGGTTGGGATAGTTGAGTATCAACGCCTGTGATTTTAGCATAATCCGTTCTGTATGCACCTATTGGTGTTCGCACGAGATGAGGGGTAACCTTATGAGCGTGAGAGAAAATAATATAATGCAAGTCTTTGATAAAAGAGGGATTAAGCAAAATACTTTTATCGTTTGCCTCTCGTATTATCACATCGTAAGCATCTGCAAAACCTAAGATAATTAAATGCTCATCAAGGGGTTTATTATTAGCAGTTTTACCGCTCTCAAGTAGGCTTTTTGTCTCGCCATAGCTTAAAGATATACCCTCTATGGCGTTGCTATGGTGAGTAAGGCTTATGCGCAATGTCTTAAAAAGTTCCTCTCTTTGAATGAGTGTGAGCTCATTTAATTTTGTCATCATTTATCCTTAAAGTTATAAAATTGTATCTATCGCCTTTTGATTTTTGTGGGCTTTGGCTTAGATTTATTTGTTGATATTTTCTGCTGTTCTTTATCTAACTTAGAATAGCGGAAATAGCTACTCATTAATGCGTAATTTTGAATAAAAAATGCTTTGGAGGAGCTATACTCACCTTTTTCGTAGTATTCTACAAGGGCAGCTCGATATTGCGCATAGATTTCTTTAGAATCTTGTGTGATAACAAGAGGCATAATATTGTCATTTTTAAGTGAAATAAACTGAAAACTTCTTGCTGTGCGCTTATTACAATCCTCAAAATACTGCAAGTAAGCAATATTATTATGTAAATATAATGCTCTTTCAAAAGGATTCTCAAACTTTTTATACTCCTCAAGCAAAAATGCCATTTCTGTATAAAGTCTTTCGCTTGAAGGTAGAGGCATATATGCACAGCCACTAATAGCATCTATATGTGTTTGCCTCATTGTGCCTAAATTTTTATCTTGAACCAAATCTCTAGCGATAAGAGAGTGGATATTATGTAAAGAATGTCTATCTATTGTGATTTCATCGCTCATAATTTTGTCAAACACATTGCGTAAATTAAGAATCATTATGGCGTCTGTGTGCTTTTTACCCCCTGCTGTGATACCCATTTCAAGCAAACTTAATGTTTCAGCCTTTGTATAGGTATTCCCCTCAATTTGCGCTGAAGTATAGATAAAATCAAAACCAAACTTTTCATTAAGGCTTTTAGATTCTAAAAAATATTCAAGTGCCATATCTTTTTGTAGCGAATCTAAATAATCTAACTCATTTGCGCTAAATATGGGCTTTTTCTCCAAAAATTCAGGATTGTATTCAATCATCATTTATCCTTAAAGTTATAAAATTGCAAAACTTATACCTTAGGCTATCTCTGTGCTTGAGGCTACTTGTAATATCTCGTCTTTGATATTTAAAAACTCTATTTGGGCTTTTGTATCATTATATTCATTAATACCTAAGCCCTCACTAATAGCTCTTTTGTATGAGATTCTATCATAAAGAATAGATTGAAGTAAATACAAATGCTCATAGCTTTGCTGTGCTTCTTTAATTGCGTTACATAAGTCTTGTAGCTCTTTATGCAAAAGCACAAACAATTTTACTCTTTAGAATCTATGCCATTTATAATCGTACATCTAAAAGCTTTTATGTCTCAATTCTACTTGCCTAATCCTCGTGAGTTATTGCTTTTTGCTCATTGACTGCTTGAATGGCTAAGTCGCTTAATGTCTTTGCAAGCTCACGGCGTTCATGCACTACGCCATATACGCCATTAGCTTTCATTTGGGATTCAATGGCGCTACTCTTTGTTTTGAGTATGACTTTACACATAGGCGCGATAGATATAATGTTATGGTAGAGGTGCTGCACCACCTCAATCGAATCTATGGCAATAATCACTGCCGCACATTTTTTTATGCCTAAAAATTCAAGCATACTTCTATGTGTTACATCGCCATATATAATATGCTCGTCTTTTTTTATACCCTTTTCGACTTTGGCGTGATTTTTATCCACAGCGATATAGCTTACCTCGCACCCTTTGAAATATTCTAAAATCTTGACGCCAAGCTCACCATATCCACATACAATGATATGCCCCTCAAGCTCCTCTCCTTCCTCTTTGGTTTCGTGTGTTTGCTCATTTTTGTGAGTTTGTTTATTTTTGCGGAATAGATTCAAAGGGCGCATATAGCGCAAGAAAAAGTCTGTTACTTTATCTAATCTATCAAGTATAAAAGGCGTGGCAATCATAGAGAAAATTACCATTAGCGTGAGGAATTGATAAATTTCTTCAGGTGTAATTGCGGCAAAAAATGCTTCGCCAAAAATGAGTTTCAAAATCCCACCATCAAGGGTGAGATTTAAAATCTTATATTGACTTGCAAGGAGGAAAATAGCAAAAGAAAATTCCCCGATTTGCGCGAGAGACAATGCTATACGCATACCAATTCTCTGCCCTTGAAAAAAGAATAAAAACAAATACATAAGGAGTGTTTTTGCGCCCATCATCAAAGCCACAAGCAAAATCACCACGATAAAATGTTTAAGCAAAAATATAATATCCACTTGCATTCCCACGGTGATAAAAAATACGCCAAGGAGTATGTCGCGGAAATGCACAAGGACAGAGGCGACTTGGTATTTATATGGGGTATTTGATATAATCATACCAGCCAAAAACGCGCCAAGCGTGAGTGAAAAGCCAAAGACTTTACTTATATACGCTGAACCTAGCACAACAAGAAACACTGCTCCCACAAAAATTTCATCAGTTTTCATAGTGGCAGAAAAGCGCAAGGCTATTTTTGCAATAAATCGCCCCGGTAGCACGAGCACGGCTAAGAGAATGAGCGCGGAAAAGAGGGTTGTGAGAATAAGCACCCATAGATTGGAATCTTTGTCGCTCAAAAGCTTAATCATAAGCAAAATAGGGATAACCGCAATGTCTTGAAAGATAAGAATCCCTACTGCCGCCTTGCCATAGGGCGTTTTCGCTTGATTGCTTTCGTTGAGGAATTTTAGCACAATGGCAGTTGAGGAGAGGCTTACCGCACTTGCTACGATAATAGAGGTATCAAAATTGAATCCTAAGAAAAAATAGAACGCCACAAAGAAAAACGCCACAGAAAGCCCGATTTGTAGCCCACCAAACACGAGCACATCTTGTTTCATCGCACTAAGGGTTTTGAAGCTAAAATCTAGCCCAATCATAAACATCAAAAATACAATGCCAAGTTCAGCTATGTCGTTTATGCTCTCTGAATCTTCAAGCCGAAAGCCAAAAATATATGTCGTTAGCACACCTGTGATGATATAACCAATTATTGTTGGAATCTTCAATCGATTGAGGATTACTCCAAATACGACAGCCATTCCCAACACACATAAAATAATCAAATACGGGTCGATAGTACACCTCACATAAAAATAAAGTGACAGATTCTATTTGGTATAATATTGCATATTGCAAAAAAAGTTCATATTCTATCTCAAAGATGCTTAAGATATGTCAAATTTGTGTGTATTTATAGTAAGGTTAAAGTAATGGAAGGCGGTGTTTACATATTTGTGGGTATTATATTTTTAGTCCTAAGCGCGATGAAATGCTATGTGTATCTGCGCTTTTTACGGCACAATAGATTTATTCATAGGTATATTTCACTTGGTTTTCTCATTGTTTTGGCAATAGGGGAGGTTTTGCCTTGGCAATACTTTCTTGTTGGTTCTTGTGTAGTGCTTGATTATACACTTTTTATCGCGTGTGTATGTGTGGATATTGCAAGATTCTGTTTTAATCTTGCGCGGAAAATTGTCGCGAAAAAGAGACGGGTGGAAGTTTTGGAATCTAGCGCGCAAAGTTTGCAAAGCACGCCTTTAAACACAGCAGATTCTAAAATTTCTAAGGCGCAAGAGAGATTATCTTATGAATCTTCACAATTTTTATCATCTCTTAGCACATCTCCCATTATAGAATCTCCTTGCCCCGCGCCATATCCATCTATGTGTTCTCAACCTATTTCTGCCCCTCGCCGTGCATTTTTGCACATCATTGTTGATGTAATGGTGGGTATTTTGTTTGTGTGTTTTAGCATAATAGGCTTTGTCAGTGCCCTAAGTGTGCCACCTGTGAAACGCGTATCTGTGCGCCTCCCTAAGCTCAAAAGGGCTTTGCGTGTGGCGATGATTACTGATGTGCATATTGGTAAAACTTTGAAGGGTGCATTTCTAGCAAAAGTTGTAGAGAGGATTAATGCCCTTGATGCTGATTTTGTCGTCATTGTGGGTGATTTGGTCGATGATAAGATTCATAAAATTAAAGATGATTTAGAGCCATTGCGAGAACTCAAAAGTCGGCAAGGTGTGTATTATGTCGCGGGAAATCACGAGTATTATCACGGATTAGACCCTATTCTTGCTCATCTTAAAACGCTCAATGTGCGTATTTTGCATAATACACATATCGAGCTAGATGAACTCAATCTCGCAGGGGTGAGTGATTTGGCGGGATTGCGTTTTAACTATTTGCCACCAGATATAGAATCTGCCAAAAAGGATTTGAATCTACTTAAGCCGAGTGTGCTTCTCGCGCATCAGCCTAAATTTGTGCGCTCAAATGATGTAAGCGAGTTTGATTTGGTTTTATGCGGACATACACACGCCGGGCAGGTCTTTCCACTCTCATTTTTCGTATGGCTCGATCAAAAATACATACACGGGTTATATAATGTGCCTTCAAAAATGCCAAAAAATTTGCCAACACAGCTTTATGTAAGCAGTGGCGTTGGTTTTTGGGGTCCCGCAGTGCGCTTTCTGGCACAGAATGAAATCGTGCTTTTAGAATTAGAGGGCGTATAGGATTTGGCAAACAGATTCTATTGCCAAATCTAAAAGCCTTAAATATTTGTTTGATTCTAGGATTTGTCAAAACGAACGCATTTTTATGAGAATCTAGAATCTTTGTGTCTAAAGATTCTAAGGCATTGAGCCACAAAAGTAATGAAAAATTTTAACTTTAAAGAGGCTTTGAAAGCTTAAAATAGGGATTTACACGATTTATCAAAAGTTTTTCATAAATTGTGTTTTGTTTGTAAAAAAGTGCTAAAAATTCTTTTTTATTTGTCGCCCTGCAAAATTATGTAGCACATAAGCATTTTAAGGAGAAATGATGATAAGTTTAGAAAGTCTCAAAGCTGCCTATCCAGAAGCCCTCAAGTATCATATTGGTGGCAAGGTGGGGATTGTCCCTCGCAAACGATTGCGTTCCATTAATGAATTAGGCTTGGCTTACACTCCTGGCGTGGCTGTGCCTTGCAAACAGATTGAAGCTAATCCTTTAAGCGCATATGACTACACTTCTAAAAGTAATCTTGTGGCGGTTATTAGCAATGGCACAGCTGTGCTTGGACTTGGCGATATTGGCGCAATGGCGAGTAAGCCGGTAATGGAGGGCAAGGCGATTTTGTTTAAGACTTTTGCCGATGTCGATGCTTTTGATATTGAAGTTAATGAGAAAGATGTGGATAAGTTTGTTGCTGTTGTTAAGGCGATTGCACCGACTTTTGGGGGCATTAATTTGGAGGATATTAAGGCTCCAGAATGCTTTGAGATTGAAAGGCGACTTATCGAGGAGCTTGATATACCGGTAATGCACGATGACCAGCACGGCACAGCGATTATTTCTACTGCAGCAATTATGAATGCCTTACATCTTGTGGGCAAGGAGGCAAAGGATATTAAGGTAGTCGTGTGTGGTGCGGGAGCGGCGGCTATGGCGTGTGCGAAGATGTATCTTGCACTTGGTGTAAAAAATCTTGTGATGTTTGATTCTAAAGGGGCGATTAGTGCGGATAGGACGGATTTAAATGAGTTGAAAAAGGCGTTTGTATGCAAGGAGAAGTATCACTCTATAAAAGACGCGCTCAATGGTGCAGATGTGTTGCTCGGGCTATCAAAGGGTGATTTGCTTACAGGAGATGATATTAAGGGAATGAACGAATCTCCTCTTATTTTTGCTCTAAGCAATCCAACACCAGAGATTATGCCAGATGTCGCTAAAAAGGCGCGACCCGATGCGATAGTAGCCACAGGACGAAGCGACTTCCCAAATCAAGTGAATAATGTGCTTGGATTTCCTTATATCTTTAAAGGTGCGCTTAGGGTGCGTGCGAGTAAGATTAATGAAGAGATGAAGTTTGCTGCGGCAAAGGCGATAGCCGAGCTTGCGCGTGAGCCAATTACTGACAAGCTAGAACAGCTTTTGCAGCATAAGGTAAGCTTTGGCAAGGAGTATATTATCCCTTCGGCATTTGATGAGCGACTGATTGATGTCGTCTCAAATGCAGTTGCAGAGGCGGCGATAAAAAGTGGCGTGGCGAGGGTGTAGCAAGGGTAGTTTTATCTTAAAAGGCTTTATGCACTAAAGCGAGGGCATAAAGTTTTACTGCATAGATTCTAAGGCAATGAGTTCTTTTATAAAAGTAGAATCTATTAAAGAGGAGCAAACAAGAGTATTGTTCGTATCAAATTGCTTTTGCAAATCATAAGGTAAAGAATTTATATCTATGCCTTACAATAACATTTTTAAAATTATCTGCTAGTAACATCTTACTCCTTGTTCTATGGCAAATTTGGTAATTCTTGTTCTAAAAGATTAAGGGCATTTTGTGTGCGTATTTCAAAGGTATCATAGTAATCTTGCATTTGCTTTTGTGTGAGTTTGTGTTCTTGTGCTGTATATCGTGCCAAATCGTCAAAAATTTGCATATAAAGATTGCAAGTAGCTTCAAACTCCAAACCATCAAGGCGATGACATACATTGATAACATCTTGCAAGTAGTAAGCCACTTCAAAGCCTAGCACATTATGCAAGGCTTGTATATTTTCGGTGCTTAAAAAAGCAATGATTTTATAATGCAGAATAGAATCTAGTGAATGTATATCAGTGTTTATATGTTTTTTTGTTATAAGCTCTGCAACCTTAGTTCTAAGACTATGTATTGCTGCATAATAACAACTCTGCTCTTCACGATAAACCTTATTGCCATTTTGTGAATCTTGCAGGTTTGTGCTATATGCGTGTTGTAGCTTTTTGCATTCCTCCTGCGTCAAACTATTTAGGGAATCAAGTTTAGCTACATTGATAAGATTTTCTAATACAGAATCTAATGACTGAATAGTTTGTGTTATAGATTTTATGCTTCGCATACCCTGATTGTTTGATATGCCCAAAGCATAACATACAATACCACATAGCAACAAGCCTAAAACTTTCATTCCCTTATTTCCTTTTTGCTTCTCTCTCCATTTGCTTTCTCGCTCCGCCTTAATCTCCCCACCCTTAACTACTGATCCATTAGAATCTATGACTACTTCTACTCCACCAGCTTTAATAATAACACAATCTCCCTTAGCAGTAATAGAAGTGTCTCCTACTTGGTGAAGGATAGTGTTATCTGTATTGACACTATAATTAGTTTGAATCTCACTATATTTAGAAATTGCGGTTTCTGTATTCAAAGCGGATATACTCGATAATTTCTATTTTATCGCCGAGTTCTTTGCCCTTTGATTCTATACTCGCAATGCGGCGCACAACGATGTTCCCGCCGATTTTGGTATGCTGCTTACAAAAAATAATGTAGAATCCTGTCTCTCTTTATTAAGCGCACAGATTAAAAACTATCGCATACAATCTAAATAAATTAAAAATTAACCCCTTTAACTTTAGCATTTGTTATGAGCCCTCCCATAACAACCCCAAAAGGTATAACTAGAGGCGCACCCCAAACATATATAGGCATACGAATAGAGAGCATAAGACTATCTTGAGATGGGTAATGCGAAGTGTAATCTGTGCGATGTGTGAGTGCAAGATATATCGGTGAGCTTGGCAAAATCAAAATACCCTTATCAAAATACGCTCCATTTATCGCACTATCCCTATATCCACCACCTACATATAAACTCAGAATCTGCCACCCACGAATATTAAAAAATGTAGGATGCCAATAACCCTCAACCCCAAACCGATGAGAAGTTTGCTCATTAAAGCCATATTCATAGCGAAATTTTGCTCCAAAAAATTGAGGAAATCTTTGCCCAACACCACCAAAAGAAAGTGTGCCAAAGTCAAAGGCAATATGCTTTTGTGAGAGTTGCTCTAAGCTGTTATGAGCAAGGGGAGATTCATTGAATACAAACCCATATTCAGTGCCAAGCACATTCATTATTATGCTAAAATGCGATATATCTCCGCCAAATGTTGGTTGTTCTCCCAGCTCTTTATCATAATAAAAAGTCTTAGAATAAGTAATCCTCTCATCAGAAGCAAAATCCCAAAAGCTATATCCATAGGCATTTACTACAAACAAAATACCTAAACCAAATCGTAAGATATAATTTATGCTTAATCTCCTATTGCATTTGTGCAGCAACTTCTGCGGCAAAATCCTCTACTTTTTTCTCAATACCCTCGCCTAATTCAAAGCGGATATACTCGACAATCTCTATTTCATCGCTGAGTTCTTTGCCCTTAGATTCTAAAACTTGAGCAATTGTTTTCTTATCGTCCATTACATAAAATTGCCCCAAAAGTGTCATTCTTTGGTCGAGCAATGTGCTATCAGCGACAAATCGCTCCATTTGTCCGGGTAGAATCTTATCCCAAATCTGCTCTGGTTTCCCTTGAGCTTTCAAGTCCTCTCGTAATTTTTGCTCTTGCGCTTTAAGCACAGATTCGCTAAGTTCGTTGCGGCTGATGTATTGTGGAATCTTATGAAGAGGTTTGCCAAGCCTTTTAAGCTCCTCATTTTCTTTCTGCAATTCGGCAATGATAGCAACCTTTTCTTTTTGGATAAAGTCATTATCAAGCTCTGTATAGCTTAAAACTTGAGGTTTCATCGCTGCTGCGTGCATACAGATATTTTTCGCAAGTTCTACACAAGCAGCCTTTGAAGATTCTTTGCTATATTTCATTGCGATAAGCACACCTACGCGTCCATTTGAATGCACATAACCATTAACGATGCCGTTGCCCTTTGATTCTATACTCGCAATGCGGCGCACAACGATGTTTTCACCAATTTTTGCAATGTTTTGTTGCAAATATTCCTCAAACTTCGTGTTACCAACATTCATCGAGTGAAGCTCTCGGGTGCAAGAGAGAGAGTTTTCATAAACGATTTTTGCGGTATTTGCCACAAGCTCTTTAAAGGTATCGTTTTTAGCTACAAAGTCTGTCTCGGAGTTGATTTCAATAATACTTGCCTTGCTAAAATCACTTGCTACCTCTACACTCACAATACCTTCGCTTGCTACTCTATCAGCCTTTTTAGCAGCTTTGCTTAAGCCTTTTTCACGGAGATATTCTACCGCTTTATCAATATCGCCATTGGTTTCTACAAGTGCCTTTTTGCAGTCCATCATACCTGCGTCTGTCATTTCTCGGAGTTGTTTCACAAGCTGTGCTGGAATATCTGCCATATTATGCCTCCTCTTGCATTTGTGTAGCAACTTCAGCAGTTACTTCATCAAGAATCTCTTGCTTTTCTTCATTAGTGACTGGAGCAATTTGCTCTCCTTGCTCATTCTGCTCATCTTTATTTTCAGATCGTCCCTCTAAAATTGCCTCACTAATCTCCTTACAGAAAAGTTGAATAGAGCGGATAGCATCATCATTTCCCGGAATTGGATAATCCACCATATCAGGGTCGCAGTTTGTATCAAGCGGTGCGACTACGGGAATACCAAGTCTTCGTGCTTCGGCTACTGCGATTTTTTCTTTCACTGTGTCAATCACAAACACCATATCAGGGGCTTTTTTCATATGGCGCACACCACCGAGATATTTATTGAGCTTTTCTTTTTTGCGCTGCAACATTAGCTTTTCTTTTTTAGTCAGCAAGTCAATTTGTCCGCTATTTTCCATTTCTTCGATGATTTCAAGCTTACGCACAGATTTTTTAATTGTGCTGAAGTTTGTGAGCATTCCGCCTAGCCAACGATAATTGACATAGGGTGCATTCACAGATTCTGCGTATTGTTTGAGTGTTTCACTCGCTTGTTTTTTTGTGCCTACAAACATAATTACTTTGCCTTCACTCGCGGCTTCTTTAACGATATTATAAGTGAAGCGGAAGTATCGCAAAGTCTTTTGCAAGTCAATAATGTGGATATTCTTTCTCACGCCAAAAATGAATCTTTGCATTTTTGGATTCCAGCGGCGCGTTTGATGCCCAAAATGCACACCGCACTCGAGTAGGTCTTTCATTGTTGCCATAGTGTCTCCTTGTAGTTATGTGGTTTATCCTCCATACCCATTAACAACCCCAGACTAAGTAATTTCAGGGGTTTGCAACCTAAAAAGGATTGGTATGTGTGAATTTGAATGATAAATGCTCAAATCCTTGAGCCAACAAGGGTTTGGAGCATTTTGCAAACAAAGGGTGCGATTGTATCTTTTCTTTACTAAAGTTTTGCTTATGCGTGAAATTTGCTGAAGTCTTCGCACCTACTCATAAAAACTGCCAAACAAAATGGAATCTTGCCTACTCAAAAATCACTTATCATTTTTATGTTTCTTAATAGAATCTTTAGTGCTTTATTTGTTTAAGCTCTCACAAATATAATAAAACTTAAGCCCTAAAAAGCTACAATATGCCTCTTGTTTTATTATTTCACATTTTTAAAGAGGCGGATACAATGGCAAAAAAACTGCATACTTTTATGGGAGATACCCCAGCCCAAGCTCTCAAAAAAGCGCAAGATACTTTTGGAGGCGATGTTTTGCTTGTGGAAAATAAAGAGATACGCAAAAAATCGCTCACACAGCCAGGTTTGTATGAGATTGTCATTGCTGTTGATGGTGATGTGCAGCCTGCCACACCAATTGAATCTAGTCCAGCGACCTTTCAACAAGATGCAAAGCAAGAGGAAGTGCTGTCTGCGCCAAATAGCGTGCAAAAAAGGCTTGATGAGATTGCGGACAAAAAAATAAAAAAGCGCAAAGAAGCCCAAAAGCCTAGAATCTACGATGAGGTAACGCTCCAGCTTTCTGATGCGGTGAAGCAGATTTCAAAAATTGCAAATGTTCCAAGCAATATGCCCGAAAATCCACAGATTCAGCCCGCAACTCGTCCTTTCCCAAGTGCCACTCCTGCGCCAAAATCTCAAGCTAAGGCATTTGCGCCAACTATGATAAGTCAAAGTATTGATGAACGTGCTAATGAGAAGATTCAGGATTTGCAACAAACGCGCTTAGAGCAGCACCTCAATGATAAAATGGAACTTAAAAGCATAAAAGCCGAGCTAAATGAGCTAAATGATAAATTAAAAATTATTCAAAATATGCTGTGGGACGAGAAAAGCCCTAAAAATGAGGGGCTCAATATCCCACAAGAGTTTGCTGAAATTTATAGAATTGCAAAAACGAGTGGTATGAAAAGGGAGCATTTGGATACAATAATGCAGCTTTCTTTGGAGCTTATGCCTCTAAAAATGCGCTCAAATTCTACGACAATCAAACGTTATTTTCGTGAGGTTTTGCGTAAGATGATTTATTGTCGGGGTGAGAATCTACAAAATAATGCAAAGAAAATTCTAATGCTTGTAGGACCCACAGGTGTGGGCAAGACAACGACTTTAGCAAAACTTGCCGCGCGATACTCTTTAATGCTTAATGCACGCTATCGTGTGGGTGTGATCACGCTTGATACCTATCGTTTGGCGGCAGTAGATCAGCTGATGGCGTATGCGCGTATGATGAAGCTAAGCATTGACACGGTGGTAGAGCCTGAGGAGTTTGGTAAAGCCATAGATTCACTTAAGCATTGTGATTATATCCTTATCGACACAGCGGGGCATTCACAGCACGACCACAAAAAACTACAAACGCTTAAAACCTATCTCAATAGCGACTATAAGATTGATATAAATTTAGTCTTGTCAGTAAATACCAAATACGAGGATTTGCGCGATACCTATAATGCTTTTAGTGAGCTTGACATTGACACGCTTATTTTTAGCAAACTTGATGAAAGTCGTTATTTTGGGAATATTTTCTCACTCGTGTATGAGACAAAAAAACCCATTTCCTATCTCTCAATCGGGCAGGGAGTACCTAATGATTTAGTTTTAGCAAGTAATGACTATTTGGTGGATTGTCTGCTTGATGGATTTAGGCGACCAGAACCAAGATAGCCATAAAAAGGCACACAATGATACACAATCAAGCATACGAACTGCAGTCTATAATCAAAAGCCAAGATAAGCGCAACTTCAGCTCCACACGATTTGTGGCGGTTACTTCAGGTAAGGGCGGAGTGGGTAAATCAAGTATAAGCGCAAATCTTGCCTATTGTCTATGGAAGCAAAAAAAGCGAGTGGCGGTTTTTGATGCGGATATTGGTTTGGCAAATTTAGACCTCATCTTTGGTGTGCGCACACAGAAAAATATCCTTCACGCATTGCGTGGGGAGGTGGGTTTTCAAGAGATTATTCATACCATTGAAGAGGGCTTGTATCTTATTCCCGGTGATAATGGTGAGGAGATTCTAAAATATGCTAATAGCGGGGTGTTTGAGCGATTTTTGCAAGAAAGCGATATTTTAAATGATATTGATTATATGATTATCGACACAGGCGCGGGGATTGGTGGTGTTACGCAGGATTTTTTAAACGCAAGTGATGTTGTGATAGTGGTTACTATGCCAGATCCTTCCGCGCTCACTGACGCATACGCGACAATTAAGCTAAATAGCAAAATACATAGTGATATACTTATGATTCTTAATATGGTGAAAAATGCTAGAGAATCCCAGCTTGTCTTTGAACGCGTCCTTTCCCTCGCGCAAAAAAATATCCCCTCTTTGAAGCTACGCCTTTTAGGATATATCGAGCAAAGCCAAGTCGTGGCAAAGGCGGTGCGCCAGAGGGAACTTTTTGTTAAGGCAGAACCTATAAGTGCAGTAAGTGGGCAGATAGAGATTATTGCTAAAAATCTACTTGCTAATGTGGAACACAATATGCTTGCTTCACCTCAAAAGCAGCATTTTGCCGATTTCTTTAGGCGTGTGTTTGGCTATTTTTAGGGCTTAGAGTAGAGGTAGGATATGAAACCAGATAATTATATGAGTTTTAGCATTGTCGCAGGGTTTTTTGTTGGACTTGCTTTTTCTATTAGCAAGTTTGATGAGCCTGAAATTATGGTGTTATGGACGATTATAACGACAATGGGTGTATATCTTATTGTGGCGGTGAGTGTGTCGCTCTATTTTTGGTTTTTGGATTTTGAACGTTCAAAATTAAAAAAGTCTAAGTTTGAGAATAATTTAGAATTTTATCGCACTGAATTTGACAAACGAGAAAAAGAGTCCGCCAAGATTCGCAATTTCATTAGAAGTATAGAATCTGATGACGAGGAAATGGTGCAACAAAATGAAGATTCACATTAGGAGCAGTGTGTGAAGAGCATAAACAAAGGCAATGGGTATAATCAAACACTAAAATACGCGCAAGATGAGCTTGCTCTGCAGTATCTTCCAGCTGTTAAGGCAATGGCATTTCGGCTTAAGGAGCGTTTGCCTAGTTCGATTGAAATGGCAGATCTTGTGTCTATTGGCACAGAAGAGCTTATTAAACTTGCAAGACGTTATGATAGTAGCATCAATGATTCTTTTTGGGGATATGCGAAAACGCGCGTAAATGGGGCAATGCTTGATTATTTGCGTAGCCTTGATGTGCTTTCTCGCTCTAATCGCAAACTTGTAAAATCCATTGACTATGAAGTATCAAAATATTTTAACGAGCATCAAGAAGAGCCAACTGATGAATATCTTGCGCAGATTCTAAATGAGGATATAGCAAAGATTAAGGAAGCACGAGTGGCTTCGGATATATACGCACTTGTGCCTATTGATGAGCAATACAATGCCATTTGCGAGGGCAATATCGTAGAAGATGTGCAGAAAGAGGAGCTTATGGAGATTATTCATAATATCCTTAAAAAGCTTAGTAAGAGGGAACAAATGGTGATTCAGCTCTACTATTTTGAGGAGCTAAGCCTCAAAGAAATTAGCGAGATTTTAGATATTACTGAATCTCGTATTTCGCAGATTTCAAAAGAGGTGATTAAAAAAATTCGACAAGGACTAGGAGATATAAATGGCTGATATATTAAGTCAAGAAGAAATTGATGCCCTCTTAGAGGTTGTCGATGATGACGGCGATGCCTCCGATATTGATGAGCAGGATTTAGCCCACCAAAAGCAAGTTACGCTCTATGACTTTAAGCGTCCAAATCGTGTGAGTAAGGAGCAGCTACGCGCCTTTAAGTCTATACACGACAAAATGGCAAGAAGCTTGTCTTCGCAAGTCTCTGCGGTAATGAGAAGTATCGTGGAGATTCAGCTCCATAGTGTGGATCAAATGACTTATGGTGAGTTTTTAATGAGTTTGCCCTCTCCTACAAGCTTTAATATCTTTTCAATGAAGCCCCTTGAAGGTGCGGCGATTTTAGAAATTAACCCAAGTATCGCCTTTCCTATGATTGATAGACTTTTGGGAGGGAAAGGCGACCCTTATGAAAGCTCAAGGGAGTTTAGTGATATTGAGCTTAACTTGCTTGATACACTTTTGCGACAGATTATGCAAAATCTTAAGGAGGCGTGGAGCTCTATCACAGAGATTTTTCCAAGTGTTGATGCTAAGGAATCTTCTCCTAATGTTGTGCAAATCGTGGCACAAAATGAAATTGTTATTATGGTAGTTATGGAGATTATTATTGGGCATAGTAGCGGTATGATGAGTATTTGTTACCCTGTTATTTCGCTTGAAACAGTGCTTTCGCGTTTGGCAAGTCGTGATTTAATGTTGAGTGATACAAGCTCTAAAAAATCTCGTAACAAAGAGCTTCAGGCACTCGTATCTGGTGCGAATGTCGTAGTAAATGGCTATTTGGGAGATGCTACCCTGACGCTCAAAGAGGTGCTTGATTTACAAGTGGGTGATATTGTGCGGCTTGATACCGTGGCTGATGATACTATCATTGTATCTGTCGATGGTAGGGAAAAATTTGTCGCCACAATCGGTTTGCAAAGATATCGTAAGACTTTACAGATTAAAGAAGTGATTAAAACCGAAAAAGACCAAGTCAAAGAAGTGCTTGAAATGCTTGAAGCGCAGCGTAAAAATAAAATTGCTGATATTTCGGAGGATGGAGAATGAAAGCCTTTATAGATTTGATTGTTGCTGAAACCATAGCTACTTTAGAAGGATTAATGGGTAAAACGCCTAGTGTAACACATACCAGCGATACCGATGTGAGTCTTGAAAACCTCCCTGTGCCTTATTCAATTAGCTATATTGTTGCAAGTGGCGATGGGAGCGGTGAGCTTGCTATGGTAATTCCTGTGGCTATGGGGACAGCTCTTGCTGATATGATGCTTGGCGGAGATGGTGAAAGCAAAGATGATATGAGCGATGATGATTTAGATGCGATAAAGGAGATTAGCTCTAATATTTTTGGAGCGGTTTCTACCTCACTCAATGCGCAAAAAGAATTACCAAAACTCAATTTTAGCTGCACCAATATTGAATTTGTAAAAAACGAGATTGATTTGTCTCGATTCAGCAAGGCGTATCTTTTCAATTTTTCGTTAGATTCTATTCAAGCAACCTTTGTTGTTTTGGCTAATGCGAGTTTCGCAGGGCTATTTGAGCAAAATGCCCAACCTCAAGGCGTTGCGGTAGGGACTGCGAATACTGCTCCCGCTCACGCACTTTCCCCCGTGGAGTTTAAAAATATTAATATGATTCTTGATGTGCGCCTCAATGTCAAGGTGCGTATCGGGCAAAAGAGAATGCTCTTAAAAGATGTCATTGCGATGGATATTGGGAGCGTGATAGAGCTTAATCAGCTCGCTAACGACCCGCTTGAAATACTTGTTGATGATAAGGTAATTGCTAAGGGCGAAGTTGTGATTGTTGATGGGAACTTTGGGATTCAAATCACAGATATTGGCACGAAACGCGATAGGCTAGAGCAGCTTAGAGGCTAATTTATTGCTTTTTGGCTCCCTAGAGGGCTTAGATTCTTAAAAGTATGGTGTAAGCACTTCTTGCATATATTCAATCAATATGTCTGCTTGATTTCTAAAGGAGTGGATTAGTTCATCTTCTCTTTGCTGCACTATTTGAAAAATACATTCTTGTTTGCCCTGATATCTTTCGTGCTTTTTTAAATGTGTCCTCTGCATCTGCAAAAACTTTTTTATCGTTGTCGTTTTGAGAATCCCCAATTCTTGTTGCAGCTTAATCTTTAACTTTATTATGAGATGAGTAAAATTAAAATGTAAGTCGCCTAAAAAATGAGCGAAGCAAAACCTAAGGTGTGTGGATTGTAATGATTTGGGCTTATTTTATTTGGATAAGCCCAAATGGGCGTGGTGCTTTATTCTTGCTCTTTGTCTTTTTTAGAGATAGGGCAAGCGCCAAGTGGACAAGCCTGTCTCCCTGTCCATACATACAGAGGACAAAAACCAAATGCACCTGTGAGTAAAGGGATAAGCCCCACAAGTCCCCACCAAGATTCAAAATAAAATCCAGCAGCAAAAATCACAAAGGCAAGCACGACTCTTATAATTCGTTCTGTTGTTTTCATATAAGCTCCTTTTTTGCAAAATGTGTGAGGGAGTATAGGGTAAAAAAATAATGATGTCTGTGATAAAATCACATTTTAATGACAAAGCAAGGAGGGTGAAGTGAGCAAAGAGCGACTGAAAGCTATTTTTGCCCCGCTAGGCTTAGCACAGCAAGATATTGAAAGCATAGTCCAACAAGCATATTTTAAAAGTTTTGCGCCAAATACACTTATTAATCAAAATGAGAATTGCTTGGGCTTTATTTATGTGTTTTCAGGGGCTTTACGCGTTTATATTATGGGTGAGAATGCTAAAGAAATTACACTTTTTAATCTTAAAGAGAATGATTATTGTCTTCTTTGCTCGCATTGTGCGCTGCATTCTATACATTATGATATTTTACTTGAGAGCAGCCAAAACACAGAAGTGCTTATTGTGCCCCATCAGTTATTTTCTAGGCTTAAAGATACTTATCCTACGCTTTCAAATTTCACACTCACGCTTATTTCTAAGCGACTAAGCCAAACCATATCCACACTTGAGCAAGCATTATTTAAGCCGCTTGTTGAACGAATCCGTGAATTTTTGTATGAAAATGCGCATAATGGGGAGATTCTCATAAGCCACGAAGAAATTGCTAATCATCTAGGGAGTTCGCGTGAAGTCATCTCACGAATCCTCAAAGAAATGGAAAATAAAGGCGAAATTAAACGCGCTTACAAAAAGATTATTCTGTTAAAGATAAAGGGACAAAATGTTTTTTAAATGGTGTCTTAAAATCGGTGGTGCATTAGCTGTGGGCTCACCTGTGCTTTTTGCTATGATTGCAATTATGATTGAGCCTGTGGGGATTGGATTTGCTATTGGCTATGCTCTTGCCTTTGCACCTTTTATATTCCTTGCATTTTGTGTATTGGGTGTTATTTTAGAGGGTATTTATACTTTTTGCACGCGCAAACTCCTTTTGCCCAAACTCAAAGAATTTACTATTTTTCGTGCCCGAAATGGACATTTTCTCATCTCTTTTAAAAGGCAAAATATTTTTCATAAGCTAGAAATTAAGCTTTTAGGGGATATGCGATGTCAAGTGTGGCATAGCACGAGGCAGAGTGTGAATCAAGAGTGGCGTGAGCAATCTTCACAACAAAGCCTTATCAATGAATTTTGCAATAAAAATCTGCCTTTGGTTGGCAATCTCCCAGCACTTTTTACCTTTCTTGATTTTTGTGCAAAAGTGCCTTTAGTAGGGGATAAAGATGCAATCCTGCTTCATCGGGGTATGTCTATCTATTGGGATTTTCCGCTTTTAAATGATGAGCCACTTCCGCAAGAAATTCAATCTCTGCACAAGCGAGAGAAAAAAGTCATCATCAAAAGATTTTTCGCATTATGCTTGTTGATTATCACGCCTATATTTGCTCTGTGGTTGTATTTACAGAGTGCTTTTTATCCTTGTAGTATTTATTATGCCGTGCAAGAGGGCGATATAAAAAAGTAGGGAATCTTTTAAAAAATGGAGCAAATCCAAATGTGTTATGTTGGAAAAGCAAACTTGCTGCATTTTTATCTGCGATATTGAATATAAATTGGGCAATCTCCGCTCCAAAAAGCGATTGAGGATAATGAAAAATACATTGAGCAAGAGCGCACATATCGTAATAATAGTGAAATAATCAAGCTCCTTATAGAATTTGGAGCAAAATAGAAAATCCTCTCTTCAATAGCAAAGAATCTTGATTGTCTTGTTGCTATAAGATAGAAAAATAAAGAGCAGAATTGAAACCTTGCGTCTACAATTACAAAAAAAAAAAAAACGATATTTTTGCAGATGAATGTGCTAGAATGCAGAAATTTGTTCTTTGGGGGTGGCTATGAATCTTAAAGATATGCAGAGGAGAGAACTTGAATCTTTAAAGAAAATTGGTTTATATTCTAGTGTAAGCTTAAGCACAATGCAAAAAATATGCAAATATGTATCGGCTATCATTGTGTTTGTGTATCTTGTTTTTGTTCAGGTGAAAACACCTTTTCTTTCACATACTTTTATTAATGTATTGATAGGAGCGGGTTTTGCTTTTTACCTCTTTAAAAAAGACTATTTTAAAGTTGGGTTGCTTACGCTCTATATCGCTTTTGGCGGTATATGCCTTCTTGGTGTGCTCTTTTATCAAGGAATTTTTGGAGTAGAACATTTTAAATTACAAGAAATACTTGAAATTATCGCATCAAACAATGAGGATCTACACTCTCCTTATCAAGTAGGTTTATTGATGACTTGGAGTTTTGTGCCGCCACTCCTTTTTACACTATTAGCAGCCTTAAGCGTCTTTATGCGGCGATTTGAAAGCAAACTCCCTGCTTTATTTTTACTCTATTTACTTCTTTTGCCTTTTGTATGGTTAATTGGCTGTATAATTGTGGGTGTATTTATAATTGATGATATTTAATTCTTTGCTCTTTTTGCAATCTCTTTGGCAATATCATATCCATACTTGATAGCAGCAGCGATTGAGCCACCATTTTTAAGCGCAATATCCCCCGCTACAAAGATATTTTTCACACTGCTTTCCCATAAAGGAGAGCAAAGCGGCACACCCTTTTCATCTGTGGCAATAGAGCATTTTTTCAAAAAATCAATAGGTGAAGCACCACCAATAGCATAAATCACCCTATCAAATACATCTTTACTCCCATCGTTAAAATGCACTCCTACCTTTCCGTTATTATCACTTAGCTCTGTAATATCAATGCCAAGCTTTGTGTGAAGTGAGCCATTTGCAATCACATTTTTAAGTGCAGCCGCATTTGTATCATTAATGCGTGAAAACTCACTTCGGCGGTAATTAAGTGTTACGCTCCCACCATTGTCTGCACTTTGGGCTAAATCATACGCATATTCCACAGCAGAGTTTCCTCCACCTACAACGAGAATCTTTTCATTTTTTTGCGCATCATTGGCATTGAAATTAATATATTTACGAATCGTTGGAGGTAGAGCATAGCTTGGCTTGTTGGGTTGTCCCATTTTCCCTATACAGATAACGACAAAATGCGCCTTATAGCTGCGATTATCTGTTGTAGTAATCACAAAGCCTTCACTATCTTTGCAAGGCACAACAGATTCCACATCGCTTTGATAAGTTACTTCAACAGGAGAGAGAATCTCATCAAAAAGTGCTAATGTGCTTTCTCTATTGCCATCTTTAAAGTCAATCTTTCCTTCTAATTGCACAACTTGCCCTTTGTAGTCCTTATCCACGCGTTTGCCTTCTTTGTAAAACTTGCGAATACTCATATTGTGCGAATCACCTTTTTCAAGTGCTATCACACTTAAATTGCGTGCTTGAGATTCTATAATAGCACTAATCCCAGCAGGTCCGCAGCCTACTACAGCTACATCATATACTTTATTCATCATTGCCTCCTTTATTTTGTATGGCAGGTTTATTTTGTTTTTTATCAGTTTTTGCAGCAAGGTTTAAGTCTTCCACAGAATCAAAAAGCACACCCTGCATCATTTTGTTTGCATCATCAAATTGTCCATTTTTTAGCCCCCATATAAACGCAAGTAGCCCAATCAAGCCAAGCACAAGCGATACAGCAAGCATAATCGCAACCATTTCAACATTCATTTTATGCCTTTGGTAGTGATTTAAGATGCACGGATTTTAGCATATTTTGGTAGGTTAAGTTAAATGAATCTATAAGGATTTTATATTTACTAAATTGTAGCTACAATAATTGTAGTATTAGTAAAGTCATAACTATATTTAGGAGGTATATGATGTCAAAGGAACAGCAAATATTAAAACCAAAGAAAAAGATGGGTGTGGTGCTTCTGCTAAGCATAGGCTTTTGTATGCTAATGCTTTTTTCGTGTGTTATCGTGTTTTTAAGTCTTAATCGCGTGGGTAATATCAACTCGGCACTCACTCAAATCAATGATGAAAATGCTCTTGCTCAACGTTATGCGATTAATTTCCGCGGCAGTGTGCATGATAGAGCTATTGCCATTCGTGATGTAGTGTTGATTGATGGTGAAGACAAAAAGGGCTTACAAGACCTTTTGGGGCAGATTAACTCATTGGAGCAATTCTACAAAGAAGCCGAAGATAATATGAAAAATATCTTTATTAATACAAATAGGCTTAGTCAAGAAGAACTTGCTATACTCCGCAATATTGATGAGATACAATCAAAGGCTATTCCGCTTATCGTGCAAATCACTCAAGCAAAACTTGCTGGAGATTCTAATAAAGCCTATGTTTTACTTAAGAATGTCTCGCCATATTTTACACAATGGCTCAAAGAAATAAATGTGTTTATCGACCACAAGGAAGAGCTGAACGGGAAACTAACGCAAAAGTTAAGGAGTGATGTTGATAGCTTTAGAATTGAGCTTTTGGTTATTTTGGCACTCAGTATTGTTTTTGGTGTGATTGTGGCGGTTGTTATTGTGCGCACATTGCATAGTTTGCTTGGTGGTGAGCCTTATATCGCTTCACAGATTGTGGCAAAAATTGCAAATGGTAATCTCATTGATCCTGTAGGATATAAAGGTGAGGATTCAATGTTGGCTTCCATTGCAATGATGCAGCATAAACTTAGAGAAATTGTGGAGTTTATCATACACTCTTCAAATAAAATTAATGATGCAGCTATACAAGTGGCGGATACTTCACACAAAGCTCAAGATGCTGCTCATACACAAATGAAAAGTTCAATTGATGTAGCAGATAAGATAGGACAAATGAATCAATCTGTCATTGAGGTGTCAAATATTGCCAAACAAACAGAGGAAAACTCTATGAAGAGCGTAGAAGTTTCTACAAAAGGTGTGGAGATTATTAATATCACAGCTCAAGAAATTGGTAAAATTACAGAAATGATTAGCTCTTCAGCAGATAAGATTCGTAGCTTACAGCAGCAATCTGTGGAGGTTGGCGGAAGCGCCGAGCTGATTGCAGAGATTGCCGATCAAACAAATCTTTTAGCCCTTAATGCAGCTATTGAAGCAGCAAGAGCAGGAGAACACGGAAGAGGATTTGCTGTTGTTGCTGATGAGGTGAGAAAGTTAGCAGAACGCACTGCTTCTACAACGACAGAAATTGCAAATATGATAACACTTATTCAAGAAAATATAGGCTCTTCTGTTAGCTCAATAGAGGCTATTGTGCCACAAATTGATAAAGGACAAAAGCTTATTTTAGATTCTGTGCAAACACTAGAAGAAATCCAATCTCAAGCCCAAGATTCTCTCCAAAAAGCCCAAGTGGTAGCTTCTTCTTCAAGTAAGCAGGAATATACTATGGAGAGTATTTCACAAGATATACAAGACATCACAACGCTTTCACAAGAAACACGCACTGCTTTAGAAAATGCAGCTCAGACAATTGAAGAGCTTCAGCACATCTCTGATTCACTCAAAAACTATATGGCATACTTTAAAGTATGAGAAAGCCCCACAATTTATGAGAATGTAGCCTTTTAGATTCTCATAAATTTTTAAGGAAAAGATATGCAAATTTATGTGCTTGGTGTGCATACGGATACAGGTAAGACGCATTTTAGCGCAGCATTTTGTAAGGCTTTTTCTTATGATTATTTTAAGCTCATTCAGGCAGGGGTGCCAACTGATAGTGATTTTGTGAAGACATTAAGTCCTACAACACATATATTTGAATCTGGTATATTTTTACAGACCCCCGCCTCTCCTCATCTTGGAAAAAAAATAGAACATTTGCATTACAAAGCTTTTGATATTGCTTTGCCTCAAAGCAAAAACCTTCTTATAGAAACTGCGGGTGGGCTTTTTACACCTATTGATGAAACTTACACGATGGTTGATTATGTGCAAAGATTCAAACACCCTTGCTTCTTGGTGGCAAAGTATTATCTTGGTGTGATTAATCATATCTTGCTTTCACTTGAAGCTTTAAAGCAAAGGCAGATTCCAATCCTTGCCTTGCTTTTAATGGGTGAAGAAGATATTTCAATCGATGAATTCATCACTTCATATACAGGAGCGAGAATATTCCATTTACCTTTTTTTACACCTCAAGACTTTGAAGCAAAAACTCAACTCCTCAAAACTCAAATGCAGGAATTGATGCAAAATCTATCTTTTTTATAAAATTTTGCACTATGCAAAGATTCTCAAGGTAAGCCAAGTTTCAAATATCAATTCAAACATTACAAAATTAAATAGAGTATTGTGATTAAGATTCAAATATACTTGATTGCACGATGAATGTATGCCAACACTGCCAATTTTATAAAACTTATCAGTCATTTTATAAATAAACTTGACATTAAATGACTAAACTTATATAATGCTATCTATATAAAATTTAAGGAGTTTATTATGAATTTATTTGAAAAATTAACAAATCAAATGAAAGAAGCACTTGATAGCGCAGCTTCACTCGCTTTGCATTCTAAAAACCAAGAAATTACCCCCGCACATATGTATTGGGCGCTTTTAAGCAATCATCAATCCGTGCTTAATCAAGCCCTTAATAAAATGAATATCCGAAAAGAAGCCATAGAACTTCAAGCAAGAAGCGAGGTTGATAAGCTTCCTAAAAGTTCAAATGTTGCAAAAGAGAATCTAAGTTTGAGTAAAGATTTATCCTCTGCGCTCAATCTTGCTCAAGGCGAGGCAACTAAGAATGGTGATAGTTTCATTGCGGTAGATATGTTTTTAATTGCCAATATCAAAGAAAGTGTTTTTGTAGCGATATTTAAGCCTTTTATGGATATTACAGAGTTAAAAAAGACATTATTAAGCCTAAGAGGAGAAAGCAAGATAGAATCTCAAAGTGGTGATGATAATTTAGAATCTTTAAGCAAATTTGGTATTGATTTGACCCAAAAAGCTTTAGAGAATACGCTTGATCCTGTGATAGGACGCGATGATGAAGTAAATGCAATGATGCAGATTCTTATACGCAAGAGTAAAAATAATCCTATTTTGCTCGGCGAACCCGGTGTGGGTAAAACTGCTGTTGTAGAGGGACTAGCCCAAAAAATTGTGGCGAAATCTGTCCCCATAAGCCTACAAAATAAAAAATTAATTGCCCTTGATATGAGCGCACTTATCGCTGGAGCAAAGTATCGTGGGGAATTTGAAGAGCGATTAAAAAATGTTGTTGATGAGGTGAAAAAAGCTGGAAATGTGATTTTATTTATTGATGAGATACATACGATTGTAGGTGCAGGAGCGAGTGAGGGCAGTATGGACGCGGCAAATATCCTTAAGCCTGCTCTTGCACGAGGCGAACTTCATACCATTGGAGCAACTACATTAAAAGAATATCGCAAATATTTTGAAAAAGATGCTGCGCTTACACGGCGATTTCAGCCTATAAGTGTGAATGAGCCAAGCATTAATGAAACATTGCAAATTTTGCGCGGGATTAAGCCAAATTTGGAAGCTCATCATAATGTAAGTATTACAGATAGCGCACTTGTGGCTGCAGCAAAGCTTTCAAGTCGTTATATTGCTGATAGATTCTTACCTGATAAGGCAATTGATTTAATTGATGAAGCGGCAGCAGAATTAAAAATGCAAATAGAATCCGAACCTTTAGAATTGAGTAAAATTAAGAAACATATTGCGAATTTGCAGGTAGAAAAACAAGCTTTAAATATGGAAAAAAATAATGCCAATGATGTGCGTATAGGGGAGATTGATAAAGAATTGGAGAATTTGCGCGAAGAGAGAGTGGCATTGGAGGGGAAATTTGAGCAAGAAAAACAAGTTTTTACAAATATAGCATCGCTTAAATCAAATCTCGATAGTTTAAAAAGAGAATCCGAACTTGCCAAAAGAAGCGGGGATTATAATAAGGCTGCAGAAATTGACTATGGCAAGATTCCCCAAATTGAGGCACAAGAGAAGGCATTGCAAGAGCAATGGGAGCAAATGCAGCAAAATGGCACTTTGCTTAAAAATGCTGTTACACAAGAGAGTATCGCAGGAGTTGTTAGTCGCTGGAGTGGCATACCGATTAAAAAAATGCTCCAAAGTCAAAAGGAGCGTATTTTGGGTATAGAATCCGAGCTAGAAAAAAGCGTAGTGGGGCAAGATGATGCGATTAAAGCGATTGCTCGGGCGATTAAACGCAATAAGGCGGGATTAAGCGATGTAAATAAGCCTATTGGAAGCTTTTTATTTTTAGGACCAACAGGCGTTGGTAAAACACAATGTGCGAAAACTTTAGCAGAATTTTTATTTGATAGTGCCAAAAGTCTTGTGCGCATTGATATGAGCGAATATATGGAAAAACACGCGGTGAGTAGGCTCGTGGGCGCACCCCCGGGCTATGTGGGCTATGAAGAGGGTGGTGTGCTGACTGAAGCTATAAGGAGAAAGCCTTATAGTATCGTGCTTTTTGATGAAGTGGAAAAGGCGCACCCTGATGTGTTTAATATCCTTTTGCAAGTGCTTGATGATGGGCGACTGACTGATAGCAAGGGTATTGTTGTGGATTTTAGCAATACGATTATTATCTTAACAAGCAATATTGCAAGTGATAAGATTATAGAGATTGAGGATAAGCAAGAGAGACAAAAGGCTGTTAAAGAGGCATTAAAGATGTATTTCAAGCCAGAGTTTTTAAATCGCCTTGATGATGTGGTGGTGTTTAATCCATTGGGAATAGAGGAGATTACAAAAATTGTAGATATTATGTTTGAATCTTTAGCAAAAAGGGCGCAGGAGCGAGGCATAAATATTTCTTTAAGCAAAGAAGCAAAAGAGCATATAGCAGCGATTGGTTTTGATAGTATTTATGGTGCGCGTCCGCTAAAAAGGGCATTGTATGAGGAGATTGAGGATAGGTTAGCAGATTTAATTTTGCGCGATGAGGTGAGTGAGGGTACTAAGGTGCGCTTTGTGTATGAGAATGAAAGTATTGGCACACAGATTGAAAATGCGTAAGAGTAAGCAGTAAAGTATCTGTGGAATTTGCTAGATTCTAAAACTCCCTAAAAATTGCCTCTAAGCTTTCTTTTACATAGCGCACTTCATCATAGCTCACAATGTAGGGGGGCATAAAGTAGATTGTATGACCAAGTGGGCGTAAAAGTAAGCCTTTTTGCAAGGCTTTTTGAAATACCCAAAGCCCGGCGCGTGCTCGTTTTTGACTTAGAATATCAAAGGCATAAATCATACCTTTTTGCCGAAAATTCCCCAAAAATGTAAATTGTTTTAAAGATTCAAATTCTTTGGCAATATACGCACTTAAAATGCGATTTTTTTCTATAATATTATCTTTTTCAAAAATATCAAGCACTGCATTTGCTGCCGCACACGCTAGAGCATTGCCTGTGTATGAATGAGAATGTAAAAATGCCCTTTGAGTTTCATATTCTGCATAAAAAGCATTATAAATTTCATCATTTGTTACGACCACAGATAAGGGCAAGAATCCACCGGTAATGCCTTTTGAGAGGCAGACAAAATCGGGTTTTTCCTTGCATTGCTCCATTGCAAAGAGTGTGCCACTGCGCCCAAAGCCCACAGCAATTTCATCAAAAATGATTTGCACGCCAAATGCACGACAAAGCCTTATGGCTTCATCGATAAATTTTGCGCTATACATATTCATATTACCCGCACATTGAATGAGCGGCTCGAGGATAAAGGCGCAAATATGCTTCCCTTGTGCGGTAAGAATGTGCTCTAAAGATTCTAATTCTTTGTGAAAATTGGCATTTTCAAAATCACTCACACTCTCTTGTGTATTTGCTATTGGCACGGGAGTGATGAGACAATCAAGCAGCAGTGGCTCATAAGTGCGCTTATAGAGTGCCACATCACCCACGCTCAAAGCCCCGAGTGTTTCACCGTGATAGGAGTTGCTTAAAGATAAAAATCTGTCGCGTTTTTGCCCGAGATTAAGATGATAATGAAAGCTCATCTTTAGGGCTACTTCAATCGCACTTGAGCCATTATCTGCATAGAAGCATTTACTGAATCTCCCTCCCAAAAGGGTGCAAAGTCTTTGTGAGAGTGTAATAATTTGCTCGTGTGAAAAACCTGCCAAAATGATATGGGCTAGTTCATCAGCTTGGGATTTTATCGCATTTGCGATATATTCATTACAATGCCCGAAAAGATTTACCCACCACGAGCTGACACAATCCATATATTTTGCATTATCAAAATCATAAAGATACATACCATTTGCTTTTTTTATGGGGATTAATGGCACATTTTCGTGGTCTTTCATCTGTGTGCAGGGGTGCCAAATATGTGCTAAATCAAGAGCCTTTAACTCGTTTGCATTCATCTCTAAGCCTTTTTTGTAGGAAAAATTGGCACAATAATACTTCAATTTTTCATAAATGAGGCTAAAATGCTACCAAAGCCTTAGAATCTAAAAAGCAGGGGCGAGATATGGATATTAAGCGGATTTTGTTGCAGTTAAAGAACAATGATAATTTTCGTTTCTTTGCACCCTTGAAGCATCACGACATATTTGTGTATGAAAATAACCAAAAGCTGCTTAATCTCGCGAGTAATGATTATCTCGGCTTAAGTGCTAATCACACATTGAAGCGGGAATTTTTAGAATCTGTGCGCACAGAGGATATGCTCTTTTCAAGTAGCTCCTCGCGCCTTTTGAGTGGGAATTTTGAGATTTATGAAAAATGCGAATCATTGCTTCATAGCCTCTACCATAAACACACCTTACTTTTTAATAGTGGCTATCACGCGAATATCTCCTGTATTCAGGCACTCTCCACCATTCCTCATACGCTTTTTGTCATCGATAGATTTATTCACGCAAGTGTAATTGATGGACTTCGTTTAGGCAAGGCACGATTTAAGAGTTTTGAGCATAACAATATGCACGAGTTGGAGCAGATTCTTAATGACAATACGAAATCTTATGAGAATATCATTATCATAAGTGAGGGTGTTTTTAGTATGGAGGGGGATTTTGCGCCATTAGATAAGATTGTGCGTCTCAAAAAGCAATTTGATAATGTTTTTATTTACCTCGATGAAGCCCACAGCGTAGGCATTATAGGTGAGAATGGTTTGGGCTTAGCGGCTTACTTGCACCTTTTAGAATCTATTGACTTTGCGATACTTACCTTTGGCAAGGCAATCGCCTCTGTGGGTGCGTGTATGCTATGCAGTGAGGATTTGCGGACATTTTTTATCAATTTTGCGCGTGGGCTTATTTTTTCTACCGCCCTACCTCCTATTAATGTTGCTTTTAGTTATTTTGTTTTCAGCAAGATTCACAGCTTTTGCAAAGAACGTGAATATATGAAAAATATATCTTCATATATCAAGGAGGATTTGCAAAAAAAGGGCTATAAAGTGCTAGGAGAAAATCACATTTTGTCCGTGCTTTGTGGTGAGAATACACAGGCTTTGGCACTTTCCTCTCGTTTAAAGGAGCGCGGGATTTTTGCTCCAGCTATTAAATATCCTAGCGTGGCAAAGCACAGCGCAAGGGTGAGATTCTCTTTAAATAGCGCACTTACACAGGAACATATAGAATCTTTACTCAAGGCATTTGAATGAAATATATGTTTTTGCATACACACGCCCAAAGCCCGAAGTGCATTGTGTTTTTTGGCGGATTTGGGAGCAGGGCGGAGCATTTTAGGCATTTAGAGGCGCAGTGCAGTGTGATTTTGGTATATGATTACAAGGATTTTATGCTTCATCATACTTTTTTGCAAGATATGAAGCGTTTTAGTGAAGTTATTCTTATTGCCTTTTCAATGGGTGTAAGTATTGCGCCATTATTTGTCTCTCATCTCCCATTTGTAAAAAAAATAGCCATTAATGGCACAAATGTTGGCATTGATAGAGTGTTTGGCATACACCCCTCTATTTTTAAAAAAACCATAACGCATTTTGAAAATAAGCTTTTTTGTAAGGCACTTTTAGGAGAGAAAGATAATACCCTTATTCTTGCACCTAAAGAAGAATTACAAGCAGAATTGCAAAGTATTTTTGATTTTCTTTTATCCCAAAATCAAGCTAAAAATATAGAATCTGCAAAAGATGAGCAAGTTTCTAAAAATTCACTTGATTCACAAAAAATACAGGAAAGACAAATACATTTTCATTATGATACTGCACTTTTATCACAATCTGATGCGATTTTTCCTTTTAATGCCGCTAAAAGTTTTTTTGCCTCTTTAAGTCCTTTGACACATATTACGATAACACATAGCCCACATTTTGTATTTTTTGATTTTAGCTCGTGGGAGGAATTGTGCTCTATTTAAAGCGATTTCTTAAGGCAAAAGATACTTACACACAAAATGCTATCGTGCAAAAATATATGCGTGATAAATTATTAGAGATATTGCGCGCGCAGCATAGAGTGGATTTTAAGTATATTTTTGAATTTGGAGCGGGTAATGGTGAGCTAAGCGCACTTCTTTGCAAAATGCTCACTTTTACCTCATATGTATGCAATGATATTAATGACTATAAAGTGCATTTTGATGATACGCGTATGCGCTATGAATGTTTTGATATGAAAGAGCTTTTAAAACAGAAAATATGTCAAATGCAATTTGAACTTATCGTATCAAATGCCACTTTGCAATGGCTTGATTTTGAGCAAACACTTTGTGATATAAAGCAGATTCTCTCCCCTAATGGCTATTGTCTTTTAAGCACATTTGGGGAGCAAAACTGCTATGAGGTAAAAGCCATTACAGATTATGGTTTGAGCTATATTTCACTTGAGTGTATGCGAGAGATTCTTACAAAGCATTTTACTATTATATTGCTTGAGGAAGAAATTATGAATCTAGATTTCCCTACGCCGCTTGATGTGTTTAGGCATTTGCGCCTAAGTGGAGTAAATGCCTTAAGCCAAAATGGATTTATCGGTAAAAATATGCTTTGTGAATATGAGCGGAGATTCAAAAATCGCCTTACTTATCACCCAATTTATATGCTTTTGCGTCATAAAGAGAATCTTTAAGCATTTACCACCGCAAAGTCTTTTTATAAATCATCAGCACGCTTGCAATAATATACAAAATGCCTAAAAAACATAAATTTATAAAATATTCCCACACACTGCCAAAGCTTGCTCCCATTTGATTGAGCTGCAAAAGCCCATTTATGCCGTGATATGCGGGGAGAAGGCTTACAATAGCACTCGCCCAAGGGGCGATTTGTGTTTCTTGCCACATAAAACCGAGCAAAAAAACCACCGGCATAGAGGCGAGCATAATGATTTGCGTAGAAAGGGCGCGTTTGGGTAAAAGTGTGCCAAAAAACACGCCAAAAGCAGCAGTTGAGAGGATAAAGGCAATACTAAAAAGCCAAAAGTCAAGGATATGTGCCCCCACATACACGCCATAAAACTCATAGGCGAAACCAAAATAAAACGCAAAAAGCACCATATAAATGCAAAAAAACACCAATATTTTTGAGATAACAAGCAGTAATGGATTGGATTGTGCATAATAGTTGCGCACATCTTGTGAAAACTGCTGATTTTGTGTGCCACCGATAATTCCCGCCCCTGCAACAAGTGTTTGATGAAGTATAAAAATCAATATGGGTGCTAGAGTGTAATTAATATAGCCCATTGAGGGGTTAAAAAGTGGTGTAAATTTGGGTTCTAAAAGCTCTTTTTGTTGCGTATTAAATGTGATTTTTATATGTTCGTTAAAAGATTCTATACACTCTGCTGCCGCGTTAGCTATCGTGCCATAAATGAGCAAATACGAGGCATTTCCCATAATCGCCACGACAGGTGGAATGTGTTGATAGAGATGCTTTTCAAAGTCGCGCGGAATGCTTATTACGCCATATATTTGGCTGGATTCTATAAGCTCTTGCACCCTATTTGCATTATGCAAAATCTCCACAATTTCCAAATGCGGCGAGGCGCGCACAAAGCCGATAAGTTCCCTTGAAGAGTGGGTATTGTCATAATCGATAATGGCGATTTTTTGCGCACTTACCACATCGGCATAATAGGGCGTGGGATACAAAAAAAGATAAAAAAGTGAGCCGCCAAAGATAATAATCATCGCCGACACAGAGGTAAAAATATTCTTTGCTTCTAGGATAAAGGTGGAAAATAAAGCCTTCACAATGTGATATCCTTAATATCGCCAATGCGTAAAAATTCGTTATACACGTCCAAAATGAGCATTTGGCGATTAGTTTTTAATGCAGGGTTGCTGTCATTAACGAGTACAGATTCAAAGAATAGCTCAAGTGGGGCTTTGAGTGCAAACAGAGATTCTATATGTTCTTGCGTATTTGTGAATCTATGCTTCTTCAGTTCTATAAGCGCGTTGTAGAGGGATTTTTCTGCCTCAATATGAAGCAAAGATTCATTAATTGGTGCTAATTTTATATCGTCCTCTAAAATATTTGCCACCCTTTTAAAGAGCCTCACCAACGCTTCTTTATTGCTTTTTTCAAAGAATGTGCTTAGGCTTTTGGTGTTTTCTATAATTGTATGGAGATTACGCACCTTTTGATTATCTACACGCGCATTAAGCACGCAACGCACAAGTGAGGGATTAATTTGTAAGAATCCTTCAAGCCGCTCTAAGAAAAAAGATTCTATATGTGCGAGGTTGCTTTGCTTATAGCCCACTGCTTGATAAATGTGAGGTATATCACTGCTTAAATCAAAATCCAACCCATAATGCGTAATAATCTTTAGCACACCATTTGCTGCGCGTCTTAGGGCAAATGGATCTTTTGAGCCGGTAGGAATCTTGTTGATACTAAAAAGGGCAAAAATATTATCAAGCTTTATGCTAAGTGCCACAATAGCACTTAAAATATTGCTAGGCAATGGGGAAACTTCACCTGTGGGGAGATACTGCTCTTTTATACTTAAAGCGACAAGCGGGTGCATATCAAATTTTTGTGCATAGTAATAACCCATAATACCCTGCAACTCTGTAAATTCATATACCATTTGCGTGAGTAAATCCGCCTTTGCGTAAGTGATAGCTTCTTTTAGAATCTGCTTTGCTTCGTTTTTATCCAAAGTGAGTTTGTGGCTAAAAGATTCTAAGAGAATCTGCGCGATAACGCTCTCTCTATGCGATTTATCAAGCATAGAACCAAGAGATTCAACAAATACAATTTGGGAGAGTTTTTCGGGTTTAAAGCTATTTTTTATGTCATTTTCATAGAAAAATACCGCATCGCTTAATCGCGCTTTAAGCACCTTTTGATTACCTTGCACGATAGGCGCTAAATCCTTTGCTGTGCTATTTGCCACAAGCACAAAGCCATTATGTAGGGCATTGTTGGCATAGGTAGCAAAGTATCGCTGATTTTCTTTCATTGAGGTAATAATCACTTCAGGGGGCAGGGCTAGAAAATCTTTTTCAAAGCTCCCATATGCCGCGCGTGGATATTCAGTAATCGCCACGATTTCATTCAGTAAATCCTCATCAATTTCTACCTTTATATTTTGGGTAGATTCTATATCTGCGATTTGTTTTAGAATCTGCTCTTTACGCTCGTTTTGGTCTAAAATGACCTTGCCATTTTTGAGAATCTCAAAATAATCTTGAGCTGATTTTACCGCCATAGGTGCAAAACTCACATCTCTATGAACGAAAGTCTGCGCCTTGCTTGTGATATTAAAGGCATTTACTGCTATTTCTTCATTACCCAAAAGGACGCAAATATTACGCACCGGGCGGATAAAGGGTTGTTTCACATTGCCCCAAAGCATACTTTTGCCAAAATGCAAAGATTCTAACCATTGTGTGATAATCTCATTAAGCAAAGTGCTTGTTGCCACACCTTTTTTTGTGTAGGCATAATACAGCACTTCTTTGTTGTCCTTAAGCTTTGTTTGTAGTGGCGCATCAAGGCTAAGATTGTTTTTTTTATAGAAGCTCTCTCCTGCCTTGCTTAAGCCCTGTGTCTTATCGCTATTATTAAAGGCAATGCTAAGGGGAGGACCATAAGCTTCTATGAGTGTATCTTGCGTAAAAGTAGGGAAGTTCTCCTCATAAAGCGTGATTCGTCTAGGTGTGTAATAGAGTGTAGGTGTGGAGGTAATATTTACATTTTGCGCACTTTTTTGCCATTTTGCTATGATATTTGGTAGCTCCTTTAGCAGCGGCAGGGCGGGAAGCTCCTCGGTTACAATCTCAACGAGCAAGGGTAAATGTGGCTCTTTCAAGTATATTCCTTTAAAATTAGATATGATTGCGTGATTGTAACGCAAGTGTTATTAAAAGTGATTTATATAGCCTAGATTTGATGATTTTAGGAGGAGTAAATGCTGAAAAGATTCATAAAATGTATGTGTGCGATGATGATATTGGCGGTGATTATGCCTATTTTTGCCCTGCCATTGTATAAGGTTGAGGGCAAATGCGTGCAGCCTAAAGATTTTAACAAAAATCAAAAGCAGGTGATTCTCAAAGCCTTTAAATATGGTGCAAAAAGTGGCTTTGGCTATACAATGGCAGCGATTGCGTGGAAAGAATCTTGTGCTGGGGAATATCGTGTAAATTTTGCCGACCCATCTGCTGGAATCTATCACGCACATATTCCGGGTGTTATCAAAAAGCATAAGCAAAAGGATACTAACTTTATGCGCAATATGGTGGGAGAACTTTTGATGCGCGATGATGATTTTGCCTCGCAAACCGCGCTAGAAGAGTTAAGCTATTGGCATAAGGTGAGAAAGGGAAATTGGTATGAAGTGATAAAGTCCTACAATAAAGGCTTTAGCTGGGAAAAGGATAGAGAGCGCAATAAAATGGCGCAGGAGTATTTTGAGGATATTTTTACGCGTGTGAAAGCCCTGCAAAACTATATCCCTAAGCTAAGCCCTGCCACTGCAAAACTTGCCAAAAAAGATTATGCACTAAACTTTGCCAAAAATGCACAGCTACAAACGCAAAATTTGCAGATTCAAAACACTATAAACAATACAAAAAGGGCAAATACAAAACCACAGCCAAAGCAAAAAGATAGTTTTGTGATTTTAGAGGAGTGATGTGAAATTTTATATTTGATAAAAGAAGTTGTAATGTAACCCACTCCTCTCGCAAGGGAGGGGCAACACCATCGTAAGGGACGCACTATGAAGCAATAAGTAAAAGGTGTCCCACAAGAGCGTTATGCTTCAATTTTTCCATTTTTGGGTTTAAATTTGAGATGCTACTCAAGCGGTAGCTTTGGGGGAGTATTCCCTGCGGTGATTGAAGCACTGCATTTTTAGAAACTAGATTTTATTCCAATCCACCAAAGCGTCTCTTGCGCTGTGAAAATTCATTTAGCATAGTATCTAGCTCATCGGTGCGCAAATCTGGCCACAAAGTATGTGTAAAAAATAGCTCCGCATAGCTTAACTGCCAAAGCAAAAAATTCGATATGCGCTTCTCGCCCCCTGTGCGGATAAGCATATCCACATCAGGTAAAGTAGCGGTATCAAGATGCGTGTTAATTAGAGCGCAAACCTGCTTTGAGTTAAGGTTATTGATTTTATCGGGGCTAAGCGTATGGGCGATTTTGATAAAAGTGCGCGCAATTTCATCGTGTGCGCCATAATTAAGCGCGAGAATCTGCGTGATATTTGTGTGATTTTGCGTGATGTGTTCTAGCTCTAAAATCGCATTTTGCAACGCACTACTAAAAACGCTAATATCCCCTATTGTGCGGAATCTAATGCTATTTTTCATATATAGAGATTTTTCGTTGTGGAGATATTTTTCTAAAAGACGCATAAGGAAATCTACCTCCACTTTCGGGCGCTTCCAATTTTCGGTAGAGAAAGCATAAAGTGTGAGGTAGGGAATATGCTTATTTACACACCACTGCGTGATATCCCGCACGATTTTTGCACCCTCTTTGTGCCCTTGTGTGCGCTTTTTGTCTTGATTTTTTGCCCAGCGCCCATTGCCGTCCATTATCATTGCGATATGCTGTGGATACGCGGGATTTGTGGAAATATGTTGCTTCATAATTTTTCTTTGCGTGGATTATTGGGCAAGGGGCGTAAGAATCGCGCGGGATTGCCGACATAGAATCCGCTTTGTGTAATATCTTTTGTAACCACTGCCCCCGCGCCAATCACCACATCATCGCAAATGGATACGGGTAAGATTGTCGCATTTGAGCCAATACATACGCGATTGCCAATGTGTGTAGATTCCCATATGTCGCTTGTTGGTGCGGGCGCACCGATGCTAAATTTATCATTGATAAACATTACATTATGCCCGATGAAGCAATCCTCACCAATACTTACGCGTGAGCAAATGAAGCTGTGCGATTGCACCCGCGTGCGTTTGCCAATATGCGCATCGCATTGAATCTCGCAAAATGGTCCCACAAACACATCATCATCTAGCGTGCAACCATAGAGATTGCTTGGCGTTATGACTTTGACATTTACACCTTCTTTGACATTGATAACTTTAGATTCTATAAGTTGCATTTTAGCCCCGCAGTTTTTGTAGCTTATCTTGTAGGGATTTGAGCTCGAATGCGTAATTTTGAATCTTGTCAAAAGTTTCTTTCGCGTTTTTGCTAAAGTTATTAGGAATAGGTAGCTGCTCTAAATCTGTAGGATTGAGATTGCCGAGATTCTTTTCATAGAGCACGGCGAGCGCGTTTTGCCCCTGTGTAGAAAATAAATAGCAGTAAATGCCTATGGCTGTTTGGGGATTTTTCGCACGAAGGATAATGATACCCGCGTTTGGCACGACTTTAGATCCTTTGATATCCGGGCTTAAGATGGTGAATTTTGGTGTTGTGCCACGAATGGAAATAGCGATGTCATAGGGCAGAAGGCTGTATTTGTGAATCTTATGCACATCGCCCTTAAACCTCTGTGTAGAAAACTCATAGCAGAATCCAAAGTCGGTAAAATCGGCAATGCCCAAGTCGAAATAAGCAATTTTTTCATCTTTGCTCCCGCCATATACGCGTTGTCCGCGAAAGATTTGAATGCCAAGTGTGCTAAGTGGCGAGTGATTCTGCGCTTTTTGTATAGGTTTTTGCACATAGGCAGCGGCGGTAAGGTCGTGGGGATTAATATCTCGCATAGGTGTGAGGCAAGAATGTTCGCTCGTGCGCTTATTGCGATAAATATCGAGCAAATCATCAAGGTTAATGAGGCGATTATATTTGCCGTCTTTGTGATAAAAATGTGATGTGTTGGCGTTGATATGCAAAATAGCGTCATTGTTTTGTGAAAGCACAATGATAGAAAAATCGTGTGTTTGGTGTGGAAAAAGATTCTTTGGTAGCTCGATAATCGCCTCTATCAGCCCCTCCTCGCAAAGCCTCTCGCGCAGTTTGCCTTCAAGGGAGGATTTAAGCAAAGTTTGTGTGCGCAAAATAAACACACCCTTGTCTTTGAGATAAAATAGAGAATGGATAAGAAAAAGTAGCTCCGGATAGGTTTTGATGAGGGATTCATAAGTAGCAAATCGCTTGTCCTCTTTTAAAAACTGCGCACCGATGTGGCTATTAAGCGGTGGGTTGCAAATGATTTTATCAAATTTTTGGTGCTTGAAACTCTCATTTGTTAGGATATTATTCAAAAGCAAATGGCTTGAATCTAAATCCAAAATCTTGCAAATAATCTTGGCAATGCGCGAGAGCGAAGATTCTAACTCTTCACCATAAAGTTCAAATTGATGTGTGTTGTTTGCGATTGCAAAAAATAGGCTTCCCATACCATAGCAGGGGTTATATACGCTTTGATTCTGTTTAATATCAAGTAGCCCCACGAGCAGTTCATTGACTTCAAGTGGTGTGGAGTATGAAAAAAGTTTGTGCGTAGTCTTTTTTTGCGTGATGATATGCAAAAATTCCTCAATAGTGTAGTTTGAAGCATCATTTGCAATGATGACTTTTAGAATCTTAAGCAGATTTGAATGTGGATTCAGTGGGATATAGAGCTCCTCACCAAGTGCATTTTTTAGGGTGCTGGTGCATTCCTCGTAGATAGGTTTGCGCTTTGCCGCTAGGGTAATGAGGGTCTCTATAAACTCGGGGAAATGCCGCTTGAGCCAAAACATTTCAAGTATAATGCCTATGCACTCGAGCATATCGGTGTGGTAGCATTTGATATATTCAAAGCAGTTTAGCAATTCTTTCAAATTTTGCTCGCGCTCTCCCATTCTGTTCCTTGTATTGCTTTTTTGTGTTCTATGCACGCACGGCAAGTTTTGTGATAGCTTCTATATTGAGGTCGTCCATATGGCTTTTCATCACTTTAGAGTACATATCCACGAGGCGGTTTGTCTCGATAAGCGAACTCATCTCACGCACCGCATTAACATTACTTTTTTCGATAAAACCCTGCGCAAGTATGGCATTATGCACGAGATCTCTCTCATCTTCTCTTTGTGTTGGAAATTCATATAGATTCTGTCCCACTTTTTTCAAATAACGTGGATTCTCAAAGCTTACTATGGCAAGTGAGCCGATGTTGATTTGCTCGGCTATAGCGTCATTATTGAGATTTCTCACATAGAGATTACCAAATGTATCGGCTTCGAGATTTAAACCCACAGAAATATGAATTCCTTCTTGTGAATCTAGCCCATCACGACTTATTACCAAATGTCCGCTTTTATTGACTAAATACCCATTGCTATCAATACTAAAGCTACCATCTCGCGTATAGCGGATTCCATCGGGAGTTTTAATGGCAAAAAAAGCATTTTCTTTTTGCAGGGCAAAATCAAGTGGATTGTCTGTCTGGGCGAGATTCCCTACGCTCCTATCAGTGTATTCCTCGCTAATAATTGGCACACGATTCATCGTGCGATTGATAAATTTAGCTGCTTTGCGCGTGTGGTCTTCAATGGGTAGTTGTTCCTTGTGCGTTTCAAAAAGGCGCAAATAATCGCCAATTACCACATCATCACGTTTAAAGCCCGTGGTGTTGAGGTTGGCTAGATTATTTGAGATGAGGTCAAGGCGGTTAAACTGCGTAACCATACCGCCTGTGGTGTTATAATATCCGCTTTGCATAAGCTTCCTTTACATCAGTATGTAAGCCTAAAAAGCAAAAGATATTCCTAAAACCTACTTGAAAATACTATTGAGGAGTTTTTGCGCACCCTCTTTTGCCTTGTCATCTTTGATGTATTTATCTATCGCCTTTTCTGCACCCTTTGAAATTGCCTTAGTCGCTTCAGCTTTGATTAAATCACTCGCATCAATGTTAATATCGGGCGAGGAGAGCTTGTTGCGCGCTTTGAGATAAATATATTTATCTTTGATTTGGAACTTCAAATCTGCGTTGATTGTGTTTTTATCCATATCAATACTTGCGCCTTTTGCTGCAATAATCGTATTATGGCTTTTTAATCCAATATCTGCGATTATAAGGTTTTTATCAATATTCGCATTTAGCCCTGCGTCCTCATAAGTCTCTTTAGTAATATCAGTCTTAAGATATTGCTGTGCGAGGTCTGTAATTTTATTTGGCATTAGCTTACCATTGCTTAGCACCGCCTTGAGTGTACCTTTTTCTGTTAATGTATCATATTGCAAGTTACCATTCATATTTGAGCTAAAGACTTCAGGGAGCTGTGCCATTGTGAAAAGTTTAAGTGTATTGACATCTTTGAGTGAGGCATTGAGTTTAGAATTATCAAGCACCGCGTCTATATTGCCCCCGAGTGATTGCGTATGAAAATCTGCATAGAGCGTTTCAGCGAGCTTTGCTATACCTGTGGCTTTAAAGTCTCCGGCAAGTTCTATGCCCGTGATAAATTTAAGCTTTTTAAGATTTGGAATTACCGCTTCGTAAGGGACATTCACAGCAAAGTCATTAAGATTAATGCTCGTTTTGGTGAGTTTAAGTGTAGCAATATCAGAATCGAGCCTAGAATCTGCGTTGCCTATGCCCTTATCAAGCATTATATTCGAGGCAAGGTTGAAATTTGTATTTGGCATATCTAAATCCATTTCTTTTTTCATTACCGCGTTGTTTGTTATACCCTTGAGATTAAGAGTCGTTTTTGTAGAAATACCTTTATCAAAATCGCTTAACACAGCATCGAGATTAAGCTTCATATTTGCATAGCGCGGCATATATATCATCCACAAGAGTGTATCAAGGGACATATTTTTTACCTGCACTTGCGCACTATGAGGCGCAAGGTCTCTAAGTTCCGCATTAAAGGTTGTCTGTGAATCTGCCACATTCGTGCTACCCCTTACCTCTAAAGATTCCATTCCGCCTATAATATCAGCTTTTGTCGCGTAGCTCCCGCGTATAGGCATACCTGCAAGTGGTGTGAAAGCCGATAAATCGCTCAAATTCACATCAATATGCGTTTTGGTTGTGAGATTACTAATGAGCGTTTCCCCTGTGGAATGGATATTGCCGACATTTGAGTTAAAGTTAAAGTCGTGGTTGAGTTTATCCATATCAAAAAGCGCATTAAGCACGATAGCAAAGGTTGTTTTTGGCACTTCTATTTCAAAGTCTTTTTTAATTAATGTGCTATCGACCAAGCCTTGAGTAATGTTTAAAAGCGCGTTGCCATTGAAATTCATATCCTTATCGCCCTTAATATCAGCATTGAGATTAAGGGCACCGTTTGCGTAGGGCTTCATACCTACCATAGCCAAAACCTCTTTGATTTGCAAGTCTTTGATGTGGGCGATGATTGAAGTAGGCGTGTAGTCTTGCAAAATTACAGCAATATCGGTAAAGGACTTTGCTATATCGCTTGTTGTATTGATTGCGAGATTATTGAACGCACCTTTTGCGGTGGTATTGATAATAAATCCTCCTTGCAATGGCGTATCCACAAGCTCACCAAGTGCTGAAATATCTCTTGCATCGACCTTGAGAGCGATATCAAGTGTTTGTGAGAGGAGTGAGAAATCCCCGCCAAGTGTGATAATAATCTTGTTGCTGTGCGTAATTAAAACATCAATGCTTGAGAATCCTAGCGAAAACTTATCCACATCAAGCTTGAGTGGCGCATACTTATCAATTTGAGATTGCAAAATGCTTTTTACGAGCATATTGCCCGGTGGCGTGAAGAGCACTATAATCACAAGCAATACTAACGCGCAAATAATCCCAAGAAACCACAATAAAACCTTCTTCATTTTTCCCCTCCAATTTTTTATGAAAGTTTAGGCATATTAAGTTGCCTATTTCTGCTCGCGATAATAACGAGCACAAAAATGCTTACGATGATGAGTTTAAACCATAGTGGTAGCGGTTCAGATTCACCCGCAGCATAGCTATGCATACCGGTAAGATAATAATTCACACCAAAATAAGTCATAAGCACCGAGAAAAAGCCAAGCACCGAGGCACTCGCAAAGACAAAAGGTAGATTTGTTTTGCATATGAGTCGCAGGTGCAAGATAATAGCATACACACCAATGCTAATAAGCGCCCAAGTCTCTTTAGAATCCCAGCCCCAGTATCGCCCCCAAGATTCATTTGCCCATACACCACCGAGAAAATTTCCCACACTTAGCAGAAATAGCCCTAAAATCATCGACATTTCATTGAGTGCAGTGAGGGAGAAAATCGAGCTTGTGATATTTTCCCGAGATTGTGTTTTGAGTGTGATTTTAGGGTGGCTAATGATAAACATTAAAAGCGTGATGAGCCCTAGCACAAAGCATAATCCTAAGAATCCATAACTTGCTGTAATCACAGACACGTGGATATTGAGCCAATAAGATTTAAGCACGGGCATAAGATTGCCAATTTGCGGGTCCATATCGCCAAGATAAGCGACAAAGAGCGTAACTCCAGCCAAAAAGCTTGACGCGCACAAAGCAAGGTTTGATTTTCTAAAAAATACCACGCCAGAGAGCATAGCAGCCCACGCAATGTATATCATTGATTCATAAGCATTGCTCCACGGGGCGTGTCCTCCCACATACCAGCGTAACGCCAAGGCACAAGTATGAATGATGAAAAGTAGAAGCAAAATAAGATAGAACGCATTATGTAGGAGTTTATGCAGAGGCTTATTGCGAACAATCGCGCTAAGCACAATGATAAAAAATACCACGCTTATAAGAATATATGGCAGGGTGAGTTGATAGAAAGGATTGTAAGTATTGAGGAAAATTTCTGAATCCACCTTTGCCTGTGATATTAATGTATCCTGCGCGTTTGCTTGTTGATACTCACGCATAGCCCCTATGGCTTTTATCGCCTCGTCCCACTTGCCCGCTTCTAATCCATTTTGGATACCAATGCCTAGCTGCTTATATATTTCTAAAAGCTTCGTTGCCTTTGCCATATCCTCTTGTGCCACAGCGGAGGATATCGCATCAAGCGGAGAGAACCATTGGTTATTTTCAGCCTTGCTATCGGGGAAGATTCTAAGTGCCTCTCCGGTGTAGATAAGATATGCGTAATTAACGCGCTTATCAACATTGATAACATCTTTTTCAAAGGCATTGCGTGAAGCGGGGCTTTTGAGATTTGCCTCCTCGACATAGTTTTGTAAGAGATATTGTCCATCTGCCAAAACATCAGCAAAAGAAATATATTTTTGTTTCTCATCAAGCCCTAGAATCTGACGTAATTGAGGGGTTTCTGTCGCTATCATTTTTACGCCCTGCATTGCATCGGGCAAAAAGGTCATTGTCAAAAATACTTGAGTAGAATCCATTCCTAGAAATTTTGTTTTTTTGGTGATTTGGTGGATATATTCATTTGCAAGTGTGTGAATGGGCTTCGTGCGTCCGCCAAAATCTTGCATTAGCACCTTGTCAAATTCCTTGCTAATCGCACCAAAGCTTTGTATTGCAAGCTTGAGTTGCTCCTCTGTGGTGACATTTAGGAGCGAAGAGGTATTATCCATTTTTTCCATTCTTGCGTGAGGATTTATAGAATCTCTCTCCTGTGTTGCCTCCTGCTGTAATATAGAATCTGCTTCATCTAGTGCCTCTTGCGTCATCTCCTGCGTGTTTGAATATGTTTGCAAATTTGTGGAATCTGTCTGTGCGTGGAGGGTATATGGCAAAAGAGCCGCGCTAAAGGCTAAGGCAATACAAAAGTTTTTTTGTGTTTTGAGGAATCTGCTAAGAGTTCGAAAGCGTCCATTTTTATCAAAAAGTAGCCAAATCACGCCAAGCACGAGCAGAGTATAGCCAATGTAAGTTGGTGTTTTGCCCGGGTCCCTATTCACAGAGATATGCGAACCTTTTTCGTCCGTATCATAGGAGGATTGGAAGAATCTATACCCGCCATAATCAAGCACATTGTTCATAAAGATTCTATATGGCATAGGCGGATTTGCGCCATCTAGCACCTCTACTTGCGAGGCATACGAGGCGGGGGAGTTTGAGCCCGGATATCGTTCAAGCTCAAATTTTTCTAGTTTTAGCTTAAAGGGAAGCGGGACTTGATCCACACCCCACGCGAGAAAAATCATATATTCATCGCTTGTAAGCAGAGTGATGCTTTCTTTTGTGGGTGTGAGATTCCCTTGTCTTAGAATCTGCGTGTTAGTGCTTTGCCCCGCAAAGTCTATCTTTGCATCAAGCACATATATGCCATTTTGTGGGATATGAACCTCGCCTGTGCTGATATGCAAAGGCTTGTCAAAAAATTTTATCGTGCGCTCTATTTTGCTATTGAGTTTTTCATCAATATGCGTTTGAATCTGCGCGTATTGCACATTATTTTGCAAATCCTTGACTTGTATAAAAATATAATGTTCGTTTGTTGTAATAAGATTTGTGCTTTCTCCCTCACGCAAATTCATCATACCCTCAAAACCAAAGTATCGCGTAATCCCCGCACCGAGTATGATAACGATAAAAGAAAAATGTAGGAGCAAGGAGGCATATTTCTTTCTTTGCCACGCCTGTGAAGTAATGAAACAGCCAATGAGTGCAACTACAAGCCATATATGCAGCACATCAAACCAAAATGCGCCATACACATAATATCGTGCCGCCATAGTGCCATCATATTTTTCAATAAATGTTGCAATCCCGCAGCCAATCGCATACACAGCCATTAGCACGAGGGCTACTCGCAAGTCGCAAAAAAGGCTTTTAATAATCTTCATTATATCTCCTCGTTGATTTCTCTATTGATTTGTTGTAAATTTTTTCCAGCCCACGCGCCACTTGCCATATACTCATAGAGTTTTAGCATCTTATCCTGTGGTAAGTAGCCGGGTAACTCATAAATAGCCTCGCCACTTTTGTCTATAAATACAAGCGTGGGTGTGGGGCGCATAGGGGATTTTACATAAGATTCCATAAGGTTATGGGTAGGGATTTTTTGCTCCTTTTCACCAAAATGCAAAATATGTGTTTTTGTGTAGCTTACATTGACATAATAGGGCAGGAAGTGTGCTTTTAGCATCTCTTTGAGCGCGGGATTTTTTGCAATATCATCTTTTAGTTTATCGCAATAGGTGCAATTATTTTTGCTAAAAATAAGAAGCGTGAGTTTGTTTTCATCAGTATTGATATGCTTTGTGTCTAAAAACACATCTTCTAGTCCTGCATAGCTTGATTTATCTCTATTTTCGGCTTGTTTTAGAATCTCGCTTTTATCCTGCGCAGTAGAGATTTTTACCTGTTCGTCCTCACAGCCTACAATACTCAGCATACAGAGCAAAAGAGATATTTTAAAGATTTTTTTCATTCCACAATCCTTCCTTGCTTTCTTTGATGATTTGCATAATGGCATTGGCAAATTGTGTATTATCATTAAAGCAACTACACACGCGATATTCAGGCATTCCTAGCTCCTTTGCTACTCCCGCATATAGAATCTTTAGCTCATACTCTGTTTCGGAATTATCAAGGGTGAATGATGGCGGATAGACTATCATCTTATGCTTTTTGTATTTGCGTATAGTGTCTTTGGTGCTAGGTTCTAGCCATTTCATACGTCCAACTTTTGATTGATAGCTTAGAGCAATTTTTTTAAAGACTATGCCCTTTTGTGCGAGGGCAGATTCTAAAGCCTCCTTGTTTTGATTACAATGCTTTTCATAGGGGTCGCCCTCGTCAATTCGCGCTTGTGGGAGACTATGCGCGGAGAGTAATAGCACAAAATCCTGTGCATTATCCGCCCCAAGAGTTTCCTCTATGCTTTTAACGATACAATCAATATAAAGCGGGTGAGTATGAAAATGTGCGACCTCTGTGATATGTGGCGTGTAATTTAGTCTTTGTAGTGCTTCCCTCGCATCAAGTAAAGATGATTTTGCCGTAGAAAATGAATACTGCGGATAAAGACTAAAAAGCACTATGGATTCTATATTTTGTCGTTGCAAATCCGCTAACACATCATAGTTAAAAGGCGGTGTGTAGCGCATAGCGTAAGTGTAAAGATTTGTAGAATCTAGCTCGTTTAGTTTATTTACAAGATTGAAAGTGTGGGCTGTAAGTGGAGATTTGCCCCCTATTAGCTCATAATTTTTTTTTGTATCTTCCACGCGCCTATGGGTGATGAAATTTGCCAACATTTTACGCATAAAATTGTTTTTTATCCCTAAAATCAAGGGATCGTTAAACACATTTTTTAGGAAACCTTCCACTTCGTAAATACTATTTGGTGCGCCCATATTGAGTAAGACAACAGCTTGAGATTTGATGATAGATCCTTCATATTATACTTTGGGTTAAAAATTTTAAGTGATAATAAACTACTAAGGTTAATCATTAATAAGGAGAAGCTATGCAAGAATTTGATACCCTCACATTACAAGAAACCTATATGAGCCTTTTGCTGTATCATAAAATCTTTGCCTATTTTTTCGCACTCCCTTTTGTTTTGAATCTGCTCGTTTTGTTTTTTGGCTCTCATAACCTCGTTAAGATGAATAAAAAAATATACTTCATCGCGCCTATCACCTTTTTCCTCCTCTCTGTGGCGGTGCTTAGCGGTGTGAATCTCTGGGTGTTTGGGCATATTGAGTTAGGGCTTAATCTCATTGTGATGATTACATTTTGCCTTTTTGTATTTGTGGGGGAAATATTTCGTATGAAGATTCTCAAAGTCGCTAGACGCACGAGCTTTGAGGCGATGCAAAGCTATATAAGATTTTCAAAGGTGCTTTATGTGCTTGATTTAGTCTTTTTCGCTCTTATCTTGTGGTTTGCCTAATGCAGTTTTTATATCATCAAAATGCTGGAGAATCCCCACTTACACTTAGCGATGAAACCTTTCATTATCTTTTTAAGGTGCGCCGCATTGCGCCAAATGAGCATATCAAAATGCGGAACCTGCGCGATAAAAATCTCTATATCTATGCCATAGCACAGGTGCAAAAAAAATCCGCGCTTATAGAGATTGTTGGTTTAGAATCTACAAATCCCGCAGATTCTAAACATTCAAATGAGGAGGATTTTACACTTTCAAATACTACACAAGATTTTAGAGCTAGTGTGTGTCAATCCCCAGCCTTACATTTATTGTGGGCGATAATTGAACCAAAAGTTATTGAAAAAACACTTCCATTTTTAAATGAACTTGATGTGGCGCGTATAAGCTTTTTTTACGCGCAATTTTCGCAGCGGCAGTTTGCACCCTCTTTAGAGCGATTAAACAAGATTCTTATCCAATCTTGCCAACAATGCGGACGCACCAATCTTATGGATTTAGAAATTTTCAAAAGTTTTGATGAGGTATGCACTGCATATACACCTTTTTACGCCTTTGACTTTGGCGGTGAGGACATACGCGCCTTTATGCCATATAGAGAATCTACACAATCAAATGCCACGCGAGATTTAGAATCTACACGATTAAAATTTGCACAAGATTCTAAAATCATCCCTCAAGATTCCCAAACTCTTCGTATAATGGTGGGGGCTGAAGGGGGTTTTAGCGATGCAGAAAGAGCGCGATTTGATAAGATTGTAAGCCTCAAAGAAGGCACGATTTTACGCAGTGAGAGTGCGTGTGTATTTCTAGCGAGTATTGCTAAACTTTGGCAGAAGCCATAATTACAAGGAGCGCAAATGCAAATGGAACAAATGAATATAGAGCAGATCAAAGTTGGGATTGTGGGTTTGGGCCTTATGGGCGGCTCTATGGGCTTGGCACTCAAGGCTTTGGGGCAGATTCAAAGTCGCCATATTAGCCGAATTTTAGGCTATGATAATAATCCCATTCACGCGCAACAAGCTTTGAATCTTGGGCTTGTTGATGAATGTGTAGAATTAGATGAGATTTGGCAATGTGATGTAATTTTTCTTAGCACACCGCTTGAAAGCATTGTTGCGCTCATTACATCGCTCACGCCCGATATGATAGGGCAAAAAACTACGATTATTGATGTGGGTGGGGCAAAGGTGGAGATTCTCTTACATATCCCATCGTGGCTTCGGCATAATTTTGTTGGCGCACACCCGATGTGCGGGACAGAGTTTTTTGGTCCAAAAGCAGCTTTTGGTGAGTTATATAAAAATGGCATTGTGATTCTTGCTGATGTGGAACAAAGTGGGGCATATCAAGTCGAGATAGCAAAGGATATTTTTATTGGCATTGGTATGAAGATTCTTAAAATGTCTGCAAAGGAGCACGACAAGCATATCGCGCTTATCTCACATATGCCTCATATTATGAGCTATGCTCTCGCAAATGCAACTTTGTCTCAAGAAGACCCTCAAACGATTCTCGCGCTTGTAGGTGGTGGATTTCGCTCAATGAGTAGGCTATCTAAAAGTTCCCCGTTGATGTGGAAAGATGTGTTTAAGCAAAATAAGGCAAATGTGCTTAAGGCTATGGCGCATTTTCAAGAGGCATTTGATGTGGCGCGAGAAATGCTAGAAAATGAGGATTGGAAGGGATTAGAGTGCTTTATGGCAAGGGCGAATACATTGCAAAAATTTATGTAAAGGGGTTTAGGATTCTAAAACCTTAATAAATTAAAAACAGAATCTTCAAAAAGATTTTCTCTATTGATGTTAAAATCCTATGTGTAAATTAAAGTATGGCAAGAAAATAAAGCCAAACAATCTTGCTCTATATTTAAAGAGAATATGGGAATGGGAGCAATTTTGGCTTTATTGTGCTTTGTGTTTAAGTTTATTATAAAAAATCTAATATAATCACGCTTACGCAAAATTCAAGGGATTTAATGAATAGAATCTTTATATGTGCTCTTTTGTGTCTTAGTGCGCTATGGGCTAGAAATATTGATGAGATACGATATCAGGGCTTGAGTGCCATTTCTAATGTCCTTGCCGATGAGATTGTAAATATCAAGCCCGGAGATAGTCTAGATATTGCTAAGGTCGATAAAGCTGTCGTAGCGTTGTATTCGCAGGGATTTTTTGAGGATATTTATGCGAGTTATGAAGGGGGTGTGCTGACTTTTCACCTTACACAGAAGCCAAAGGTGGCGAGTGTGGAGATAAAAGGATATGGGAGTGAGCAGGAGAAAGAGACGTTATATTCGCAGATTGGCATTAAAAAGGGCGATAGTTATGATGAGACAAAACTTGCGCGTGCAAAGATCATTATCCGCACGATTTTAGAATATCAGGGGTATTATGGGACGGTGGTGGAGAGTGAGATAGCCAAAGTGGGCGATGATAGCGCATATGCGATTACTTTCAGTGTAAATCAGGGGGAAAATATCGTTATCAAAAATGCCATTTATGATGGGCGCGAGAAGCTTAAGGTAAAGGAGCTAGAGGAGTTAAGCGCAAATAGGCAAAAGCAATTTATGGGGTGGCTGTGGGGGCGTAATAATGGTAAGCTCAAACTTGCTGATTTGGAATACGACCACGCAAGGATTCAAGATGTATATATGCGTAAAGGATTTTTAGACGCGAGTGTCTCTCAAGCGTTTTTAGATGCAAACTTTAATGATTATAGCGCGAACTTGTATTATAAAATCAATGAGGGGGAGCGGTATAAGGTTACAGGCGTGAGGATTGTCCTGCAAGTCCCAGTGATTGAAGAAGAAGAGTTACGCAAGATTCTCAAAGTCAAAAAGGATACATATTTTAACATTGAGGAAGTGCGCGAGGATGTAGAAAAACTGCGACAAAAAATCGCAAACTTGGGTTATGCGTTTGCACGGGTTAGCCCGGATTTGGATAAAGATAGTGAAAATGCAGAAGTGAAAGTGTTGTATCTCATACAAGTGGGGCAAAAGGTAAAAATCAATGATGTGCTTATCTCTGGGAACACGCGCACTGCGGATAGAATCATACGGCGTGAGCTACTTTTAGCCCCGGGGGATACCTATAATTTTACCGAACTCAAAGAATCTGAAAACACATTAAGAAGGCTTGGCTATTTTGGCAAGGTGCAGATTAATGAACGGCGCGTGAGTGAAGATTCTATGGATTTGCTTGTGAATGTCGAGGAGACGCGCACGGGCGAGTTGATGTTTGGTTTAGGCTATGGAAGCTACGATAAGCTTATGATAAATGCTTCTATACGAGAGCGGAATCTTTTCGGGACAGGGCAGAGCGGGCAGCTTTATGCGGATTGGAGTTATCGCCGACAATTAGTCAATCTCACATTAAGCAATCCTCGTGTGCTTGATTCTAAATATAGCACTTCTTTTAGTGTATTTCACTCTTTATATTGGAATTGGGATTATAGGGAGCAAACCACCGGTGGCACAATCACCGCTGGAAAGCTCCTCACGCATACTTTGAGAGCATCTCTTGGATATACACTCTCTACCACGCGAGTAGTGGATTTTTATGATACAAGCTTGGAGCAAATCTATAAAACTTATCTTACTATCGATAGACCGCTTAAATCTGCCATTAGCCCAAGTCTTTATTTTGACAACACAGATGACTACTATTTTCCTAAAAATGGTGCAATTATCTCGGCATATGTAGAGTATGCAGGGCTTGGTGGAGATGAAAAATATACAAAATTTTATGGCAAAATGGCACTTTATTATCATCTTAAATCACTTATGGGGATTGATTTGATTGCGCGCTATAAAACTCAAGCTGGGGCAATGCTAAACCACGGCTATGTGCCCATTACCTCTAAATTTTATATGGGGGGGATTTCGAGCGTGAGGGGCTATCAAATAAGCTCACTCACGCCACGCGACCCGAGCGGGAGGATTCGTGTTGGTGGGAATTATATGATGACACATTCCGCGGAGCTTAGCTATGGAATCTTAGAGAAAGCACAAATGCGTTTGGCACTTTTTGTGGATTATGGAATGATAGGCGTAGATAGCCTTAGCGAGACTACTCGCGCATCTTGGGGTGCGGCGATAGAATGGATAAGCCCTATGGGTCCTATTGTGCTTGTATTCCCACAACCTATCAATCCACAACCCGGCGATAGAACATCACGCTTTGAATTTACAATGGGAACGAGATTCTAAAGTATGCTAGGGATTTTAGGTTAGGACTTGAAAAAGTAAGGAGTAAAAATGAGTGAGACACCACAAACAAAGCGCGTAAGCGATGAGGAGATTTTGTATCTAATGAAAAATGCCTCTTTGCGTGAGCTAGGGGAGAGAGCGAGTGCAATAAAGGCGCGGTTGCACCCGGAGAACATTACAACTTTTGTTGTGGATAGAAATATTAATTATACAAATATTTGTTGGGTTGATTGTAAATTTTGTGCCTTTAAACGCAAGGTGGGCGAAGATGGTGTGTATATTTTAAGCTTTGAAGAGATTGATAAAAAGATTGATGAGCTTTTAGCTATTGGTGGCACGCAGATTCTCTTTCAAGGTGGCGTGCATCCAAAGCTTAAAATTGAGTGGTATGAGGAGCTTGTGAGCCATATCGCGCAAAAATATCCTATGATTACCATTCACGGATTTTCGGCTATTGAAGTCAATTACATCGCTCAAATTTCTAAAATCTCAATTCCTGAAGTGCTTAAACGACTACAAAAGGCTGGGCTATCATCAATCCCGGGTGCTGGGGCGGAAATCTTAAGCGATAGGGTTCGGGATATTATCGCACCCAAAAAGCTTGATACAAAAGAATGGCTAGAGGTGCATAGAGAGGCACATAGAATCGGTATGAAAAGCACAGCTACGATGATGTTTGGCAGTGTGGAAAATGATGAAGATATAGTCGCGCATTGGCGTGTTTTGCGTGAATTACAAGATGAATTTAGCGGATTTAGGGCGTTTATTTTGTGGAGCTTTCAGCCAGATAATACGCCTTTGCAAAAAGAAATGCCACAGATTCACAAGGCTTCATCAAATCGATATTTGCGACTTTTAGCGTGCAGTAGAATCTACCTTGATAATTTTAAAAATATCCAAAGCAGCTGGGTTACGCAAGGCTCGTATATCGGGCAACTCGCACTGCTTTTTGGAGCAAATGATTTAGGAAGCACGATGATGGAGGAAAATGTCGTATCAAGCGCAGGTGTGTGTAACTCGATGAACGCGCAGGAGATGATAGCCCTCATCAAAGATATTGGCTCATTCCCTGCTAAGCGCAATACGGCGTATGAAATTTTGGAGCGGTATTGATGAAATATATTTATGCATTTTTGATGATTTTCACAATATGTATAGGAGGCTGTATGAGTAAGGAGAAAGAGGCGGATATACAAAAACAGGGGCAAAAAAGCAAGGTTTCTAGCGCGGTAGATTCTATTCATATTAATGGTGTGAAAGTGCCATTTATTTTTGAAGGAAGCGCAAATTTGCCGGTGGGGAGCTTGCAGCTTGTGTTTATGGGTGGGAGCGCGGATAGCGATATACCCGGACTTGCCTCTATGAGTGCTAAGATTCTAAACGAGGGGACAAAGGCATTAGGAAATGTGGGCTTTGCAAATGAGCTAGAGAGTAAAGCAATCGATTTATACGCAAGTGCTGGATTCCAAACTTTGAGCTTCAATATTTCTTATTTGAAGGAATTTGAGGACGAGAGCCTAAGGCTGTTTGCAATGCTTTTAAAAGACCCAAACCTTACGCAATCAAGCCTTAATAAACTCAAAGATTTGACTTTAAGCAAACTCGCGCGAGATGAAAGCGATTTTGATGAAGTGGCGAGTAAGAATCTTAATAAGATTCTATTCAAAGGCACACCTTTGGCTATCCCTGTGATTGGTGAGAGGGAGAGTATAGAATCTATGACATTAAAGGATATAGAAGCATTTTTGGCGCGCAATCTTGTTTTGAATCGTCTCATTATTGTCGCTGGGGGCGATATGCAAGAAGCAGAGATTAAATCAAAGCTTGGCACACTTTTGGAATCCTTGCCAAAGGGCGAAGCAAAGCAGAGATTGCATTTTAAAGTGTCAAAAGAGATAGATTCTATAATTGAGAAAAAGCCAACAGAACAGGCTTTTATATATTTTGGCGCACCTTTTGATGTGGCGGATAAAGAAAAAAACTATATCGCTAAAGTGATGAGTTTTATACTCGGGGGGAGCGGTTTTGGTTCGCGTATAATGGAGGAAGTGCGTGTAAAAAGAGGACTTGCTTATTCCGCTTCTTTATCTATAAGCGTGGGTGGTATAGCAGATTATGCAAGCGGACATTTACAGACAAAGCTTGAAAACAAAGATGAAGCGATACAAGTTGTCAAAGAAGTGTTGAATGATTTTATCACAAATGGTGCGACACAAGAGGAGCTTGATGCGGCTAAGGCATTTTTGCAAGGCAGTGAGCCGCTACGTGAGGAGAGATTATCCCAAAGACTAAATGTGGCATTTATGAACTATTTTAAAGGGCTACCTTTAGATTATCATAAACAAGAATTGCAACGCATTAATAATTTAAGTCTTGAAGAGCTAAATAGCTACATCAAATCACATAAAGAAATACTACAAATGAGTTTTAGCATAGTAGAGTAGGTTTTAGAATCTAAGTTTGATGAGATTGTATATTTGCATAGAATCCAAAAAGTTGTATGCGTTGTGATTGTAAAGATTTGTGTAAATGGTGATTGAGATAAAGAGAGCTTAAGATTGTGAGTCTTGAATTATCTCAATAGCTTTAATCACCCTTAGCACGTGGGCTTTGTCATTTTTAGATTCTGTATTTTTGTTAAGAATAAGCTTTGCAAAATGTGCTATGGAATTATCAAGGGGCATACTTTGTGGCAAAGTAGGGCTAAACTGCTCTCCTAGCTTGTATTCAATCATTTTTTTATAGAGACTATTTGTATCAAAGGTATCTTTTATCACCACGCCTGTATCAAAAAGTGCGATTTTATCCCGCTTGGTTTCATCATAAATTGCACTTTTTTTGCTTCCGCCAATAATCATCTCACGCACTTTAACGGGGCTTAACCAAGAGAGATTGAGGGTAATAATAATGCCGGATTCTAGCCGTATATTGATATTGGCAAGAGCGTCATTGGGATAGTCAAGATATTTCGCGCTAAATGTGGAAACCTCTTTAATATGAAGTCCAACAAGATAATCAATAATGCTTAAATCGTGGATTGCTAAATCCCAAATCACATCTACATTGCTTTGAAATAATCCCAAATTAATGCGCCTTGCGTTAATATAGACAATTTCACCAAAACTCTCTATATGTTCTTTGAGGTATTGCACTGCCGGGGAGTGCAAAAAAATATGGTCGCAGTAAAGTTTCACATTATGTGAATCTGCTAAATCATACAAGATTTTAGCTTGCGTGCTTTGTGTGGTAAGAGGCTTTTCTACAAAGGTATGTTTGCCTTGTTTTAAAGCAGATTCTGCTAGGGCAAAATGTGTGTGCGGTGGTGTGATGATGAATACTGCTTGAATATGAGAATCTGCTAAAATTAGCTCATAATTCGCATAAGGAGTAAAGGCGTAGCTTTGGAGAGCTTCATCTTGGGCTTGTTTATCATTATCAAAAATTGTTGTAAGATGAAAATGTGGGCTATCGTGTAGAGCCTTAGCGACATTGCGTCCCCAGTAGCCATAGCCGATAAGCGCACATTCTATCACTCAAATCCTTTTTTAGCATTATTCATACTCTGCTTTTTCAATGCTTTTTGCGGGGCGATTTGCCTTTTATAACACAAACAAGCAGGATTTAGCACAGAGCTTAAAACCTTGCGTATGCTCTAGCACAAGTGTTTGTGTGATTATAAGTGATTATATTAAATGGGCTTTGTGGTGGCGCAGTGTTGTGTGCGGTGGTGTTGCGAAATGTCTTGTTTTACAAATCGCGCTTTATGTGGGAATAAAATCGTAATAATTTGTGTAGGTTTTGGATTAGGCTGGGTGATTTTTGCGTGAGTAGTGCCACAAAAGGTTTTAGCCAAGTAATAAATACCTAATCATAGGAGAAAATAAGGAAAATATTGTAATGAGATGTTTAAAAATGAGGAAACTTATTTGATTTGTGTTTTAAATTTTTTTGTTTTGAAGCTAATGAAGCCGCAATGTTTGCAGATAAAATAATCTCTTTCCTCTCCAATTTGAAAAACTTTTGTATGCACACGGCTATTAGAATCTTTTTTTTGCAAAGAGATAGTGTATGCAGAGCGAGTATCTGTATCTACAAATTTTAATCCAAAGCTTTTGCCGCAGTTTTGACAGAGTGTTTTTTGTTTGGCATATAAATACATAAGCAGAGCTATGATAAAAGGCACAGGAGCAAGGATATAAATGAGAGAATCATTTTGCATACAAATGCCAACAAATCCCATTACGCAAATAAGAATCACAGCTAATGACAATAAGATTCGCTCTTTTGCTTCCTTATGCATAGAATTCTCCAAAAGTTAATTTATCTTTTACTTTTTTATCCAAAAAAAACCAAAATATTTTTATAATATCCCCCCCCCCCCCATTAAAATCTACTTAAAAAGATTCTTGGTGTGTTATAATGAAGCAAAAATTTGGCTAAAAATACAAAATTTTGCAAACACCATTAAGATTTAGGATAAGATAAATGAAAATATTTTTTACTTTTCTTTGCACTCTTTCATTATGCTTTTGTGATAGCCCACAACAAGCCTTTGAGCTTTTGTTATTTGCATTTTTTCTTGTTGCACTTTTTGAAAAAAATAAAAGGGATATAGAATCTGTATATCGCACTCCAAAAATTATGAATATTTTGGCAAGATTCTAAAAAATGACAAAGGTGAATGATGAAACAAAATGCAGCGCAATCACACATCACAAAGGAGCAGATTCAAAACGCAAAGGTAATGATACACGCTCGTAAAAGTGTGATTGATTTTGACACGCTCGGGCGCACACTTGCTTATAGTCCTTATTTGTCGCGCTTTGAGGTGGAGGCATTTACCCGCAAGGGAGATGATAAGCCAAAAATCGCTAAAAGATTCTCTATACAAGCCCATTTTGATGAAGTCTTGTTTCTACAGGAGGCGAGTGATTATGCGCAGAGCAAAGATAATGATGCGTTTTTGCTTGATTTGAGGGCGCAATATGAGAAGATTCAATCAAGTGAGAATGGGCTAGATACAGCTTTAGAATCTATCTCGCTTTTGCGCCGCCATAGCACTTTGCCAATCATTCACGCAGATATATTCCTAGAGCCATATCAAATTTTAGAATCTGCGCTTTTTGGTGCGGATAATGTGCTTATTCCTTGCGCGATACACTCTAAAGATTCTTTAAGCGATTTGTTGCATTTTGCGAGGAAGCTGGGATTTGAGCCTTGTATTGAGGTGAGTGATAAAGCCGAGCTAAAAAAGGCAATTTTTAGTGGCGCGAGTATGCTTTATATCCCACAAAATGCGCTTGATGAGCTTTTGAGCCTCGTGCCAAATACGCAGATGATTATGAGTGATCATTCTAGTGATTATGGTGTTGATATAGTGATTATTAATTAAAATTAGGCTAAATTAAGTTAGCTTTAAAGTGAATTTAGTTAAAAAACACGATTTTTTATCATAAGAAATGGGAGCAAAAAATGGCTTTGATGATTAATGATGAGTGTATTGCGTGCGATTCTTGTGCTGAAGAATGTCCAAATGGCGCGATTGAGGAGGGAGATCCTATTTATAGTATTGATCCAGATGTTTGCACGGAGTGCGTGGGAAGCTATGATGAGCCAAGTTGCCTTAGCGTATGCCCGGTAGATGCGATTGCGCCAGATCCTGATAATGTAGAAACCATTGAGGAGCTACGATATAAGTTTGAGACTTTACAAAAGGGTGAATAGCACATATGGCAAAAATTACTTCTGTTATTGATATTGGCTCAAACTCTGCGCGTATGGCGATATACCGCCGCACTTCGCGCTTTGCTTTTCATTTGATTTATGAGACTAAGAGCAAGGTGCGCATTTCGGAGGGTTGCTATGAATCCGGCGGCGTTTTGGGTAAAGTGCCAATGGAGCGTGCCATTAGTGCGTTAAAAGAGTTTGTTCAAATCGCAAAAGCGCATAAAAGTCGCAAGATTTTTTGCGTGGCGACTTCTGCCCTGCGCGATGCGCCAAATGCGGGTGTGTTTATAGATAGGGCTAGACGAGAATGCGCCCTCTCAATCAAGGTGATTGATGGGAAAAAGGAGGCTTTTTATGGGGGCATAGCTTGTGCTAATCTCTCTCATTATAAAGATGGAATCACAATAGATATAGGGGGAGGAAGCACGGAGTGCGCACTTATAAAAGATGGCAAGATTACGGATTTGATTTCGCTTGATATAGGGACAATTCGCCTTAAAGAGCTTTTTTTTGATAAAAAGGAAAACATAAAAGGTGCGATTGAGTTCATACAAAAACAGCTAAAAGACATACCCGAGCATTTTAGGCACGAGCGTGTCTTTGGTGTTGGTGGCACGATACGCGCCTTAGCAAAAATCATTATGAAAAATAAAAAATATGCCATTGAAGAGGTGCACGGCTATGAGATTGATGCGATACAGAATCTCAAGTTTTTTGAGAAAATTTCGCACACACCCTTGGATAAACTAGCAGACCTTGGTGTGCCACCGGATAGAATCGACAATATCCGCAGTGGTGCGCTTATTTTGCACCTCTTCCTTATGCGTTTTCAAACTAAGCAAGTTGTGGCAAGTGGTGTGGGTGTGCGCGAGGGCGTGTATTTGAGCGATTTATTACGTGGGCATAAAAATGCCTTTCCAAAGGGAATTAATCCCTCTATTGGCGCGATAGAGGATAGATTTATGCTCGATAAAAAATATGCGGAGATGACACGTAAAGAATCTTTAAAGATTTTTGACGCGCTTTTTCCCTTGCATAAACTTGATGAGCAGTGCAAGAAACTTCTTCATATCGCCTCATATCTTTCAAGCGTTGGGCGGATTCTAAATTTTTATAATGCTGGACATCACGGCTCATATTTTTTGCTTAACGCCCTAGAATATGGTTTTTCGCATAGCGAGAGAATGAGTGTGTGCTTACTTGTGGAGTATAGTGGGAGGAAGATTCCACAAGATGAGCATATCAGCCACATAAGCGATATGATGCCCAAACTCCTTAGCCTGCAATGGCTTAGCTTTATGCTTGCTCTTGCAGAGACAATTTGTAGGAGCGAGGGAAATATGCAGGTTAGCTATGAGTATGTGAAGCCTAAGATTTTAAAGATTCATACTTCGGCAGATTTGTATCTCGCAAAGGAGAATATTAACAATCTCCACCAACCAGAGCCTTTGTGTATTGAGTTTGTGAAATCTTAGGGGAAATGAGTGAAAGCACAAAATGCGTCTATAAACATCGCGATTTTACGACTTTCTAGCCTCGGCGATGTGATAGTTGGTGCGTGTGTATTGCCCTTTGTGAGGGCGCATTTGAGTGAGAAATATCCACAAGGTGTGCGTTTGCATTGGATTGTTGATAGCACTTTTGGTGCAGTTTTGGAGGATAGCCCTTGTATTGATAATTTGATTAGCATACCTCTTAAAAATGGCGGTATAAAGGCGATTCCACACATTATGGCGCAATTACAGAATCTAGAACCTTTTGATATACTCATTGATATGCAGGGTTTAATCAAATCTGCACTTTGTGGAATGATGAGTAAAAAAAGCGCGTTTTGGGGTTTTGCGTGGGATTCTATAAAAGAGCCTTTGGCAAGTCTATGTTACACGCACAAGGTGCATATCTCTTATAGTGAGCATATTTTAAAACGTAATCTCACGCTTGTAAATGCCGCGCTTGAAATAAAAGAGGAAAGTAAGGATATATTTTATGCTAATCGTGCTCAAGCTTTTGGTGTGAGTAAGCAAGCACGGGAGCAGGTGGAGAGTATTTTGGCAGAAGCTAGTGTGCAAAATGGCGTAAATGGTGCGAATAAAGGGGATTGTATAAATATCCTACTCGTGCTTGAGGCGAGTTTAGAATCTAAAAGTTACCCGGTGGATTTATTTATAGAGGTGATACGAGAGTTTTTAGAATCTCACCCACTCGCGCGTATCTTGCTTATTCAGCACGGCACGGACAAGGCACAGCGTATAAAGGAGCATTTCAAGGCGGACAATCAAGTAGTGCTGTTGCCACCCATTAGTATGGGGGCTTTAAAGGCACTTATGCAAGAGGTGAATTTGGTCATCGGCGGGGATACGGGTGTTACGCATTTGGCATGGGCGATGCAGAGGGCTTCACTTACGCTTTATGGCAATACCCCACCGCAGAGATTCGCGCTCAATAGCCCCATCAATCGCTTTTTGTGCGGTAGTGAGAATCCAAATTATAAAAAAGATGATTTTTCCATTGCACGCATAGCCCCGCATACGATTTGTGCGTGTGCTAGGGAGATACTAGACACAGCTAGGATAACAAAATGAATGTGTTGGCAAAGATCTTAAGATATGTAGCCGATGGGCTTGGTTTTTTTCTAGCGCATATCCCACATAGGCTTTTTGTGTGGCACATCAAGTCTTTGGCTTTTATGATGAGAATCTTCGATAGGCGGAGATTCAAAGATGCTAAGGCGAATTTGGATTTTGTCTATGGGGAGGAGATGAGTGAGGAACAAAAGCGTGCGCTCATCAAAAAATGTTACGAAAATTTTGCTTTTGTGCTATTAGAGACCATACGCGTGCCATTTATCTCCACAGAAGCTTATGCGCGGTGTTTTACATTTATCGATGAACATTATATTTTAGAATCCCTACAGAAAGACAAGGGTGCGGTGCTTGTGTCTGCTCACTATGGGTATTGGGAGGCAATGGCGAGCGTGCTGCCACCTCGCTATGCTTGGTGCAATATGGCTTCTTTGGGGCGTTTGACGCCATTTGATGCGATTAATCAAATGATTATCTCAAGGCGAGAGTTACAGAAGGTAAAATTTATTGATAAAAAGGGTGCGTTTAAGCATTTGCTGAAGCTTTATGGCGGTGGTAATGCTCTCGTTGGTATTCTCATCGACCAAAATATTTCTGAAAGCGAGGGCGTGTGGATTGAGTTTTTTGGCAAGAGGGCTACACACACGACTATCGCCTCTGTACTTTCTCGCCGCTTTAATGTGGGAATTGTGCCTGTGATGATTAGTATTAACGAGGATTATAGGAGATTTGAGGTGCGATTCTACCCGCCCATTTACTGCAAGAAAAGCGAGGATAGCAATGCGGATATTTTAGAAGCTACACAATCTCAAGCAGATACGATTGAAGGGGCGATTAGGGCAAAACCTCAAGATTGGTTTTGGTTTCATAAGCGCTGGAAATCGGCTTATAGGGAGATTTACAATTCTTAAGGTGTTAGGATTTTGGAATCTATTGCGGAGCTGTCTCTTTCTCTGTCATTTTTTAACAAAATAGAGAAGATAAAGATTTTATAATTTACCAAAACAAAGTATAAAACCCTATACATGATGAAGATTCTAAAACCTAAAAGAATCGGTATAGAATAGTCTGCGTAGCGTAAGCAGTGGGGTTGGTTAATTTTTTATAAAAACTGCTATTTTTAGCATTTCTATTAAGCCCACTTTAAGCCTCGCTTTTGTAATATTTCACTCCCATTTGATTGAGCTTCTGTCTCTTCTTGTAGGTTTAGCAAATGTATGAGCTTTTTT
>NZ_JROY02000045.1:0-429 GCF_000765685.2 Helicobacter sp. MIT 03-1616 | reverse complement strand
CCATATCGAAAAAAGCACTTCCCATACAGGATAAATCATTACACTTAAACCAAAAAAAGCACTTATGCAATCTTGTCTTTGTGTGAGTAAAACAAGTAAGATACCTATGATAAATCCCAAAAAATAAGCTCCTCCATCACCTAAAAAAATATAACCAAAAGGAAAATTACAAACAAAAAATCCAAAAACTGCTCCAATAAGAGCTAAAGAGCAATAAAATATTTCCATATCTTGCACATCATAGGCTACATAAGCAATAGCACATAATATAAGCAAACATATACCACTTGCCAAACCATTGAATCCATCAATAATATTCATCGCATTACTTACACCTACAAGTGCAAATGTGGTAAAAAATAGACCGATTATATAGGGCAGAGTGAATCCTAATGATAAATCTTTCAAATATACATTAAGTAGAGCACA
>NZ_JROY02000011.1:0-68857 GCF_000765685.2 Helicobacter sp. MIT 03-1616 | reverse complement strand
GGAAAGAAGCAAGTTTAAAGAGAATGAGCTTAAGGCTTTAAGTCAATTCTTAAACACGCCTTATACTTTTGAATCTACTCAAGAAAAAATTTCATCTGCTAAAATAGAAAAAACAAAAATGATTGTGGATTCTCGCCTTGATATTGATGAGTTTATAGATTGGTATTGTAAAAAACAAGATATACGCAATAAAAGCTTCTATGAAGCAAGTCTAAAAGAGAAAATACAAGCTAATACATTTGAAAATTTTAAGCAACTTTATAAAGAATTTGAATATGATAGGGCTAAAGGAATGGGTAGATGAGTAGAAAAGAAAGAGTAAAGATAATGTTAGATATGCTAAAGGCTATTATTATAGCTTTTTTGACAGCATTGTTTGGTTTATTTGGGTATGCTGTAATAAACTATGAAAAGCTAGATATGGTTAGAGCTTTAGGCGTTGTCTTTGGGGCAATTGTTTTGATAGCGTTTTTAATTCTGTCTATTGCTTTATTTTTCAAAGAACTTGATGAATTGGAGAAAATGGAATGATTGGAGTCGTAGCTGTTATTGTTTCGGGTTTAGCATTTTTTGGTGGTTTAGCATTTTTTGTTTATAGGCTTTCACAAGAAGTCAATACGACTAGATAGTTTAAAATAGAGAAGTGGAGATTTGCGTAAGCAAACTCAAACACTTCGGAGCTATGGAATAAGAAGTGCCACGCACAAACAATATCTTAAAACAAAAGCAACGCGTTGTTTTACCCTAGTAAGCTAAAAATGAGACTTTTAAAAAGGGGAAAGAAAGGCTTTAGTGAGGATTCTCGCGATTCATCTCCCCCTACCGCGTTCTTTGTTTTGCTCTTGATTTATCCTCTCTAATCTCTGTAAAGACTTGGAATCTAAAGTGATATTAAACTTCTTAGTTTGTTCTTTGATAGCGTTTGCTCTTTCTAAAAATTCTTGTTTTTGTTTTTCATCATTTACTTTTCCATAGTTGTTGAGATTAATATCTAGTCGTCTTTGTAGTTCGGCTTGGGTGTTGCTGTATAGGTTAGTTTTGATAAGCTTTAAAAGCTCTGTATTATCTCCTTGCATTGCCTGTATGGAGGCTTCTATCATATCATTTTTAGGTATGAGGTTTAAATCTAGCGCAAATCCTGCATTATGAGCTAATTCATTGATAAAGATTCTCTGAACTCTTCCATTCCCCTCTCTAAAAGGGTGCAAAGCATTTAAATCAGTCATAAAGGTGGTTAAATTCTGTGCAAGAGTATCCACATCTTTTTGTTTTTCGTGTAAGCTACATTGCTTTAGATTCTCAAAAATATTTTTAGATTGTTTGGGGAGAAAACTCCCTTTACAAAAGGTAGAATCCCCCTTACTCATAAATCCATATAAACCCATTTCATACCTATCTTGTCCCGCCCAAGTATAGACATCTTGGAATATATGTTTATGAATAGCTTTTAGGTGTTTGTAGCTAAAGTCGCGTTTAATATGTGTGGTTTTGAGTGTTTGCGTGCGTTTTAGTGTAAGTAATCTTTCTCTATGGCGTAGTTCATCAAGCGAAGTCGCACCTACAAGATTGGTTTCAAGCAAAAATCTATCAAAATCATTAAGATGCTCATCGCTATCCCACATTGTTTTAAAGTAGCCCCCATTGGCTCTTATGTTGGGCTATAATTTCATCAGCGGTTTTTTCACCTTTTTCTATTTGAATAAGCTCAATAATATCTTGTTGATTTGCAAACATATCCTCAATAGCAAAATTGCAAATATTGGAGCGAATGCTTTTATATTGTGTCTCTGTGAGATTGTTCCTATAAGATTCTAAAATTGCCAAAGATTCTTCTAGGCTATGGGCTTCTGGATAATTATTCGTTGCTAATACATTTACTTGTGCTGTCATTTTATCTCCCTTATCTTTTGTGAGTATGCTACTTGCTTACTAAGCACAAATCTCGTGTTTTAGGCTTTCACAATCATAGCAAAAATTTGCTTATCTTTGCATTATGAGTAATAAAATAAGACTTCATCTCCCTCTTCCCTCTCGCGTAAGTTTGATTGCAAGATTCACTGACAATGTGGTTAAGTTAAGAAATGAGGTCTTTCGCTAATTTATATTTTATTTTTCGTTGGGGTATGGGTGGCTTGGTGCATTGCCTTTTCCTGATAAGTTTTTCCAAGTATTGTTACTCTTGCAATTTGGGCAAGGTGGCAGAGAAGAAGCAGAAAGCATTGTGATAACATAATTACATTTATTGCATTTAAATTTTCCGCCTGACACATTAGAACCTATTGATATATCATTTTATCCATAAATCCTTCCTTGTTTTATAATTAAAATAAAGACGAATTTAAAGACTATAAATACTTTCCCTATGATTTGATATGAATTATATTAATATTCTCATTATAAAATCATAGAATCTAACAGGCAAGAAAGAGCAAAAAGGATTGCAAATAAGAGTGAAATACATAAATGTGGCGTTTGCATTTAGCGTGATGTGTCATACTGCCTTTGCAGATAGTGAGAGTTTGCGACAACTTGCAAAAAACGTGGGTATTGAACCTGCAAAGCTAGAGTATGTTGGAACAGAATGCACCAAAGAGGCGGCAAAGGCAAAGGCGCAAGTCCGCCAATCCCCACCGCACGAGCAAACCTATAAGTTTGAGATAACCCGCCTAGAATGCGAAATAGCTATGCTTAGTGCTGGTGTGCTAAGTAGCACGCAAGGAATGATAGAGACACTTTCTTATGGCTACGAGGAGTATGACAAGCTTTTAAATAAGTATTACAATCTCTATCGTGCTGAATACAAAAAGCAAAATCAAGGAAAAGGGCAAGATACTCTGCTAGAGGAGCAAAGGGCGTGGCTCAAGCTCCGTGATAGCTATGAGGCATATCTGCGTCAGCACCACGCACACATTTATGAGAGTAATGGGGGCGGCACGATGTGGAGCGTTATTGCAAATGGCGCAAAACTTACATTTCTCAAAAAACGGGTAGAGGAGCTTTTTTTGCGATATAAGACTGCAAAGAATGGTGAGGCTATTGACTTTTATAGTATCTTTGGGAATATAAGCGATGATAATAAATAAGGGTGCGTAAAGATTCTATATGCTTAAATCTGCGCTCCTACAAACTCTATTCATCAGGTGCAAAGAATTTTGCCACACTTTATAATCCATTTGCACATTGGTTTATAAGCATCATAATCTTTCAAAGAACGTCATTTACTGCCGAAAACCAATAATCTACGCCAAAAGATTAATGATTTAAGACAAAACTTTTTGCAATGAGCGACTTTTTGCAAGAATGTGTAAAATTTACCTTTAGATTCAAATGTCTTTATCAAGATTGTTTCAAAATGATACGAGTATAAGCAAAAATTCATTAGAATCTTAACCGAAAATTCAAGGTAAGGAGATAGTATGCTTGAGATACGATGGCATTCTCGTGCTGGGCAAGGCGCGGTAACGGGCGCAAAAGGTCTAGCAGATGTGATTGCGGGAACGGGCAAAGAAGTTCAGGCTTTCGCATTTTATGGTTCGGCAAAACGCGGTGCGTCAATGACGGCTTACAACAGGATAGATTCAGAACCTATTTTAAATCACGAAAAGTTTATGAATCCAGATTATATTTTAGTTATCGACCCCGGGCTTGTTTTTATCACAAACATTTGTCTTTATGACAAACCCTCAACAAAGTATATCATCACTACGCGCTTAAGCAAAGATGAGCTTATTACCAAAAAGCCAGAGCTCGCAAGCAAGGAGATTTATACACTTGACTGCATTCAAATCTCCATTGACGCAATAGGTAAATCCGTGCCAAATGCACCAATGCTAGGAGCATTGATGAAAGTTTCGGGTATGCTTGAGATTGACTTCTTCCTAGAATCTTTCTCTAAAGTGCTTGGCAAAAAACTTCCTCAAAAAATTATTGATGCAAACAAAGTGGCTATTAGACGAGCCTATGATGAAGTAAAGTAACGCTCACAAGGAGAGATTATGGATAAATTAAAAGATTGGGACCAATTTGAAATAGGCTCCGTGCTTTTCCCCTTTAAAAAAGGCGTAGATGGCGCAAGGGAGATTTATAAGAGTGTGCGAACTTATAGCGGCGATAGCTCATTTAGCGATAGTGTAGCGCATTGGCGTGTAGAAAAGCCGGTGCATAATAGTGAAATATGTATTAATTGCTTTAACTGCTGGGTGTTTTGCCCAGATGCGGCTATTCTTACACAAGATGAAAAACTAGCTGGTGTGGATTATGTGCATTGTAAGGGTTGTGGTGTGTGCGTAGATGTCTGCCCTACAAATCCTAAGTCACTTTTGATGTTTAGCGACCACAAAGACAATGAAGAAGCGCTCAAAGAATGGCCGAGCAAAGATTCTAAAAAGTAATGCAGAGGAGGAGATAATGGCTAAAGTAATGGAATTAAGAGATATTGAAGTATGGGATGGCAATACTGCGGCTTCTCAAGCACTTCGTCAAGCACAAATTGATGTTGTAGCTGCATATCCTATCACACCCTCAACACCCATTGTGCAAAACTATGGAAGCTTTGTGAGTAATGGCTATGTTGATGGCGAATTTGTAATGGTAGAATCCGAACACGCCGCGATGAGTGCGTGTGTGGGGGCAGCGGCAGCAGGTGGGCGCGTGGCAACAGCTACAAGCTCTCAAGGTTTTGCACTTATGGTGGAAGTGCTCTATCAAGCCTCTGGTATGCGTTTGCCTATCGTTTTGAATCTTGTTAATCGCGCACTCGCCGCACCGCTTAATGTCAATGGAGACCATTCTGATATGTATCTTAGCCGTGATACAGGCTGGATAAATCTCTGCACCTATAACCCCCAAGAAGCTTATGACTTCAACCTTATGGCATTTAAAATTGCCGAGGATAAACGCGTAAGAGTGCCAGTAATTGTGAATCAAGATGGTTTTATTTGTTCTCATACAGCTCAATCAGTGCGTCCATTTACCGATGAGGTCGCATACAAGTTTATTGGGGATTATATCCCTCATAATCCTATGCTTAATTTTTCAAATCCTGTAACTTATGGTGCGCAAACAGAGGAAGATTGGCACTTCGAGCATAAGGCGCAGCTACATAAGGGCATTATGGATTCAGCCGCGATAATAGAGGAAGTGTTTGAATCTTTTGCAAAGCTTTCAGGGCGCAAATATAATCTTGTAGAGACTTACGATTTAGATGATGCAGAAGTAGCGATTGTGGCACTTGGCACAAGTGTAGAATCTGCTCGTGTGGCAGCAAAAAAAGTGCGAAAGGAAAAGGGCATTAAAGCGGGTGTGCTTTCTATCCGCACTTTGCGCCCATTCCCGCTTAAGCGCATTGGAGAGACTATTAAGAACCTTAAGGCAATTGCTTGTCTTGATAGAAGCCTCCCAGCAGGTGCTATGGGTATGCTTTTCAATGAGTTTTCAGCCGCTGCACTCGCTGCAAATGCACACCCTGTAATGTCAAACTACATTTATGGGCTTGGTGGTCGCGATTTAATGCAATCACACTTGGAAAGTATTTTTGTCGAGCTTAACTCAAATGCACAAGCTGGTAAGCTCACACATCCACTTCAACAAATGTTAGGACTTCGCGGACCTAAGATGAGCTTTTTTTAAGGAGAATAGATATGGTAAAAGAAGTTAAAAATCTCAAAGAGTTTCAAAAATCATCAAAGAAATTTGAAGGTGCGCATTTGCTTTGTCCGGGATGCGCTCACGGAATGATTGTTCGAGAAGTGTTAAACGCTGTTGATGGACCCATTGTTTTAGGCAACTCTACAGGTTGCCTTGAAGTTTCAAGTGCTGTGTATCCGCATACAAGCTGGGATGTGCCTTGGATTCACATAGGCTTTGAGAATGGTTCTACAGCAGTAGCTGGTGCAGAGGCTATGTATAAAGCTCTTGCACGCAAAGGCAGATATACAGGTGAAAAGCCTAAATTTGTTGCATTTGGTGGTGATGGCGCGACTTATGATATTGGATTCCAATGGATTAGTGGCTGCTTTGAACGCGGACACGATATGACTTACATCTGCCTTGATAATGAAGTCTATGCAAACACAGGTGGGCAACGAAGTAGCTCTACGCCTTTTGGTTCTAGCACTTCAACTACTCCTGCAGGAAGCGCAAGTTATGGTAAAAAGGAACGCAAGAAAGACATACTTTTTATTATGGCAGCTCATCACGCGCCATATGTTGCACAGGTCGCTCCAAATAAATGGAAAGATATGAATAAGAAAATTAAGCGCGCTATTGATACAGAGGGACCTACATTTATCAACGCAATGAGTGCCTGCACCACAGAATGGCGGTTTGAATCTAATAAAACCGTTGAGATTAGCGATTTAGCCGTGGATTCTCTTGTATTTCCATTGTTTGAAATCATTAATGGCACGGAGCTTCACATTACCTACCGCCCACGCAATGTTATTCCCGTGCGTGATTATTTGGGCGCACAAGGCAGATTTAAACATCTCTTCAAACCTGAAAATGAGCATATTATCAAGCAATTCCAAAAAGATGTAGAGGCACGTTGGGAATATCTCCAACGCAGAGAGGAAATCAATCCAAAATAGCCCCCCCCCACATAGCTCCCTTAAATTTTTAGGGGGCATTAATTATTTATTATTCAAAAAGATATACAATCGCCGATTCTACACACCCATACTAATTTTACCGCGAGGATTGAAATATGCAAGAAAAATCCGATAAAACAGGCAAAAAATCAAAAGAAATCAATGCTGAATTAGAGAATCTGTTTAAAAAAGCTGATAATGATTACATTACCTACGAAAAAATCGCTCAAATTATGACAAAAGCCCCCACGAGCACACAGGTAAAGAAAATCAAAGATTTAAGCAAAAAATACAAAAAACAACTTCTTAGTTCCTCAGAAGTGGCTAAAATGCTCAATACTCAAGAGCAGATTAAACGTCAAGCTGATAAGAAAAAAATGCTTGATGAGGAACTCGAAGATGAGTTTGATTTTATGAAAGACAAAGAGCTACTCGAATGGAGCAGGAGCGACAGCCCTGTGCGTATGTATTTGCGCGAAATGGGGCAGATTCCGCTTTTGACAAAAGAGGAAGAGATTAGCTTAAGCAAGCAAATTGAATTAGGCGAAAACACAATACTTGACGCGATTTGCTCCGTGCCATATTTAATTGATTTTATCTATGATTATAAAGACGCGCTAATTAAGCGTGAAAGGCGCGTAAAAGAGCTTTTTAAGAATTTTGATGATGAAGATGAAGAAAATAAAGAAGAGGAAGAATTTGATTTAGAAGATGATGAGGGTGTGCAAAAAATAAATTCAAAAAAAGACCAAAAACGCGTAGAAAAGGTTATGGAAAGCTTTAAGGCACTCGATAAGGCAAAAAAAGAATGGCTCAAGGTGCTTGAAAGCCCAATTTTAGAGGGAGAGGACGAGATTAGTCATATTTTGCTTCTCTCATACAAAAAGCATATTCTAAAAACAAAGCTTTTAGACTTAGGTCCTACAAGTAAGCTTATCAACGAGCTTGTAAAAGCTATGGAAAACACCATAAAAAGCGGCGATGGCTTCGAGCGCGAACTAAAACGACTTGAATATAAGCTCCCACTTTTCAATGAAACCCTCGTGGAAAATCATAAAAAAATCCTTGCAAATATCACAAATATGAGTCGCGATGAAATCGCTGCAATGGTGCCAGAAACGACTATGGTAAGCGTGTATGTGGAGCTTAAAAAAATCTTCCAAACCAAAGAGGCGAGCGAAGGGGGATTCAACCTCGAGCCTGAAAAACTAAAAGAGATTTTAGAGCAAATCAAACGTGGAAAGTCTATTTCGGATAAGGCAAAAGCAAAAATGGCAAAATCTAATCTACGCTTAGTAGTGAGCATAGCCAAACGTTATACAAATCGTGGTTTGCCCTTTTTAGATTTGATTCAAGAGGGTAACATCGGGCTAATGAAAGCCGTGGATAAGTTTGAATATCAAAAGGGTTTTAAATTTTCCACCTATGCGACTTGGTGGATTAGACAAGCAATTTCGCGTGCGATTGCCGACCAAGCACGCACAATTCGTATTCCTATCCATATGATAGAGACGATTAATAGAATCCACAAGATTATGCGTAAGCACGTGCAGGAAACAGGCAAAGAACCAGATATTGATTTTATCGCTAAAGAAGTCGGGCTGCCTATTGATAAAGTAAAAAATGTGATTAAAATCACAAAAGAACCCGTGAGTCTTGATGCACCTATTGGAAGCGATGATGATGGTAAATTTGGAGATTTTGTAGAGGATAAAAGCTTAGTTGGTCCTATGGACTTTATCCTTAAAGAAGACTTGAAAGTGCAAATTGATGAAGTGCTCGAACAGCTTAACGACAGGGAACAGGCTGTGATTCGTATGCGCTTTGGACTACTCAATGACGAGAGTGATAGGACTCTAGAGGAAATTGGCAAGGAGCTTAATGTTACGCGTGAGAGAGTGCGACAAATAGAATCAAGTGCGATTAAAAAACTCAAGCACCCAAAAGTAGGTAGAAAGCTTAAAAATTATATTGAGGAATAGGGTTAGAGAAAGCCAAATTGCTTTTTGTTTCATAGATTTGAAGGGGAGAAGCGCAAATGTTTTTACAAAAAGTAAAATTTATATTGCTAGGGATAGCTTCAACTTCATTATTACTTGGATATGAACCTCCACAATTATACAATACTTCACTTTTAAGCAATAAGGGGACAATGTTTTCTAATACACTCTCGCCTGAAATGGCAGAGGAGAGGTATAGTGTGGATTTTGATGGCGAAGTAGAGCTTACCGGTGTGCTTGAAATGGCTTATGAATTTAACCAAGGTGCTTGGAATTGGGTATTTTACCCTGATAGCAACCTTGAGCTTCCTTTTTCGTTTGACCCATATAAACAAGGAGTTTATAATGAGCAACTTAAACAATGGGATTATAAGAAAGCTTCTTTTAATGAAAAGACTAATTTTGGTGTGCTTGTAGGGATTGATGAAATATATAGAATCCTCCCTTATGATTTACAAGCAAAGGAGATAATTTTTGGTGCAGTCGCAGTGAGAGCGCAGGTAGTATTCAATTATTATGGATTTGATGGAAAAAAAGATTTTCCTATAAAGGTAGGGCATATAAAAAAAATTAAAGCACTTTCTCCAATATCCAAGCATTATTATGAGATTGGCATTGCACCGCATTTACAACAATTCCCTAAAACAAAGGATAGTTATATTAATTTAAGAGGTGAGCCAAAAAATGATGGCAAAAAGGCAGGAGAGATTATCGCGCAAATCCAAGTGGAAGATTTAAAAAATAAAAATGCTTTTGTTTATTATATGTGGGGACGAAGTATTGGTGAATGGCTAAGAGTCTTTTACTTTCCACCTTCAGCCAAAAGTGGTAAGGACGCTATATTAGGTTATATCCATTCTTCACAAATTGAGAGCAACAAGCAAAAATAGCATTTTTTATGTGTTTTTCAACCCCTATAATCATACCTTATCTATCTTACTTTAACTTCCTTTTGTTGTTTTGATTTTTCCAAAGAGCAGTAATAGTAAAATACAGCTAGTTTCTAATATTTGAATCTATGATTCTTATTAGGGAGTGAATATACAGATATGAGGTTTGTGGCTTTAGTGCCACACGCAAATCGCTCCCTTTATTTTATCATTCATAGGATACTACTCGCTCCTACGACATTTTTTGCTACTCAATCCACTTCGCAAAACTGCGTTATTGAATCTAAAAAACTTTAATGATACAATGTTGCATCAACGCTACACAAATATAAAGGATAAAAATGAAAAATCCTAGCAAAAATACCAAAGATAAAGCAAGTATAGAAAATACAGATTCAAAGCGCACATCGCGCAAAAATACTAAGAAATCTGTAGATTCTAAGCAAAAAGATGCAAGTCATATCTCTAGCGATAGCCACTCTAATACTACATCGGCGCACAACATTAAAGATTACGAAGTGATAGAGGAAGTGAGCACATCACAAAGCATCACAAGCAACATAGCCGCGCGTTTTAGTGCTGACAAGTCGCGTTTTATCACCGCTATTGTGCTTATCGCCGCACTTACTATTGTGCTAAGCATTAATTCTCCGCTGCTTATTTGCGTAGTTCTGTGCGCATTTTGCCTTGTTGGCATACAAGAATCCCTCAAACTCTATGGCTTACAATCCGCCCTACACTACTACATTGCTACCACATTGGCGTGGGTATGTGCCTACTTTAATGACCGCGTGATAGAATCTGCTCTTTTTATTTTGGTTGCTTACGCCTCCTATCTTGCTTACAGCAAAAAAATTAGTCCCAAAACCCTACTTCCATTTCTTTATCCACTCTTGCCATTTTTAAGCATTTACGCCCTGTATAAAGACGCCGGGGGTGCGGGGATATGGGTGCTTATATGGCTTATTGTTATCGTTGCTTTTACCGATACAGGTGCGTATTTTGGGGGCAAAGCCTTTGGCAAAACACCCTTTTGCCCCACCAGTCCAAAGAAAACAATCGAAGGTGTGATATGCGGTGTGGCTTGTGGCGTGATAGTTGGCTCACTTGTGGGCATAGGTCCTTGTGGGGGCTTTTTTTACTCACTCATTATTACCATTGTCGTGGCGATTAGCTCCGTGTTTGGCGATTTATTTGAAAGCTACCTCAAGCGCGAAGTAGATGTAAAAGATAGTGGCACTTTGCTACCCGGGCACGGCGGTGTGCTCGATAGATTTGACGCCATACTTTTTGGTGCGGTTGTTATGCACTTTTTACTTTTCTTTTTGCCCGGATACAATAACCTTGATATTATGCTTTAGAGCTTTTTCGTGGTTATACTTGGCAGCACAGGGAGCATTGGCACAAACGCCCTTGAAGTCGCTACACGCTTTGGTATTCCCATAGAATCCTTAAGCGCGGGAAAAAATATTGCACTCCTCAATCAGCAAATAGCCGCCCATAAGCCCAAAAATGTGTGTATCGCGGATAAAGCAGATTCGCATAAACTCATCTCCGGGAATTACCGCCTCTTTTGTGGTAATAGCGGGATTTTAGAAATGATAGAATCCTCCCAATCTATGCTTGTCATCAACGCACTCGTGGGTTTTGTTGGACTTGCCCCTAGCTTTAAGATTCTACAATGTGGCAAAAAATGCGCCCTCGCAAACAAAGAAAGCCTTGTCAATGCTGGTTGGCTCTTGCAAGATTCGCATATCACGCCCATTGATAGCGAACATTTTGGGCTATGGTATTTGCTCGGCAATCGCCCTTTACATAAACTCTATATTACAGCGAGTGGTGGGGCGTTTAGGGATTATCCGCTTGATAAGATTCCACTCGCCACACCACAAGAAGCCCTCAAGCACCCAAATTGGCAAATGGGGCAGAAAATCACCATAGATTCAGCGACAATGGCAAACAAACTCTTTGAATTGCTCGAAGCGCGGTGGCTCTTTGATACCTCACATATAGACGCGCTTATTGAATCTAGCTCAAGCATTCACGCACTCATCGAGTTCAAAGACGGCAGCACAACCGCGCACATCAGCCACCCAGATATGAAACTCCCTATTGCCTATGCGATAAATCCTGCCCTTGCAATGGAGCAGGGTTTTATCTCGCCTCTCTCGCCCTACTCGCTCTCTCTTAGCTTTAAGCCTATTGAATCTACGCGCTATCCTTTGTGGACTCTAAAAGATACACTTTTACACACACCGCAAAAGGGTGTAGTGCTTAATGCAAGCAATGAAGTCGCCGTGGCACATTTCTTATCTAGGCACATACCTTTTGGCGAAATTAGTGCGCTTGTCCTTGCGATGATAGAATCTTTTGCAGACACTGATTTCAGCACTCTGCGAAGTTTAGAATCTATTTGCGCTCTTGATAAAAATGTAAGGGCAAAAAGCACAGAATGGCTTCAAGCACGAGGATACAGCATAGACTAATTAATGAGATAAAGCATAAAATTTTAAGATTCAAATACAGCAAAATTATCGTAACTTGGCACTTTATGTAACAAGCTTCATATTTCTTATAGGAAATGGAAAAGTTTATTTTTTTTTTTTTGTCGTTGGGCTACAATAGAAAATCCATTGTCTCAAATTTGATGGGGCAAATTTTAAGGATATGAAAGGATAAGATATGAAAAAAATCTCAATAGTATTAGCGGGTCTCCTCTGCGTAGCGGCAAATGCACAAAGTAACGGTTTGTTTGTCGGGGTAAATGCAGGTGTGCCTATTACTACGCCCTCATATACAGGATTCACAGGATTAAAAGATAACTTCCCTACAAGTGGCTTTGGTTGGGCAGTAGGGCTAGATGTAGGCTATAAACAAGCTTTGAGCGAAAATTATGGTTTAAAATACTATATCAGCTATAACTACAATCAAAGCAAAGGCTCTAAAGATAATTCTACACTAATTGGCAATGTAGATGCTGATATTAATCAACATCTTATCACTGCAAATGTAGATTATTGGTTGAATTTTACTCGCTCTTTTGGCGCGTATATCGGTATCGGTGTAGGCTATCAACAATATGACCCTACTTGGAAAACAGCAATGATGAGTATTTCAGCTGGTGCTAAAGGCGGACTTGCTGTGCCTTTAAATGTAGGGCTTACCTATAACTTCAATGATGCAAGTCAAATCCTCCTTGGAGCAAAGATTCCATTAGTAGCCTATGATTACGAATCAGATACTAATCCTATGATGCTACCTATGGCAAATGGGACAGCTACACTTCGCACTTATATCGTGCAAATTGGATACAACTACACTTTCTAAGATTTTGTCGAACTCTATCTCTTAGAAATATTCTGCTAGGGAATCTCACACTCCCTAGTTTGCTTCTTATTTCTTTTAGCCGTGTTATTAATTGAGTATGGTAGAATACTTGCAAATTTGCGTAATAATCCACTCACAAGGAATACTATGAATATCCGCACTTTTATCTCCACAAGAGATTCTAACCCCGCTCTTGCAAAAAATTTCAAAGATGCTATTCTCAATCCCTCCGCACCACAGGGAGGACTCTACACTTTTGATACTCTGCCAGAACTTAGCACACAAGATATCAACTCTCTAGGTAGTTTAAGCTATGAAGAGCTGTGTATCAAGCTTTTTAAAACTCTTAATTTGGGGCTTGATGAGGTGCTTTTAAAAGATATATTACAATGCTATAAAAGCTTTGATAATCCAAATAATCCTGCCCCAATTATGAGCTTTGATGAAAATCTCTTTATGCTTAATCTCTACTCTGGTCCTACTCGCGCATTTAAAGATATGGCATTACAACCTTTTGGGGCATTGCTTTCGCACTTTGCCGCACAAAAAGAGCAAACTTATATGATTCTTGCCGCCACAAGCGGTGATACAGGACCTGCAACCTTACAAAGCTTTGCCAATAAGCCCTTTATCAAGGCTGTTTGTCTTTACCCAAGTGGTGGCACAAGCGATGTACAAAGACTACAAATGACAACACAAGAAGCAAGTAATTGTAAAGTGATAGGCATTTATGGGGATTTTGATGACGCACAAAATGCACTCAAATCCCTACTAAACAACACACATTTTATAGAATCTCTCCATAAGCAAAACATTGCTCTTTCTGCGGCAAATTCTGTCAATATAGGACGCATTGTTTTTCAAATCGTTTATCATTTTTGGGCGTATATGAGTCTTTTAAAAAATAACAAACTCACACTTGGTGAAAAAATCTCCATTGTCGTGCCAAGCGGTAATTTTGGCAATATTTTGGGAGCATTTTTTGCAAAAAAAATGGGTTTGCCCATAGATAAACTTGTCGTTGCATCAAATGTCAATAATATCTTAAGTGATTTTATCAATACAGGCGTGTATGACATTTCTCAACGCACTCTCCTCAAATCCAAATCTCCTGCTATGGATATTCTCAAAAGCTCAAATGTCGAGCGTGTGCTATATACACTCTTTGGGGCAAAACGCACAAAAGAATGTATGCAATCACTCAATACAACAGGAACTTACGCGCTTAATAAAGATGAATTAGCCCTTTTGCAAGAGGATTTCCTCGCCTTATTTTGTGATGATACACAATGTCTTCAAAGTATAGCGCAAGGATTCAAAAAAGGCTTTGTGCTTGACCCACATAGCGCAATAGCATATTATGGAGCAAAAAAACTACAAGAAGAAGGTGCTATTACTAAAACCATTTTTCTCTCCACAGCAGAATGGAGTAAATTTGCCCCGAGTGTGTGGGAAGCTCTAGCTAAGGCTCATATCGTGCAAGGAATATGCAAAAATGATAAAGAAGCATTGGAGGGTATTTGTGGGCATACACAAGTGAGTATCCCTCCACAAATTGGCATACTTTTTGATAAGGAGGAAGTGCAAAATGATGTGATTTCTCCCACAGAGATAGAATCTTGCATTATGCAGTGGCTTAGAGATAAAAACTGAAAATTTAAAACAAATATGATAGAATCAACGATTTAAGCTAGGCTATATTATCTAAGGAGCAAAGATGGATTTTGTAAGTGTCATTATGGGAAGCAAAAGCGATTGGAATGTAATGAGTGAGTGCATAGAGGTTTTTAAAAAATTTGATGTCGCCTATGAAGTCATCATTAGTTCAGCTCATCGCTCACCCGAGCGCACAAAATCCTACATCAAAGACGCACAATCTCGCGGGGCGCAAGTTTTTATTGGGGCAGCGGGTATGGCAGCACATTTAGCAGGAGCGATTGCCTCACAAACTTGCAAACCTGTTATAGGTGTGCCCTTAAGTGGTGGTGCGCTTGATGGGCTTGATGCACTTTTATCCACCGTGCAAATGCCTAGCTCTATGCCTGTAGCAACGGTAAGTATTGGTAAAGCCGGAGCGATAAACGCAGCGCATTTAGCTATGCAAATCTTAAGCCTTAAAAATGATGAGCTTGCGGGAAAACTTATAGAAGACCGCGTGATGAAAGCAAAAAAAGTCGAGTTAGATTCTGCTGAAATTGAGGTGAGGAGGGGCTAATGGAGAATGCAACGACTTGGGTTGAGTTAGAAGAGTTTGTAAAACTCTCTGGCTTAGATGAAGCCAAAATCACGGAACTCATTAGCGAAGGAAGCATCAAAAGCAAAAAAGACGGAGAAAAAACCTTTGTCGATGCGACTTCTGGCGTGGGTGCGCTCGTGAAAAAAGTAGAATCTAATCTCGTCTCTGCTGATATGAGTGGCAAGGAGCTAGACCCTGTTTTTGTTGAAAAAACAATCTCTACGATTTTAGGGCTACACGATAAAGTCATCTCGGCAAAAGATGAAACCATAAGTGCTTTTAAAAATGAAAATAGCTTCCTCAAGGATGCGCTTATTTCTATGCAAGAAGTCTATGATGATGATAAAAAAACAATGGAAACCCTACGTTTAGAACTTGAAAAAGCGCGTGAGGAAATAGAATTTATGAAGCGAAAATATCGCCTAATGTGGGGTAAAGTCGCTAATATGACCGAGACAAAATGATAGCGACTAATGCGTGTTTTAGCTGTTTGCAATCCCAAGTAGATAATCTCTGCGCTATGTTGCAAATGGATAGCAAAACTATTCGACAAAACATAGATAGTGTGCTTGAAAATGCTAAGGGGCGAGGGCTTATGCCACCTCAAATCGCTATTGATGTGTATGAATCCTTTCGACATAGCACACATTTAAGCGACCCATTTGCAGAGATAAAAAAAGAGAGTATAGCTCAAGCTACTAAAATCGTGCAAAGCCTCCTTAGCACCTATCCTGCGCCGATTTTAGAGATAGGTAAAGATGTAGATTCTAAACAGAATTTAGAATCCCAACAGAAAGCAAATTGTATTGTCAAATCTGCGTGTGAAAGCTTCACCTTAGAATCTCCCACAGAATCTACCACAAACTTCAGCGCAGATTCTATTTTTAAAAGACTTAATTGGGCGGTGCGCGTGGCGATTTTAGGCAATGTGATTGATTATGGCTCACAGCATAGCTTTGATTTCGCGCAAGGCGACTTTAGCTTTCATACTATTAATTTTGCGCGTTTTGATTTAGAGCTGTTTATCTCTAGGCTCAATAGCGCGCAAACTCTCCTTTATATCGCTGATAATGCGGGGGAAAATCTCTTTGATGAGGTGCTACTTCAATCACTTAAAAGCATTTATCCACATTTACAGATTTTCTATGCCACGCGCGGAGAACCTATTATCAATGACTTGACTATTACAGATTTAGCTCACCCTTTAGCACAAAACATACAAAAATATTGCACTTTGCTTGATAGTGGCGTAAGAAGCCCGGGCTTTGTCTATGCGGGAGCAAACGCGCAAACACGGGGTATTTATGATAATGCCGATGTAATTTTAGCAAAGGGAATGGGGAATTTTGAATGTCTCAATACCCAAAAAGATGAACGTCTTTTCTTGCTTTTTAAAGTCAAATGCGATGTGGTGGCGCAATACTGCGATGTGGAAAAAGGCAGAATGATGTTTATCCACAATCGCACAACAAAGGAGTAGTATGCTAAGCTTTTCAAATATTTTATTAAAGCTACAAGAATTTTGGAAAAATCAAGGTTGCCTCATCGTGCAACCCTATGATATTCCCGCAGGAGCGGGGACATTTCACCCGGCAACTTTATTAAGGAGCTTAGATTCTAAGCCGTGGAGTGTAGCCTATGTCGCGCCCTCACGCCGCCCCACAGACGGACGCTACGGAGAGAATCCAAATCGCTTAGGAAGTTATTATCAATTTCAAGTGCTTATCAAGCCAAGCCCGGATAAGATTCAGGAGCTATATTTGCAGAGTCTTGAATCCTTGGGATTAGATTTACGCGCTCACGATGTGCGCTTTGTAGAGGATAATTGGGAATCCCCAACACTAGGCGCGTGGGGGCTTGGCTGGGAAGTATGGCTTGATGGTATGGAAGTAACGCAATTCACATATTTTCAACAAGTAGGTGGGATACCCTGCTCACCTGTGGCGGTAGAAATTACCTATGGTGTGGAACGATTAGCAATGTATATTCAAGGAGTAGAAAACATCTTTGATATAAGGTGGAATGACTTTGAAAATGCTGCACCTATGTCATATGCTGATGTACATTTACAAGGTGAATATGAGTTTTCTAAATATCATTTTGAAATTGCCGATACACAAATGCTTTTTTCACTCTTTAATCAATATGCAAAGGAAGCACAAAACTGCCTACAAGCGAGAATCCCGCTTGTTGCGTATGATTATACGATGTTTGCAAGTCATAGCTTTAATGTCCTTGACGCAAGAGGCGTTATCTCTGTCGCACAAAGACAAGATTATATTTTGCAAATACGCGAGCTTGCTAAAGCCTGTGCCTTGCTATATAAAGAAATGGAAGAAGAAAGAAATCAAAAGCTAGAGAAAGCTAAGGGAGCATGATGCGCATTTTTCTTAAAAATATCATCATTGTCTTTTGTTTCTTTTGTGCTGCGCTCCACGCAGAAAATCTCGTGCGTGATTTTGCACTCTATAAGATCAATGAAGGCGACAAAAGAGCCCCTACCCTGCTTTTAATGGGTGGAATTCACGGCAATGAGCCGGGTGCATATTATGCCACCGATGTTTTTATGCGTCATTACAAAATCACAAAGGGTAGTGTGTGGGTTGTGCCTGTTGTTAATCCTCATAGTATGTTTGCAAATGTGCGTGGTTTGTATGGTGATATGAATCGCAAGTTTGCCGCACTCGCTCCAACTGACCCTGATTATAAAAATATACAAAAAATTAAGGAGCTACTCCATAGCCCAGAAATCGATATTTCCTTGCATTTGCACGATGGGAGCGGGTATTGGCGTCCTACTTATATTAGTTCCTTGCTTAATCCCTTGCGTTGGGGGAATTGCTCCGTAATCGACCAAGCAACACTAGAGGGCGCAAAATATGGGAATCTGAAATCCTATGTGTCTCAAATGGTAGCAGATATTAACGAGCATATTTTAGCTCCCATTCATCGCTACCACCTACATAATACGCACACAGAGGCAAAAAACGATACAGAACAACTCAAAGCCCTCACTTTCTATTCCCTCTCACTTGGCAAACCTGCCCTTACAAATGAGGCGAGCAAAGAGCTTGATTTACCCACACGCGTGTATTATCATCTGCATTCTATCGAATCTTTGCTAGGGCAGCTAGGCATTAGCTTTATGCGCGACTTTACGCTTGATGTAGATTCTATAAAACCGCTTGTCTCGCCCAAAGGCTTGGAGGCGCAAATTAATAATCTCATCACCCTGCCATTAGAATCTTTGCGCCCACACATCACCTATTTTCCACTCCCAAAAAACACCTCACTCAAACATATTAATTTACAGAGTGAGAGCCATTTGCTTGGCTTACTTTCACTCAATCAAGCGCAAACTCAAGTTGCCCTCAAACACGGCTCACACACACTTAGCACTTTGATACCAGAGTATCGTAGCTTTGATAGTAGTCTTAAAGAAATTGGTATAAAAATCAACGGGGAAAGGCGCGTAGTCCCCATAGGATCGCTTATCTACCTTGATGAGAATGAAAACATAGAATTTGAATCTTTAGGAGATTATCGCGTAAATGTGATTGGCTTCGTCCTACCAAACCAAAGCAGCAATGCGCCCAATGAAAGCAATGTGAAAATCTATAAAAAAGACTTGCTTCCTAAATACAGCCTTGATACCACCGCAAAAACCTTTCGCGCAGAATTTTATCGCGGGGAAGCCTTTAGCGGTATGATTACATTTTCTTTTGATACACCAAAGCCCAAAGCACAGCCCACCTTTGTCGCCATACACTACACCCCCGCGACCACTCAAAAGGATTCTGTAAAAGTCTCTCAAGTTATAGCACAAAACACAATCACACGAGATACCAAAGCCCAAAGCACAGCCAAAGAGTATCTAAACAAGCCAGAGCATAAAATCACAAGCAAAGAAACCACGCAAAGCATTGCCACCAAAGACAACACCAAAGAAATTGTGAGTAAAGAATCTTTAAGCAAAAACGCGCAGGATTCTATATATTTTGTCAAAAGCGAAAAAGGCGTAAATGTGCGCACACAAGGCAATACAAACGCACAAATCATTGTCAAGCTCCCACAAGGGACGCGTGTGAATCTTATAGAGGGCGGCAAGTGGAGTAAGGTTTCATTTACATATCATAGCACACACAATAAAGAGGGTTATATCATTACGAGCGCACTCACACAGACAGAGCCACAAACTACAACATCTAAAACGCAAGAAGTCGCCCTATCAAGCGCAAAACACATCAAAGATTCAAAACCTATAGATTCTAAAAATGTAACCTCGCAAGATGCTAAACTTACAGAATCTAGCAATGAGATAAAACAAACCCCGAATGCAAAAGTAAAGGTAAGTATTGCACTCGTGCGCAATGCCCCATCAATGACAGGTGCAGTAGTAGCGAAAGCCCCGCTTGGTCGGCAAATGCGTATTGTTGATTTAAGCGCAGACAAAAAATGGGCTAAGATTCACTATATCTTTCATAGCGACAATGGCACACGCGAAATCAGTGGCTATGTCGCTAGACATCTCCTATCTCCGCTTGAAAACACAAATGAGAGGTAAAATATGAATTTTAATATTACAGAGGATATTTTTCTCATCTCCGATAGTCATTTTGGACATAAAGCTGTGCTAAAACGCGAACCATCGCGTTTGCAATATGCAAAGGCTTGTAAATATGATGATTTTTATGCGCTGCATAGGGATTTATGGAATAAGGCGGTGGGCAAAAAGGATAATGTGCTCCATTTGGGAGATTTGTATTTTGATGGAGGACTACCCTATCTCAAAGACCTAAAAGGCACAAAAACGCTCGTTATAGGTAATAACGACATTAAAACATTTCAAAAACTTAAGGACTTTAAGAGTTGGTATGTACAAAAGGGCTTGAGGCTCAATATCGCACAAAAAGATCGGGTTTTATACACACTTCAAAGCGAATTTGGCAAAGCAAGACTTAAAGATGATATATATGTAAATGCTATCGTGCAAGACATTGCTGGTGAGCGCATTATGTTTTCGCATTTTCCGGTGTTTAATCGCAAGACAAACGACCGCTTTAGTGAATCTCGCGACATACTCGATAGACTTTTTAAACTCGCTGATTGTTCTCTCAATATTCACGGGCATATCCACTCGCGCCAGTGCGAACATTCCTTTTGTTTCAATGTGAGCTGCGAACAGCTAGGCTTTGCACCAAAGCGACTAAGTGAGATTCTAAAATTATGGCGATATAAGATTCACATCTAAGATGATTTATTTTTACGCACTTATTGCAAATTCCACGCGCCTTTGTCGTATTCCAAAATCCTTTACGAGCGCACTAGAGCATTGTAGAGAGCTTGGCATACTAGAAGAGCGTGACAACATTATCTCCTTAAAACCCAATCTACTCATAGGTGTTATTGATGTTTCTCCAACCCATCGATACTTCCTCAAAAGCCTCAACAACACGCATAGCGAAGATTTCCTCATAGAGCAAAATAAACGCATAAGCAGGGCAAAAAAAGGTGTGAAAAAGAAAAAGGATATTCAACCACCCCTAGCTCTTGCAAAAAATGATATTGTCCTTGCTAAAATCACAAAAAAAGGCAAGGCGCGATTTATTAGTGTCCTCTATCGTGCGAAACCCTTTGCCATAGCCACACTTACGGAAAAGGGAGGCAAGATACAAGCCTATGAGCTTCATACACAAGCTTGTATCCCGCTCAAAGTCTCTCAAAAATCCCTCCGCGCCCTGCCACCTCAATGTGTGGTAAAAGTAGAAAAAGCAAGCGGCGATATTGTGGAGGTTTTTGGCGTCCTCAATGATGCGAGAATTGACGAGTATATTGCGCTAGATACCGCAAAAAGCACAAATTTTAGTGCAGAATCTTTGCAAACTGCTGGGGCTTTTGGCGATGAAGTATGCGCGAATATGTATCCACATCGTGTGAATCTAAGCCATTTGCCTTTTTGTGTGATAGACCCAGAGAATGCACGCGACCACGATGATGCGATTTATTTTGATGGCAAGACTCGCACACTCTATGTTGCAATCGCCGATGTGAGTGAGTATGTTAGCATAGAAAGCAGTCTAGACAAAGAGGCTCGGGAGCGAGGATTTAGCCTCTATTTCCCGCATAAAGTGCTACCTATGCTGCCTTTTGACTTAAGCAGTGGAATTTGCTCGTTAAAGCAAGATTGTCTCCGCCTTGCAATGGTGTGGCAAATAAAGCTCGACAAAAACGCGCAAATATGTGAATCTAACCTTTTTGAGGCACTCATCAGTGCTAAAGCAAATGTCAGCTATGGATGTGTAGAGGTATTTTTGCACGAAAATAATATTTTTACACAATCCTACGCAGATTCTCAACATTCTTTAGAATCCGCACTCTCCACCACCGCTCGCACATCACGCAAGACAAAGCAAAAATCAGCCTTACCAAAGGAGATTCAAAAATGGCTTCTTGCATATATGCCCTATGTGCAAAAGCTCAAGGCACAAAGACTACAAAAGGGCTATGAATTTCACACAAAAGATATTACCCTTGAGCTTGATGATATGGGGCAAGTGCGCGATGTGCGCGTATTGAAGCACACACTCGCCCATAGTATCATTGAAGAATCAATGCTTTTAGCCAACAAAGAGAGTGCAAAGATGTTAGAATCTAACGCACCTAAGGCACTTTTTAGAATCCACCCACAGCCAAAACGCACTAAGACACTTTTGTGCGAGTTAGAGGATTTAGGATTCACACTCCCGCCGACAAAACAGCTTCACGAGATTATTTCCACTCTACAAGCAGAATGTGATAAATCTTTACGAGAGACGCTTGATTCACTGCTTATTAAGTCTCTATCAAAAGCCACCTATAATACGCATAATATTGGACATTTTGGTTTGGGTTTTGAATGCTATACGCATTTTACCTCGCCCATTCGCCGATATAGCGATATTATCGTGCATAGAATCTTAAAGGCTATATTGCATAAGCAAAAAAATATAGAGTTCCTCACACGCGATTTAGAGATCATAAGCACTATGCTAAATGCACAAGAAAAGCATTTCACACACATCGAGCATAAATTTTTTATGCTCAAAATGTGCCGTTTGTGCGAGGAGCTTTTGGCAAAGGGGCGCATTATTACCCAAGGCATTGTGATTGATGAGCTATCTCACTGCATTGCGCTAGAAAAGCTCCCACAGGCTAAAATCACGCTTGATTGTTCCTTGAAACGATTTAGCAGAGTGAATATTGAAATTGTAGATGTGGATTTAGCAAAAGGAAGCATTTATGCGAGGGTAATATAAAGGCGTGAAATATGCTAGAATCTCAAGCTAAGTTAAGGTTTAAAACTCACAGAATCTACCGCGAAAATCTACCACACCGCACAGATTCTAAAAACTTAAAGGACATAAATGTATAAAGATAAACTTGATACGCTCTTAAAACAATCCGCTCCACGCGTGAGTTTTTTATATGGTAATAGCTTTTTAGTGGGCTATTATAGTAGAAAAATTGCTCATTGTTTAAAAAGTGAGGAAAAGATAACTTTTTACTTTGATGAATATAATACAAATAATATCAATGCTTTGCTTTCACAAGGCTCACTTTTTGGCTCTAGCTCACTTGTAGTGCTAAAAATTAATCATAAACTCAACAAGGCTGATGTGGGGCTGTTTCTCGAATCTCTTTGCCACAATACCCAAAATGCGCTCATCATAGAGTATTACCAAGCCCCAAATAAATCTCAAACCGATTATGCAAGAGATTGCAAGGTATGTGCGGGGCATTTCAAACACCCAAAGATTCCTAAAGATAGCCTTGTAGAAGTGCGATTTTTTGAGCCAACTATTGGCGAGTGTATGGAGTTTATGCGTCAAAGGAGCAAAGAGCTGGGATTAAAAGCAAATGATAAGATTCTAAACCAAATCCTACTTTTGCAAAATAGCGATATTGCCCTTGCGCTTAGTGAATTAGAAAAATTTATTGTCTATAAAGACAAACCGCTTGAACCAAATGATGTGAATCTGCTCTGTGATGGCATAGCGAGTTTTAGCGTAAGTGAGCTGTGCTATGCGATTATGGATAAAAAACCTTTTATAGAAATCCTGCAAAGTATTTATGATGAGGGCATTAATGAAATAGCAATGATTAGTGAGATTCAAAGATTTTTTTATCAGCTCTTTTTGTTTTATGCCTTTATTCGTATTAAGGGCACTCCAAACGCAAAGGAGATTCTAGGATATCCGCCACCTCTGGACACTGCTACACGCTTGACACGTTATTGCATTCGCCTTAGGGAAATAGAATATATCGCGATTTTTGAGCTTCTCTCATCGTGGCGATATGAGGTAAGCAAAGGTAAGCAGAGGCAATCTATGAATACTTTAATCAAAATTCAAGAAATGATAAGATAGAATCCGCCCTCACACCTTGCTCTTTCTATGCTGTCTTGCAGCGCGAGAAAGGGCGGTTACACCAAAAGGAGCTTAAATGAAATTCTACGAAACGATGTTTATCTTGAAGCCTACGCTTGTAGAAGAAGAGATAAAGACACAGATTACATTTTTTAAAGATGTGATTAGCAAAAATGGTGGCGAGATTGAAACTTGCCTTGATATGGGTATGCGTAACCTCGCTTATGAAATCAAAAAGAATAAGCGCGGATATTACTATGTGATTTATTTCAAAGCACAACCGCAGTTGATTAAGGAGATTGAGCGCAATTATCGCATCAATGAAAATGTTTTGCGCTTTATCGTCATTAAATACGAAAATAAAAAAGAACAAAAAGCGTGGCAAAGCCTCGTCAATAAGGCAAATGGTAAGACAGACAAGCCAAAAGCTCAAAAAGCTGCAAAAGAGGAAGTCTCGGCACAAGCCACACAAGAGGATTCTCAATAATCTAGCAAAGGACGCCAAATGTATAATAAGGTAATTATGCTAGGAAATCTCACGCGTGATGTGGAACTAAGATATTTGCCTAGTGGAAGTGCTCTAGCGACTATCGGTTTAGCAAGTAATCGCAGATTCAAAAAGCAAGACGGCTCTCAAGGCGAGGAAGTATGCTTTGTCGATGTGAAGCTTTTTGGCAGGAGTGCTGAAATAGCAAATCAATATTTGCGTAAAGGCAGTAAGGTGCTTATTGAAGGGCGTTTGACTTATGAAACTTGGAGCGACCAAAGCGGTGCGAAAAGGAGCAAACACACCATTACAGCAGAAACTATGCAAATGCTTGATAGCAAACCAACAGGAGATAGCGCAAACTTCACGCAGGGTGAATATGGTGGCAATGCTTCATATGGCAACAACAATCAGGCACAAAATTATGGCACTAGTTATAATAGTGGTGGCTATAACAATGGTGGGAATTATGGCGGTGGTAATGCGGCAGCAGGAAACTACACGCAAAATATCCCTGAAATCAATATCGATGAAGATGAAATACCTTTCTAATCTTCTCATATCATACTAAGGAGCAATTATGGAAAAGAAAAAATACTCAAAACGATACTGCCGATACACAGAGGCGAAGCTTGAATTTATCGACTACAAGGATATAGATATGCTCAAGCATTCTCTATCAGAGCGATACAAGATTATGCCAAGACGTCTTACAGGCAATACAAAACGTTGGCAAGAGCGCGTAGAGGTGGCGATTAAACGCGCAAGACATATGGCACTTATCCCCTATATCGTGGATAGAAAAAAGGTTGTTGAATCTCCTTTTAAATTCTAAAAACACGATAGAGTCTGTGGTTTGTGGTAGGGTTGTGGCAACCTGCCACTAGCTTTTGGCACATTAAAAAAGCACAAGTTCTACTAGATTCTATTGATTTTGTGTTGTATTTTATAACACGACACGAATTTTATCCTCGCAACTGCTTAACTAAACTAATTCACTTGATATTTTTTAAATCTAGCACTATTTAAGCGCAAAAAGCCTTTGATGTTCGAGCTTAATACAGCTATCTTCCTCATATAAAATATTGCATTCTTGCGCCTTTTGCCTCGCTTCTTGGCTTGTGAGTCCTAGCTGCACCCATACACAAAGACTAGACGAAAAAATCGTGTCATAAGCGTTGTTATGTTTGAGCGCACAAACCTCATCTAGCACTACAGGCAGTGCCTCGCTTTTTCTAAAAATATTGATGATGTCGCATTTTTGATTATCGTGTGCGAGGGATTGTAGAGCTTGGGGCAGTGAGGTATAGACTTTACAGCCTAGAATCTCCCCACCTCGTGGATAAATAGGGATAATATTATAGCCATTTTCAATAAGATATTGTGCTACTTCATAGCTTGGCTTATACTCATTAGGGCTTAAGCCCACGATGACTATGGTCTTTGCATTACATAGAATCTTATACTTTGCTTCATCGTTAAGATGTTGGCTCATATGAACTCCTTTGGCGAAAGTTTGAGATATGAAGTGCCAAAAATTACGAATAATTTTAATATATTTTATTGTAATTTTTGGTGAAGTGAGCGTTTTTCTGTCTTTTGCGCTAAAATCAATTGAATTTTAAATGTGGAGGTTACGATTATGAAGTTAGGCAATAAAGGTATGAAAATATTAAAAACTTTTCATTTAATAAATGTAATTATGTGGATTGGTGGTGTTATATCTTTAGTAACATTGCAGTTAGGCATTACACCAGATTTGAAAGAAACAATGTATGTAGAGAGGGTAGATTTGATTGGTTTTCATTTAAAGCCCCAAGCGTAGTAAAACACTGAAAATAAACCAAAAATAAACCAAAATATGGGGAGCAAAACAATATATGAGGCAAATACTAATAGGGTATTCACAAAAAAATATCTTAATCTCTTTTTTGTAAATCCACATAATAAACGTCTTTTTTTCAAAAAATAAAGCAGAAAAAATATGAAAACAACGATTGAAAACAATGTATGAAAGTATAATGCAATAATATAGCCTTGTTTATCTCCATTCATCATTATCATTATCCACACAGCTTGTATAATGGGAAACATAAAGCTTCCAATAAAAGAACTTAAATAAATACATCTACTCTTGATAAAATACAAAAAGTCATTATCTTTTAGAAGTTTCAAGAAGCATTTTCTAATTTTTAGGATTAGGAATACACATAAAATGCAAGGTAGTATTATTATCGCGGTAAGCATTCACAACTCCATCTTAAAATATTCTTGTGTATTCTTATCTTCAGGCACTTTCAGCACATAGAATCCTTTATGAATCTTATCATTTGTTTTATCTTTTGAGAAGACTCTAAAGTTTAAGCCTTTGTTAAATGTTTTCTTATAGTTGATTGTAGAGAGGGTAGATTTGTTGCAATACCATAATAAGCCTTTAAAAATTGTGGAATCTTTGGTTGATAAAATCTTTTTGTATTGCGCAAAATATTTCTTTGCCTCTTTTAGATGTAGAAAGTCGTATTTTAATCATTTTTGCACCTGCAATCTTTAAGCTCATTATCCTCTACATACGCCCAACCAATGCTTGTAGTGCCTATATCAAAGCCTAAGATTTTCATTTGACTATCCCCCTCTTTTTTAGTGTCAAAATGCTTGATGATAGCTTAGTTACAATAAACTTTAAGATATGAGAGGCACAAAAACTATGCTTATAAAATGTCTCTTATATCGGTAACACGCGGATTTGAGAATCAAGCTGTCCTTGCAAAACAGATTCTATGGCATAAAGTGTGCCTGTCGCCCCACTCGCACACCCGCTACACGCCCCAAGATAGCGGATATACACATCAATAAAGCCATCGCTTGAATCTTTAATATCCAAAATCTCCATATCGCCTCCGTCCATCATCAACATCGGACGGATATTCTCATCAATTACTTTGTCAATGGCTTTGACTTTTTGCACCATTGTCATTTCTCTAAAGTTCCCACTTGCACTTTTTTGCGCCGCATTTTTGACAGATTCTCTATCCATTTCAGCACGCACATCACGCAAAATATCTTCAAGATAATACTCTCTCTTTTCGTGTCCGCCTGCTTTGACGCAGCTTTTGCAAAACGCTCCAGCTTTGGTATAATTTGTAATCTCCTCTACGCTTTTTAAGTCATTAAGCTTAATAACTTCTTTGATTGTAGAAAGACTTACTCTTGCGCATTCACATACGATAATCTCATCTTCAAAATCTTCTGCATTTTTACCTAGATACATTCCTGCTGCTTTTTTAATCACATCATACGCCATAACAGAGCAGTGCATTTTTTGCCCGGGCACTGCGGGAGTATCTGGGTCATCACGCAATGCGTGCTCCACATCAAGATTTGTAATTTTGACAGCTTCTTGCACCTTTTTGCCAAGACAAAGCTCCACCATCATATCGCTACTTGCAATCGCTGTCCCGCAGCCAAAACTTTTAAATTTCGCATCAATAATTCTATCGTCTTTATCCACGAGCCAATATAATCTCACCGCATCACCACAAGATTCTGCACCATAATCTGCTACAATAAGTTTTGCTCCTCTCTCATCAGCATCTTTTTGTGTCAAAACACCTAAATGCGTAGGATTATCCATTCTTTCACTTACTTTATTTGAATATGCGTCCCATAACGCACCACCGATTAAGTCATTCTTTGCCATTTTCTTTCCTTTTGTTGTTTTTTATGCATTGTATGAGCTAGAAATCGCTCGTAGTCTTTCAACAGCTTGCTTGAATACATTAATTGTGTAATCAATTTCTTCACTTGTATTGAATCTGCTAAGCGAGATTCTAATCGCTGTATGGGCGAGTTCTTTATCTGCACCGATTGCCACCATTACGGGATTTGCTTCCAAATCCTCACTTGCACACGCACTCCCTGTGGAAGCGGCAATTCCGGCTTTATTTAAATCCCATAGCATAGCCTCGCCCTCAATGCCTCTTACACTAATGAGTGTCGTATTTGGCACACGATTTTCTCTTGTGCCAACCACAAATACATCGGGGATTTGCAAGAGTGAATCTTCAAGCCTATCGCGTAAGCGTCTTACTTGCGTAAGTTCAAAATCTAAAAAGTCGGTCGCAAGTTTCATCGCCTCGCCCATTGCGACAATATAAGGCACATTAAGTGTGCCACTACGCCGCCCACGCATATGCTCTCCTCCGTGAAAAAGCGGAGTAAGCTCCACACCTTTGCGGATATATAATCCACCAATGCCCTTTGGTCCGTGAAACTTATGCGCACTAAAGCTTAGAAAATCCACCTGCGCCTTTTGCACATCAACGGGAATCTTACCAATAGCCTGTACCGCATCCGTGTGGAAAAGCACATTGCGTTCTTTGCAAAGTGCGCCTATTTCCTCAATAGGAAAAATCAGCCCGGTTTCGTTATTCGCCCACATTATGCTTACAAGTGCTGTATCATCTCTTAGGGCTTCACGCACCTGCTGGGCAGTAATCGTGCCTTGCTGATTGATAGGCAGGTAGGTAACCTCCACGCCAAGTGTCTCCAAAAACGCGCAAGTAGCACGCACAGCGGGGTGTTCCACCTCTGTGGTAATAATATGTTTCTTGCCTTTTTTAAGTATCTCATCAAAATACACGCCTTTAATCACCCAGTTGTTAGATTCGGTCGCGCAAGAAGTGATAATAATATCATCAGCATCATCGGCATTAATACCATTGTAGAGTTTTTCAATAGCATCTGCAATGGCTGCGTGGGTTTGCGTGCCATATTTATGGAGACTATTTGGATTCCCAAACTTTTCGCAAAAATAAGGCTCCATAAGCGGCTTAATACTCGGGTCTAGCATTGTTGTGGCATTGTTGTCTAAATAGACTTTTTTCATCTTTTAACTCCTAACCTTATTATGTTAAATCATTCAAAAAGTAAAATTTCTTTTAACCTACTTAAAAAAGCGCGTAGATTCTAGCATTTTATGATTAATTGATGATATGTGCGGTAAAAAATAGTTTTAACAGGGGAAATATGGGGCATTAGCACAGAATCCAACAAAGCATCAATGTTTCTTATAGAGGTTTGACACAATAATTCAAGATTCCAAAAAGTTACATTTTTTGTTGTCGCATTAAATCTCAAATAGAAATTTTTTCTTTGAATTTCTTTGTAACGAGTGTAGTTAAGAGATATGGCTTTATCCACACTAGATTCTAATCATTCATAATGCGGGATAACTCTTGCAGTGAAGATTCAAAACTCCATTTCTCATCAACATCTTGCTTCAAAAAAACCTCCATAAGCTTTTGTTTATTAATCGCCTCATCAAGTTCTGGGTCTGTGCCTTTTTGATACGCGCCAATGCGGATAATCATTTCATTTTCTTTAATGAGCGAGTATAGCCGCCTAAACTTGCGCACAGCCGCTAAATGTTCCGAGCTAATAATATCATTGATGAGCCGCGAAGCGGAGTTAAGGATATTTATGGGCGGGTAAATGCCCATATCGGTCAAATCGCGATTAAGAACGATATGTCCATCAAGGATAGAGCGGCTTTGGTCGGCGATAGGATCGCTCAAATCGTCCCCTTCAACAAGCACGGTAAAAAATGCAGTAATCGAGCCTATACCATTCTCTTTCCCCGCGCGCTCCATTAATTGGGGCAAAAGGGTAAGCACAGAGGGTGGATAACCTTTGCTTGTAGGTGGCTCACCAAGCGCTAAACCAATTTCTCTTTGCGCCATAGCAAAACGCGTAACAGAATCCATAATAAAAAGCACATCATTGCCAAGAGATTTGAAATATTCCGCAATAGCCATTGCACTAAATGCACCATATTTACGCATAAGCGGTGAATCATCGCTTGTAGCCACCACAAGAATAGTATTTGTTAAATCATCATTGAGATTTTTATGTATAAACTCTGGGACTTCTCTCCCCCTTTCTCCAATAAGAGCAATGACTTTGATTGGTGCATTTGAGCCACGCACAATCATTCCCATAAGAGTAGATTTTCCCACGCCTGAACCAGCAAAAATACCCATTTTTTGCCCTTTGCCACAAGTGAGGATTCCATCAATGGATTTTACGCCCACTTCAAAGACTTCATCAATTAATCCTCGTTTAAGTGCGCTTATAGGTGGGCGCATAAGCGCAATGCTGGTAGAGGCGTTGAGACTGCCTTTATCATCAATAGGTTCGCCGAGTGGATTTATCACGCGTCCCAAAAGCTCCTCGCCTACTGGAATATACAAGCCGTGATTAAGAATCTCCACTCTATCGCCGCTTTTATGTCCCTCCACAAAAGAAAATGGGCTAATAAAAAATCGCTCTTCCTCGATACCTATTACCATACCCAAATCATGCGTATCGTCCATAAAATCATTTTCGGCAAGCACTGAATCTTGCTCCACACTTTGGGGAATACGAGAATAAGGCAAAATTTTCACTATATCGCCTACTGAAGGCTTTACACCATTGGCTACAAGCATATTTTGCATTACTTTTACAAGATGTCCGTAGTTTGGAGAAAGATTAATATTGCTTTTAAGCTTTTGCTTGATTTGAGACAAAGACATAATAAAAACCTACTTTTAAGATTTTTTTGTTAGAATACCAAATTATACTTTTTTATTTTATTAAGGAAGCCTATGAATTTCACTACAAAACGCACAAATAACGCAAATGCTACCATTAATGGTAGTATCACATTAAAAACACTTGAGGAGAAGTTTGATAAAGTTATCAAAAAAATCGCTAAAAGTGCTAAGATTGATGGGTTTAGAAAGGGTAAAGTTCCCTCACAAGTGATTAAGACGCGCTACAAGGAGCAAGTCGAACAAGATGCACAACAAGAAGCAATACAGGATTTATTAGATTCTGCACTCAAAGAGCTTGGTATCGCGCCTAATGAGCTTATCGGTAGTCCTGTGATTGCGAAATTTGACAAACAAGATTCTAAAATCGAGCTTGAAATCAAAGTAAGTATTACGCCTACTTTCTCGCTTGAAAAAGTGCAGGATTATGTGCCTGAAGTCAAACTCAAAGCCATTACACAAGCACAAATTGATGAACGCATAGCAGAAATTGCCAAAAATCGCGCTCCGCTAAGTGAGGTAGCAGAAGACAGAGCATTACAAAAAGATGATACCGCAAATATCGATTTTGAGGGATTTATCGATGATAAGGCGTTTGAGGGAGGCAAGGGAGAAAACTTTAACCTCCTTATTGGTTCGAATCAATTTATACCCGGCTTTGAGGACGCGCTCATCGGTATGAAAAAGGGCGAAAAAAGGGGCATTAAGGTTACTTTTCCCGCAGATTATCAAGCCGCGCATTTAGCCGGAAAAGAGGCGAGATTTGATGTAACCTTGCATAAAATTTTGCAAAAAGACGAAACAAAAATCAATGATGCCTTTGCAAAAAGCGTAGTGGGTGAGGAAGCTACTCTCACAACATTTAAGGATATGATAAAAGAGCAGCTTGAAATAGAGCAAAAAAATGAGCTTTACAATAAAGAGCTAAAAACCGCACTTATAGAATCTCTGCTTAAAAGCATCACATTTGATTTGCCAGAATTGATTGTCGAGCAGGAAATGGATATTTTATTTAGAAATTCACTCTCACAGCTTAAGCCAAAGGAGTTTGAAAATCTAAAAAATAATAAAGATGAGGCGCGAAAACAGCGCGAGGAAAAGCGCGATGAGGCGCGAAAAAGTGTGCAGATTACATTCATTATGGACGCCCTTGCGAAACAATACAACATTGTGGTAAGTGATAACGAAGTAATGCAGACGATTTATTATGAAGCGATGATGATGGGGCAAGACCCACGCGCAACAATCGAATATTACCAAAAGAACAATATTCTTCCTGCGATTAAGATGACAATGATTGAGGATAGAGTATTGCACCATTTGCTTGATACAAAGTTTGAATCTACAAAATCTACGAGCAAGAATGCAAAAGTAAGCAAAGCAGATGGGGGAAGCAAATGAGTAGTTATATACCTTATGTGATTGAGCGCACAGGTCGCGGTGAGCGTAGCTATGATATTTACTCGCGCCTCTTAAAAGATCGCATTATCTTACTTAGTGGCGAAATTAATGACTATGTTGCCTCCTCTATTGTGGCGCAGCTACTTTTTTTAGAGGCAGAAGACCCAGAAAAAGATATTAATTTTTATATCAATTCTCCCGGTGGCGTGATTACGAGTGCATTTAGCATTTATGATACGATGAATTATATCCGCTCGGATATTAGCACGATTTGTATTGGACAAGCTGCTTCCGCTGGTGCCTTTTTATTAAGCTCTGGCACGAAAGGAAAGCGGTTCTCTTTGCCAAATTCACGCATTATGATTCATCAACCTTTAGGTGGCGCACAGGGACAGGCTACCGATATTGAGATTCAGGCAAAAGAAATTTTACGTTTGAAAAAATCACTCAATGAAATAATGGCACAAAATACTGGGCAAAGCATAGAAAAGATTAGCCGTGATACCGAGCGCGATTATTTTATGAGTGGGGAGGAAGCAAAAAAATACGGGCTAATTGATGAGGTGCTTACAAAAAGCTTGAAGTAGGCGATTGTATAGATTCTTAGGAGGTATGGTATGGATTTGGACGATTTGAACTTGGATGATATTGGCAACAATGACTTTTTTGGGAATCTTGACGATGCTGGGCTAGAGGAGAAAAAAAAGAAAAAGCTCCAAAAAGAGGTAGCGCCTACTCCCACCGAGACAACACAGAAGCTAAGCTCCATATCTAAACAAGCCCTAGAAGCTCTTGAAAAAGATGATATTCTACCCTTGCCTGAAAACTTTGAAGCATATTTTGAGAAAACGCTTTCACAAGAGCAAGATGAAGATGTGCGCGAGAAAATCAAGGCGATTGTTGAGAGTTCTCACCACGATACGCGCCTTATTGCGCTTGAAAAGGTTTTTAATGATAATTTTGCGACCCTGCGAACCATACTTGAGCATTTACTTACTCTCTGCAAACAAATGTCTGTAATGGAAAGCAACACACAAAAGCGACTAGCCGAAATTACTGCAATTACAAATCCGCTCGGTGCACAAAATGCCATAAAGGTGCTGATGAATGAGATGAGAGGGTTCCATAAGCAATTTGTGGTGCAAGCGGATTTTATCACGCGCTCATATCGTGAGATGTATGCGCAATCCTCCAATGTCAAGTCTGGCGCGATGTATGATACGACCCTTGGCATTTATACGCGCTCGTTTTTCGTCCATACGCTTGAACTTGAATGCAAAAATGGAAAGGACTTTCCAAGGGCTTGTGCGGTGGTGGTTTTAGCCCCTGTAAAAGAGCTCACATCACAAATAAATGAGCAAAATCAGCTTGTGATTATCTTTAAAAATATTGCGCGGATTGTGTCAAAAAACATCGGCACGAAGGACATTGTCTCATATTTAGGAGGCGGAAGATTCGGTATGCTACTTAAAAATGTGCAAATTGATGATGCAATAGCTTTATGCAAAGATGTAATACACAAATGTAAAACGACTCATATTTTCATTGATGGCACGGAGCTGTCTTTAAATATTACTATGGGCGGCATAGTCTTTGATGTGAATAAAGCACCAGAGCAAATGATACAAGAGGCAAAAGAGCAGTTACAGCTCGCGCAAAAAGAGGGTGAGAGCCTCAAATTCTCGCAAGCCAAGGTGCAAGACAATAATAGCTTGGCAAGTGATGATGATGACGCAGATAGCTTTGAATTACCGGGAGATGGCTTTGGCAGTTTTGACGATTTTGACTTATCCTGAGGACACAAAAAGGCTTAGGGAGAAGTCCAAGCCGGTGGAGTGCTTTGATGAAAATCTTCATTGTTTCCTTGATGATATGTACGATACGATGATAGAGCGCAATGGCGTGGGACTAGCAGCTATCCAAGTGGGTGAGGCGAAGCAGATTCTCGTTATCAACATTCCACGTGAGGACAATAACCAGTACAAGGAAGATTTACTCGAGATTATTAACCCCACATTTTTGATGCAAGAAGATAGTATAGAATGGGACGAAGGTTGCCTTTCTGTGCCAAATTTTTATGAGAGCATAAAAAGATTCAATAAAGTTTCTATTGCTTATAAAGACAGATATGGAAATGATAAGATTCTAAAGGCAGAGGGCTTTTTAGCCGTGGCAATTCAGCACGAGATTGATCATCTCAATGGTGTGCTTTTTGTCGATAAGCTCCCAATCTTAAGGCGCAAAAAATTTGAAAAAGAACTCAAAAAGTGTAAAAACTCTAAAGAATAAAGATTATAAATGACATATACGATTCTTACCGCTACAAGTTTTGGCACAAGCGCGAAAGTGGTGGAAGTAGAGGCGGCTTTTACCAAGGGCTTACCGCAATTTAACATCACAGGACTCGCCCATAGCTCCATTTTAGAATCTAAACAGCGCGTCCTATCAGCCCTTGCAAATAGCGGTATCACGCTCCCTCCACTTAAAGTCAATATCAATCTCTCTCCCTCGGATTTGCCAAAGAGTGGAGGGCATTTTGATCTACCCATCGCCCTTGCCCTGCAGAAAAACACACAGGAGAGTGAGCCTTATTTTGCCTTTGGAGAGCTTGGACTTGATGGCAGTATCAAATATCTTGAATCTATCTATCCACTTCTACTTGATATTGCGCTTTTGTATCCACAAGCAAGGGTTTTTGTCCCCTCCTGTGCGAGAGATTTACTTAGCCCTATACCCAATCTCACTCTGTGTTTTGTCTCGCATTTGAAAGAAGCTATTGAGATTCTAAACCAACCAGAAGTAGCCTTTATAGCGAAAGCACAAGATTCTAATGCACCCACATTTGGCTTTAAGAATATAGAGATTGCAGGGGAGCAATATTTTTATGATGATAGCTTTATGCACGATTTTGCGGAGGTCAAGGGTCAGCAGGTTGCTAAACGCGCCGCACTCGTAGCTGCTGCGGGATTCCATAACTTTATGATGGAGGGCTCACCCGGCTGCGGAAAAAGTATGATTGCAAAGAGACTTTTATATATATTGCCCCCTAGCTCCTTGCAGGAGATGATAGAAAATGTCAAGCACCAAGCACTAAATAAGCAAAATACAGGTTATACGCCCCTGCGCCCCTTTAGAAACCCCCACCAAAGTGCCAGCAAGTCAAGTATTTTAGGCTCGGCTACGCAGTTTGAGAGCAAGCCCGGCGAGATTGCCCTCGCGCACAATGGCATTTTATTTTTTGATGAATTGCCACATTTTAAGAGGGATATTTTAGAATCTTTGCGTGAGCCGCTTGAAAACAATAAGCTTGTTATCTCGCGTGTGCATTCCAAACTTGAGTATGATACAAATTTTCTTTTTGTATGTGCGCTTAATCCCTGCCCCTGTGGGAATCTACTCAGTAAAAGCAAGGAATGTCGCTGTCAAGACAGGGAGATTAGCGCCTATCGCACGAGACTTTCCGAACCACTCCTTGATAGGATTGATTTATTTGTGCAGATGAGCGAATACGATGAAAACACATCACAAAGCAACAAGGAGCTAGATTCACAAAGTATGCAAAAAATGGTTTTTAACGCATTTGCCTTGCAAAAGGAGCGAGGACAAAAAGTCTTTAATGGCAAGCTTGAAGAAAAGGATATTGCACTTTTTTGCGCACTTGATAATGAATGCGAATCTCTACTCAAACAGGCAAGTGAGCGATTTTCACTTTCATATCGCGCACAAAATAAGATTAAAAAAGTGGCACGCACCATTGCAGATTTAGCCAATGAAAAATATATATCCAAATCGCATATTCTCGAGGCATTAAGCTACCGCAGAATCTCATAAGGAGCTATTATGTATGAACAAAACGCACAAAACATTCACAAAAGATTGCAACGCATTATAGGACAACTCAATGGCATTGATAAAATGATCAGCGAGAATGCGTCCTGCCCAGATGTGCTTATCCAACTCAACGCGGCAAAAAGCGCAATACACAAGGTAGGACAAATCGTGCTTGAAGGGCATATCAATCATTGTGTGCGTGATAACATATGCGATGAGGGAAGCGATATTGATAAGACTTTGGGTGAATTAGCAAAAGCTATCGAACACTTCTCGCGTATGAGTTAGGACGCTCCTTATTTTTTTATCATTTGTCAATATACCACTCACCTACGGATACCTTTAAAGATGTGGCAAAGCACTTCTTCATTTAATGAGCTTTCAAATCATCTTAAAAAACTAGATTCTTAATCCTTTGTAGATTTAAAAGTCTCCCCTTAAGGCAATAACTTCGCTTAAGCAAATTTACCCTACAATACGCTATTTTTACAAAGGATAAAAATGAAAAAGGCTCTTATCACAGGAATTACTGGGCAAGATGGCGCATATCTAGCAGAATTTCTCCTTAAAAAAGGCTATGAAGTGCACGGGGTAAAGCGCAGGAGTTCTCTTTTTAACACCGATAGAATCGACCATCTCTATCAAGACCCGCACATTGATAATCGCAATTTTTTCCTACATTATGGGGATTTAACCGATTCTATGAATCTCACACGCATTATTGCAGATACACAACCTGATGAAATCTACAATCTCGCCGCGATGAGCCACGTAGCCGTGAGTTTTGAGACGCCAGAATATACTGCAAATGCCGATGGAATAGGCACACTTAGAATCTTAGAAGCCGTGCGACTTTTAGGATTAACACAAAAAAGCAAAATCTATCAAGCCTCCACAAGTGAGCTTTATGGCTTGGTGCAGGAGATTCCACAAAGTGAAAAAACGCCCTTTTATCCACGTAGCCCTTATGCGTGTGCGAAACTCTATGCTTATTGGATAACGATAAATTACCGCGAGGCGTATGATATGTTTGCCTGTAATGGAATCCTATTTAACCACGAAAGCCCCATACGAGGCGAAACTTTCGTAACGCGCAAAATCACACGAGCCGTGGCAAAAATTGCACTAGGATTGCAAGATAATCTCTATCTTGGGAATCTCTCTGCTAAACGCGATTGGGGACACGCTAAAGACTATGTGCGTATGATGTGGCTTATTTTACAAGCTCAAAAGCCCGAAGATTGGGTGATTGCTACAGGCGTTACCACAGAAGTGCGTGATTTTGTCAAAATGGCGTTTAGTGAGCTTGGCATTGAAGTAGAGTTTAGAGGTGAGGGCGTCAATGAAAAAGGCTATATCAAAAAATGCAATGGGGACTTTCAGCTAGAAATTGGCAAAGAAGTGGTGAGCGTAGATGAACGATATTTCCGCCCTACTGAAGTGGATTTGCTTATTGGCGATGCGAGTAAGGCACGAGAGAAACTCGGGTGGATTCCAGAATATGATTTAAATGCACTCATCAAAGATATGGTGCAAAGTGATTTGAAACTTATGCAAAAGGATAAATACCTCAAAGATGGTGGCTATAAGATTCTAAGCTATTTTGAGTGATGCAAAACTAGCCCTTTATTTTACGCCCAATCTGTGCGCCCTATACCAACTTCAAAGGATAAAAATGGAAAGAAATATACAAACCCCTAATACTTATAAGCTAGCGGGGGGGGGGGATAAAGTATCTTCTCTCTCATACATTTACCCCGCACTCCCATAAATACACTTTTTTCTTTTTTGCCTTTCTTTCTCTTTATTGCATAGGCATTGTTTGCTACTCGCGCTATACTTACAATCTCGATGATATTTGGATGTGGCTTAAAATTTATGAATCTCAACCCATATTTAATGGCTACACACCTAGTAGCGGGCGGTTTTTTCCTCTGGCTTCTTTGGATTTAAATCTCATTGCGATATTTTCACACAATCCTTATATGTTTTTTGCCTTTAATGCGCTTATCGTCTTTGCCGTGGGGCTTTTGCTATGGATTTTATTTGCCCTTGTGTTACAGGAGAGGCACTATACTTTGCGTGTGGTGCTTTTACTTTGTATATTTTTACACCCGGGCTTTATTACAATAATGCTTGGTATCTGTTACCCCGAGCGTTTGCAAGTGCTTTTTCTAAGCCTCTTTGTCCTATCTAGTATAAGATTCTATCAAAATACAAACATTCCTAGTGCCATTATTGGATTCATAAGTGCGAATCTCGCCTTATATTACAAAGAGCCTACCTTTTTAATGATTGGTAGTGTTGGATTGCTTATGCTCATAGATTCTCTTAAGCACAAAAAAGGCACAAAAGCCTATGCCTATTATGGTGTATTACTCGCAAGTGCGCTTTTGTTTCTTGTGTTGTATGCCCTACTTATTATGCCAAATATAGAAAAAACTTATGCGCGTGGGATATTTCTTAGTGCGCACGAGGAATTGCTCCATACACTCAAAGGGCTTTTTAACTTTATGCTTAATGACAGCCTTTTGCTACTTTTATTGCCGAGTTTGCTTTTGTATAGAATTTATAGGTTTATTGTGAAAAGTGATAGATATCATATCTTTTGGGATAGTTTGCTTTTGGGAGGATTCTTATATGCGTGTGCCTTTATCAAGCTTAAACTTTTTGAATCCTACTATCTCATACCTATTTATTTTGTAAGCCTTGTTGGAATGCTTTATTTTCTCTATCAGCTTCATTATATACGATTTAAAATATTTAAGATTCTAAGCATAGTCTGTGTAATTCTCATTTGCATAAACACCCTACCCGCTGGTATTTACAGCTATATCTCTCTCAAAAGTGAAGGAGTAAAATTTCACGATGCCCTAGCCTTTGTCGCAGATAAAGCAAAAAAGAGAGCAGAATCTCATCAAACGCTTAACATTTATTTTGAGGGCAACGGGCGCGGCGAAAATTACGCCACTTGGTATTGGGGATATTTCGCAAAATATTTAGAAATAATATATCATACACATAATGTTGATATAAAAATCAAAGATGAAAATTCCCCGACATTATGGGAAAAAATGCGCTTATGGGGCTATGACCCATATTCAACAATAAGTGCGTATAATAGCGATGCTATCACTACGCCACAAAGCGGGGATTTAATTATCCTTAATAGCAGCACAATTTATAATGCAAATACGGAATATATAGAGAATCTAGCCCAACAATATCGCCTTATCTACACAAGCAGCGCATTTGGGATTCCCTACATCGCCATAAAGCCACTGCTTAAAGCATTTTTTGCTAACTCGCAAACATTAAAAGATGTTACGCTTGGCAATCAAAATCTCTTTAGGCTACCACTTAGAGATTATATTTTTGAAGTGCCTTAAGCTATTGGCAGGATTTGATGAAATTTATTATATAAGGCAAGGAGATTGTGCTTAAGATTCTAACTCACCTTGTGCGCTCATCACGCGCACATCATCACATAATCTACGCGCCACTTCCTCATCGTGTGTGATAAGCAAAATACTCGCTCCTGTGCGCTTTTGCCACTGCTTTAAATATTCCACCACCGCCAAAGATAGCTCATAGTCAAGTCCAGAAGTGTTTTCATCAAGGATAAGTAATTTTGGCTCGACACAGAGGGCACGAATAAGGCATATTCGCTGTGCCTCTCCACCCGAGATACTTCCAACCTGCCTAGAAAATATATCCTCTGGCAATGCCAAGTCTCGCGCCAAAGCCTTTAGTCGCGCTATACTCTCCTCCTTGCTTAAATGCGAGAGGTATTGAAGCGACTCGAGGCAATTTTCAAGGCAGGAATAATAAGGATTCAGTGAGCCTATGCAGTCTTGAAATAGAATCTGCACTTGCCTATAAAAATCCCTTCTTGTCTCTATGTTTTTAAGTTTCAATAAAGCAGAATTATACTCCACGACACCACGCGCACCATTTTCATCTTTACTTGGGTGCAAAAGCCCACACGCGATTTTAGCCAATGTGCTCTTACCACAACCACTCTGCCCCATAATCGCTAGGCTTTGATGAGATTGCATACGCAAGTTAATATGCCTTAACACCTGCTTTGTGCGTGTGCCAAAGAGACGATAAGAGGTGTAGGAATAGGACACATTTTTAAGCTCGAGCATTTTCACTCCTTTGTGCGCATATTTGCGCTAAATGCCTCATTGTAGGTGTTTGTGCGCCCTCTTTCATTATTTTGCCCTGCAGAATCTGCGCAGATTCTATAATCCTCCCCTGCTCCATTACATAGACATATGTTGCATTATCCGCTACCGCCGCCAAATCGTGCGTGATAAGCAAAATACCAAGATTATGTGAATCTTTCAAGTCTCGCAATGTGCGCAAAATCTCATAGGCTATGGGCTTGTCTAAGTCGCTTGTAGGCTCATCGGCTATAATAAATGGTGCTTGTGTAAGCAAAGCAAGAGCTATCATCACGCGCTGAAGCATTCCCCCGCTTAGCTCAAATGGATAAGCAGATAAAATATTAGAATCTAGCCCCGCATTCAATAAACATTGTCTAATAAAATCACTATCATAGGGCTTATATAGTGCCTTGCAAGTCTCTTTAAAATGATAATTGATACTCAAAAGCGGATTGAAGCAAGTGCGCGGATTCTGCATAATACACGCAAAAATCACGCCTCGATACAAGGCAGGATTTATGAGTTTATCATCGAGCTTAACGCTCCCATCTTGCTGTGTAAGGTTAGGAGAGATAAAGCCCTGCAAGGCAAATGCGCTAAGAGACTTACCACTACCACTTTTGCCAAGCAGTGCGCTACACTCTCCCCTATAAATTCGCACAGAATCCACACTAACAAGCTCATTTTCATAAGATTTGATGCGCAAATGTTCTAATTCTAAGCTTTTTGCGCTTTGAATCTGCACAGATTCTATAATTTGCGTATTTTTTGACACAAAGTCTTCAAGCTTATGCGCAAAACCAAAGCTATCTCGCAGACTCTCCCCTATCATATTTGCCAAAGCCACACAAACAAAAAGTGCCAAGCCCGGATACACAATCAACATAGGATAATCCCATAGATAATCTTTTGCCTCGCTCAACATAATGCCCCATTCAGCAGTGGGTGACTGCACACCAAGTCCCAAAAAAGATAATCCAGCAATATGAAGCATAATGTGCCCTATATCCATACTTGCCAAAACAGCGCATTGACTGATGATAGGGAGCATCAAATGCCTTTTGAATCTCTGCAAACTCCCCGCCCCAAAGGTAAAAGAGAGCAGGACATATTCTTTATTTTTGAGACTAAAGACGATACTACGCACAATCCGCGCATACCACGCCCAATGTGTGAGAATAATCGCAATCATCACATTTTCTAGCCCACTCCCAAGCACACCGACCAAAAAGAGAGAAAGTGCGATAGTTGGCACACTCATAAAAATATCGCATATACGCATACACAGCGCGTCAATCCTCCCACCAACAAAGCCAGACAATCCTCCCACACTAATACCCAAAATCACAATAAAAACCAAAATCACCGCAGCACAGCCTAATGAGAGTCTTGCTCCATAGAGAATACGAGAGAAAATATCCCTACCCAAATAGTCGCTCCCGCACCAATGCGCCGCACTCGCAGGAGCAAGAATATTATCCAAATCCTGCATATCAGGCGCATAAGGTGCAACAAAAGGTGCAAAAAATGCTAAAAGCGCGATGATACCCATACCCACAAGAGCGCATTTGCCCCACCAGCTCATCGCCCTCATATCTCGCCCTTTGCATCAAGTGCGTAATTTTGCCTACGCATACGCGGGTCAAAAAGTGCATAGAGTATATCAACAAGCACATTACACAGCACAAAGGTTGCACCCAGCACAACAATAAAGCACTCAATCACCGGAAAATCGTGATTTGCTATGCCCTGAATACTATATAGCCCAATGCCGGGCAGTCCAAACACGCTTTCAATCACAAGCGCACCGCCTATAAGCTCACCTATATGCATACCCATTGCGGTAAGAATTGGCAAGAATGCGTTATAAAAAATATGCGTGATATAAAGCCTCAATCCCTTTATTCCACGCATTCTCGCATATACAATATGCCTCTCCTCCTGCACTTGAAGCATATTTGCCCGAATGAGACGCGCTAAGACACAAATAGACATAAGCGCGATACTAAGGCTTGGCATAATAAAGCTTTGCGCACCCTCAATTCCCACCGCAGGAAGCCACCCAAGATACACACTAAAAAAGAGCATAAGCAAAAAGGCAAACCAAAAATTTGGCATACTCACACCAACAAAGCAAAAGATTCTAATTACAAAATCTATGAATCGATTGTGATAATACATTCCTAATATTCCCAAAGGCAGGGCAAAGATGAAAGTCAAAATGAATCCGCACAACACAAGCAAAAGTGTGTTTGGTAAAAAATGTAAAAAATCCTCGCTCACACTCCGTCCGGTCATATACGATGTGCCAAAATCAAGCTTTATAGCGTCTTGAAGCCATAGGAAATATTGTGTCAAAATTGGTTTATCAAGTCCAAAACTTGCTCGAAGTTCCTCCACAAGTTCGGGCGTGGCGGGGAGATTTGAAGCTATAAGATAGCTCATCACAGGGTCGCTCCCGCCAAGCCGCAAAAGCACAAATACCCCAAAAGATACAAATAACACGATAGGCACTATCCACGTTATCCTATACAGCACAAATTTTTTCATACACACCTCGTTTAAGTTTTAGAATCTTAAAAATTCTTGCTTTTTACTTTAAAAGTCTACTCTTATCTTGGAATCCATTTTTAGAATCCGCACTTCTTTTTGAAAAACATTTGCAAAAAGCCTTACCCTATTTTTTAGAATCCTCATAAAACTCCCAAAATGGCACTTCATAGCTAGAAACACCCATATCAATGCCTTTAATCTTTTTGTGTGCTATAGCTTTATTTCTTTGATTGCTAAGGGGCATATACACACCGCTATCCTCTAGCATAAAGATAATGCGCTCTAATGTGTCTTTAAAAGCCTTAATATGAGGATTAAGCGCAATGAGCTTTCTTATCTCCTCATCAATGAGAGGCTTTGTTGGTAGCCCCTGCTGCGCGGCATAGTCGATGTGGCTAGGTATAAGCATAGAGTGCAAGATAGTCAAAGGATCATAGGGCGCACCCCAAGTATCCCTAAAAGCTATGTCAAATGCCCCATTGAGTAGTCTATTCATATAGATACTATACTCACTCGCGCTTATATGCACTTTCACGCCAAACGCTTTCAAATCGCTTTGGATAATTTCAGCCATCATCTTTTGCGCCGGATTATCACCTATATAGAGGATTTCTATACCCCTTTGCCTTGAATCTGCAAAATGTTTTCGCAAAAATGCCAATGCCTCCTCTTGCTCACTCGCGCTTATACTATGCGCCTCTTCACAAGCCTTGCTTGGCTGAAACATACAATCTGTTGTATCCTGTAAGCCACTATACACCGCTTTTATCAACCTTTGCTTATCTATGCCATAGCCTAGAGCCTTACGCAAGGTGCGCTCTAATTCCGTATTACCGAGCTTGAAAGCGGGTGAGGCGGAATTAATCACAAGATTAGTTGTATAAATGGGCGGACTTAGATAAGTATGAAACTGCGCGCCCCTTTGCATACTCTTAAAAATTTCTAACGGAATCTGGTCGTTCCCATAGATCATATCAATCTGCCCACTCTTTAGTGCGGCAATTTTTGAGCTCGGGTCATAAATCACTTTCAAAATTACCTCATCATAATAGATGCCATTATAGGCGTCCTTATCCCAATAGTGAGGATTTTTCACCAATGTATCACTCACACCATACACACTTTTAGCCAACATATACGCGCCCGTGCCAATGGGTTGTGGATTGTGCTTTATCAAGTCTAAATCTTTAGGCATAGCACTTGGTGCTAAGAATCTAAAAGGACGCGCCACTGCGAGTTCATCTAATGTCGGGCTATAAGGCTTTTTAAGAATCAAGCGCACTTTGTGGGGCGCGAGTTTTTGTGCGGATTCTAAAGCTACAGCAAGCCCACTCCACGAATGTCTTGCTCGATTTTTTAACACAGATTCAAAGTTTTTCACCACCGCGTCAGCGTTAAACTCCTCACCATTTGAGAATCTCACCCCCTCACGCAGGGTAAAATCATACTGCAAAGCATCTGTGCTAATCTCCCACCTAGTAGCAAGACTTGGCACAATCTTGCCCCGCTTATCCACACGCACCAACCCTTCATACACCGCATTTTGCGCAAACATTGCATTACCCTGATAACCTTGAGGATTTAGCGCACCGATATTCTCCGACACCGCTACAATGAGGGTATTTTTTCCCCATACCACGCCTATATACATAAAAAATACGATGATTACGCGCATATTTATCCTTAAGATTCTAAGCTTTTGCAAGATTTATAAAACCCAAAAAGCAGTAGTATATCATATTAAAAATAATAAAAAATAAGTATAAGTAATATTTAAGTTGTGCTATAATAAATTATGTATTATATCTTATTACATAAGGCAATACTATGTTTTATCTCCCTCGCTTTGTTGCCTCCTTGTCATTTTTAAGCTTGTTTGTCCTCACACGTTGCGTCAATGCCTATGGTATAGAGTCCTATACATTCAGTCCATCTATCGTCAAAGAGAGTGCGCTTGCCACCGATGTGGAAAAAATCCCGGGCAACGCAAGTGTGCTAAATGCGAGGCAGATTCAAAATATGCCAAATACCAAAATCGCCGATACGCTTAAAAAACTTGCTGGTGTGCGCGTGGATAATGATACAAGTTTCAATCCTCGCCCAAAAATAAAGATTCGCGGTATCAATTATGGCACACTGCTTATGCTTGATGGAGTGATTTTGAGCGATTTGGAAGGAGAGAGCAGAATCTTAAATCAAATTTCACTTTATGATGTAGAACGCGTGGAGGTGGCGCGCGGGACATTCTCTAGCCTCTATGGTGCAGGTGCGATTGGTGGTGTAGTAAATTTCATCACTGCAATGCCAAGCGAATTTTCATCTCAAATCATCATAAGCTATGGTGATGAGTTTGTCAAAGATACCGCGGATAAGAATCTTATCCGCGCCTATGCGAATGTAGGCGATGTGTTTTTCGATAAAAAGCTAAGGCTCAAGCTTAGTGCGGGATACACACAAAGCGAGGGTTACCCAAGCTTTCCCACCACACTGCCAAGTGGCATTCAAGCCCCCAATGACATAAGCGGTATTACAACAGACAAGACAGGAAATCTCATCATTGGTGATGGAGGCAAGCGAAACTATCACGTTTATGATGTGCGCTTGAAAGCAGAATATGGCATAAACGATTCTCATATGCTCTCCGCTATGCTTAGCTTCTCTAATCACAGCTATAAATTCAAACATTTCACAAGCTACATCACCGATAATGCGGGGCAAAGCACAAACCTTGTAGATGGCAAAGATTATTTTGTAGGCTCGGGGATTGGCGGTATAGGCAATTATTCTCATCTACTTGGGAATCTCACCTATGAGCACGATTTTGACAGCTCCTCGCTCAAACTCTCTTTTTCATCAATGAATCTCTTTAGCCTTTGGCAAGACGCAACACAGGGCGAGGGCAATAGATATGGCGGAGCAGGAGGGACGCAGGATATAGATTCTACAAGCAACTATATAGATATTATCTATACTATGAATCTTGGCAGTCGCCACACACTCATTAGTGCCGCGCAATTTCGCTACTATGACTTCGTGCAGCATAATCGCAATATGACAAATTGGAAAGTCTCCAGCACACGCACAGATACTTATAGAAGCTATGGCGGCAAGGCTTTCGTAGCATCGGCATTTATGAATCTTCATTCTAGTCTTTCACAATCACTCTCTAGCTCACTTGGAATCCGCTATGACTATTGGCGTAATTACGCAGGGTATCTCACCAATACGCTTAATCCCACTACAAATCGCCACAATCAAGGTGCAATCGCCTCTATCCTTAGCCCGAAACTCTCGCTCAACTACACACCAGAATCTACACAAGGACTCATCTTTAAAACTTCGCTTGGCTCGGGCTTTAGAATGCCAACTATGAGGGATATGTATCAATTCACACACGGCAACACTTTTTGGGAGATTAACCCCGACTTAAAACAAGAGAGTGCGCTAAGCTTTGATATAGGCGCAGAATACTACAACAAAAGCTTTGAGGGCAAACTCTACTACTACGATACCGAGTTATGGGATATGATTTACCGCTCTGGCGCGGGAAATCAAAATAATCCATATAAAAATATTAATGCAGGGCGGGGGAGGATTCACGGCGCGGAGCTAAGCGCGCAAGTGCCGATTATGCGCGATGTATTTATAGAGGGCAACTACACGCTTACACTTGCTAAGATTCTAAAAAATGACGCAAAGCCTAATACAGAGGGCAAACAACTCGCCGCTACGCCAAAGCATATGGCAAATATTGCGCTAAATTACTTTCCACAATATGGATTCTATGGCTCAATTTGGGCATATTATGCACCGGCATTTTTCGCAGATGATATGAATACTCCCGCGCTTAAAAACACCTATGGGAATTATGAGGCGCAATTCACGCTTAATGCAAAATGTGGCTACAACTTCAAAAATGGCATTGACTTATCAGCAAGTTTTGCTAATATCACAAACAATCGCTACTATGACTTCTATCGTGTAGCTGGGGCAAGTTATGCGCTGCAATTGCGATATAAAATATAAGGAAGATTCTAAGCAATGCCCTAAAACTTACAAAACTTGCTTTTAAAATCTACTTACCGCTCTATTTTTGCTGATATTTTAGAATCAAGCTAGATTCTCACATTTGCTACATATCCTTTGCATAATGCGCAAGAAACTTAAGCGACTTAAGAGTGATGTTGGATATAATACGCCCTTTAAAATATATTTTAAAACATAAGGGGATTGCAATGCAAAAAGATTCTAAAATCTTTGTTGCTGGACATAGGGGACTTGTAGGCTCAAGCATACTTGAATATCTCAAGCAGCAGGGCTATACGCAACTTATTGCCAAAACGCGCAATGAGCTTAACTTGCTCTCTTCTAGCGCGGTGGAAGATTTTTTTAGCACCTATCGCCCCGAATATGTCTTTTTAGCTGCTGCAAAAGTGGGTGGGATTCTAGCAAATAACACTTACCGCGCAGATTTTATCTATGAGAATCTCGCTATACAAAATCACATTATCTACAATGCTTATAAATATGGTGTTAAAAAGCTCCTTTTCCTTGGTAGCTCGTGCATTTACCCAAAAAATGCTCCTCAACCTATGGGCGAAGATGTGCTACTTACAAGTGAGCTAGAATACACAAATGAGCCTTATGCGATTGCTAAAATCGCAGGAATCAAAATGTGTGAAAGCTTCGCCTTGCAGTATGGTTGCGACTTTGTCTCTGTAATGCCTACAAATCTCTATGGCAATAATGATAATTTTGATTTAGAAACCTCCCACGTCCTCCCTGCACTCTTGCGTAAAATGCACCTTGCAAAACTCTTAGAGCAAAAGCATATACAAGGCTTAGAGCGCGATACAGGGCTAAATGGCACAGACTTACAGGAGTATTTAGCGCGATTTGGCATAGAGGATTCACAAGTGAGTATTTGGGGCGATGGCACACCTCGTAGGGAATTTCTCCACGTGCGAGATATGGCAGAAGCCTGTGTATTTGTAATGGAGCGCATATCTTTTAAAGACCTCGCCACCACTTGTGCGCCGCAGATTCGCAATACCCACCTCAATGTCGGCTATGGCGATGATGTAAGCATATACGAACTTGCGACATTGGTAAAGGATATTGTGGGATTTAATGGCAAACTCGTCTTTGATAGCACTAAGCCAAATGGCACGCCACAAAAACTTATGGACACAAGCAGACTAAACAAGCTCGGTTGGCAGGCAAAAATCTCTCTTAGAGAGGGTATAGAAAGTGTGTATAGGCATTATCTTAACAAACAAAAGGAGATTCTATAAATGCAAAAGCCACGCATTGTTTTAAAGGTAGGCTCATCAAACCTCTGCAATGGCAAAATCATTGACAAAACGCAGATTCAAGCCCTTGCAAATATCATTAGTGAGCTAAAGACGCAATATGATGTCATTTTGGTAAGCTCTGGTGCGGTGGCAAGCGGACACACAGAGCTTACTATTGATAGAAATATCTTACAAAATAAACAAGCCCTAGCAAGCATCGGGCAACCCTTGCTTATGGAATCTTATCGCAATGCCTTTTTGCAGCACAATATCACAATCGCCCAACTATTGCTCGTATGGCGCGATTTTGATTCAAGACGACACACAGATTTTGCCAAAAACACCATAGACACGCTTTTATCGCATAATGTGCTACCAATCATCAACGAAAACGATACAATCGCCACAGATGAAATTGTATTTGGCGATAACGACAGGTTAGGCGCGTATGTGGCGCATTATTTTGGCGCAAAACTGCTTGTGATTTTAAGCGATATTGATGGCTATTTTGATAAGAATCCTCATCAATTCCCTGATGCCAAGATTCTACCAATCGTGCATAGTATTGCACCAAGTGCCTTGCAAGAAAACCACACGCCAAATGAGAGCTTTGCCACAGGGGGTATTGTAACCAAACTTCTAGCGGCTGATTTTTTACTCAAACATAACAGAATGATGTTTTTAAGCAATGGGCGCAAACTCGATATTTTACGCGATTTTCTCCTGCATAAAAAGCATACTTCTGGCACACTTTTTTGCTCAAGTGATATTAAGGAGTGGATTCTATGAGACTTATCCTCGCCGGGACTCCTGCGTTTGCGTGGGAAATTTTTGCCCCGCTATTAGACGATGATTTTTTTGAAATTGTTGCGCTTATTTGTCAGCCTGATAAACCCTTTGGGAGAAAAGCCGAGCTAAAACCTCCACACACAAAGGCAATGCTCCTGCAAAAAATAAAGACAAACCTAAAGCAAGATTCTGAATCTATGCCACATATTTTTCAGCCTAGCAGTATTACGCAAGATTTTATTGAAAATATGCAGATTCTAAAACCCGATATGATACTTGTTGTAGCGTATGGGAAGATTCTACCCAAAGCTTTTTTAGACATTGCGCCTTGTATCAATATCCACGCTTCTATCTTGCCTTTGTGGCGTGGGGCAAGTCCTTTGCAGCAGATGATTCTCTCTCAAAGCCCATACTTTGGCATAAGTGCGATGAGAATGGGTGAAGAACTCGATAATGGCGATATTCTAGGCATATCTTATGTTGCAAATACACAGCAAAATATTACGGAGCTTTCCTCACAACTTGCTGAATCTGGAGCAAAACTCGCGACATTTGTATTGAAAAACTTTGAAAAAATCGAGCCCTTAAGGCAAATTGACGCGGATTCAAGCTATTGCACAAAAATCAAAAAAAGCGATGGTTTTATGTGTTTAGAATCTGCACAAAATGTGTATAAAAGCTACCTTGCCTATTGCGAGTGGCCCCATATCTTTATCCAAAGCGTGAAAGGCTACACGCTCAAGCTCTTTGATGTGAGCCTTATAGAATCTAATGAATCTCACAATGCGGGTGAGATTCTAAAAATCGGGGATTCAAGTATCGTTGTGGGCTGCAGAAGCGGGAGCTTAAATATTGACTCTTTGCAGCAGGAGGGTAAAAACAGACTTGAAGCGGCACTCTATCTGCGCGGTAAGCACCTAAAAATAGGCGATGTGTTATGCTAGATTCTCACCTTACAGGCTTTGATAGCGCATTTATCGCGCTTCTTAATTCGCGCATTTATCACTTTGATACATTAGAATCCACACAGACTTACGCCATAGAGATGATTAAAGAAGACAAGCTCAATGTGCCATTTTGCATTAGTGCAAAAACACAAAGCAATGCCATAGGGAGCAGGGGCAACCAATGGGATAGTGTGCCAAAGTCTTTACTTTTCTCCTTTGCCCTGCCCTTAAAAAGTCTGCCACAAGACTTGCGTTTAGAATCGAGTTCGATTTTTTTTGGTGTAATTATGCGCGAATATTTGCGCTCCCTTGGCTCACAGGTGTGGCTCAAATATCCAAATGATTTATACAGAACAGATTCTAAAATTGGCGGGATTCTCACTCAAAAGGTGAAAGGCAACATTGTGTGCGGAATAGGCATCAATCTCTACTCTGCAAATACCGAACAAAACACGCAATATGCGACTTTAGAAGAAACTATAAGCGCAAATATCGAGCCTGTGCGCTTTTTGGAAGATTTTTTCAAAAGCTTTGAAAATTTTGTATCGTGGAAGCAGATTTTTAGTATTTATAAGCTAGAATTTTACAAGAATAGCTCCTTTTTCTTTCACTTAGGTAAAGAGAGGATGTGTTTAAAGGACGCTATTCTTAATGAAGATGGCTCTTTAAGTATTGATGGAAATAAAATTTATAGCTTACGATAAGGAGAAATTATGTGTGAAATAATAGCTATAGCGAACCAAAAAGGCGGAGTTGGCAAAACAACCACAGCTGTAAATCTTGCAGCCTCCCTAGCCTCTGCTAATAAAAAGGTGCTTGTGATTGATTATGATCCTCAAGCAAACGCAACTACAAACTTTGGTATCCGCCGCAATAAAATAGAATCTGATATGTATCACGTGCTTACGGGCTCAAAGAAGCTGTCTCAAATTATTCTCAAAACTGATATTCAAAACCTCTATCTTGCACCCTCAAATATTGGTCTAGCAGGTATCGAAAAAGAATTTTATAATAAGAATAATATGAAAGGGCGCGAACTCCTCCTTAGTAAGAAAATCGATGAGGTTAAAGAGGAATACGATTATATTGTTATTGATTCTCCGCCTGCGCTCGGCTCTCTCACGGTTAATGCCCTTGCTGCGTCTGATTTTGTTATCGTGCCTATACAATGCGAATTTTTCGCGCTTGAGGGTTTGGCACAGCTACTCAATACAATCAAGCTCCTTAAGGATACAATTAATCCACGATTGAAAATTAAAGGATTCTTGCCTACTATGTATTCTGGACAACACAATCTATCAAGGCAAGTCTTTGATGAGCTTAAAGAGCATTTTAGTAAAGAGTTGTTTAAATATGAAGATGACTACATCATTGTTCCACGTAGTGTGAAGCTCGCCGAATCTCCTAGCTTTGGCAAACCCATAATGCTGTATGATAATCGCTCAAATGGTAGTGTGGCGTATGAGAATCTCGCACGCACAATATTACAAGGGGCATAAACACAATGAGTAAAAAAAAGTTAGCAATCGGCAGGGGGCTAGGCGCGATACTTTCTGAAACAGCAGAGGCTTACGAGCAAAGTCTCAGCGATAATTCCTCGCCCGTGCTTGAACTCGATATTGATATTATTAAGCCAAATCCCTACCAACCGAGAAAAACTTTTAATACTCAAGCCCTGCAAGAACTTTCTGAATCTATACTTGAACATGGCTTATTGCAACCTGTCGTTGTATATGATAATGGCGATGGAGATTATATTCTAATCGCTGGTGAGCGCAGACTCCGCGCCTCAAAGCTTGCGGGATTGAGTAATATCAAAGCCATTGTGGCAGAGATTGATTTTAAACGCTTAAGAGAACTTGCCATCATTGAAAATATTCAACGCGAGGAGCTTAATCCTATCGAGTTGGCACTCTCATACGAGGAGCTTCTCAAGGAGTATGGTATTACCCACGAGGAACTATCTAAACGTATCAATAAATCACGCACACAAATTACAAACACTTTACGCCTTTTACAACTTAGTGATGAAGTCAAGCAAATGCTGAATGAGGATAAAATCTCGCAAGGACACGCAAAGATGCTTGTTACACTAAATGCAGATAAACAAAAGCTCGTAGCAGACTCTATCATAGGGCAAAAGTTAAATGTGCGTGATACCGAAACACTCATAAAAAAAATAAAAGAAGAGCCAAATAAGACTAAAAAATCTCCCAAAGAATATATGCGAAATATCAATAATAAGCTGCTTACAGAGCTTCAAGATGAACTCAAATTGCTTGGCATACAAAGTCAAACAAGCTCATCAAAAATTACCATTTGTTTCCAAAATGATGCCGAAATTGCAACCTTGATAAAAAAAATATCAAAATGATACGCACTTTAAGGTTTAATATATTTTAACTTGTTAGAATATCCCAAGTTTTCACAAAATATTCACAAAGGAGAATAGAATGAGCATTACCCTCAATCCTTACTTAATGCTACTTGTTTTTGTTACCTTTATGCTTCTTATTTTCTTGCTAAATCAATGGCTTTTCAAACCTATGCTTGCTTTTATGAGTAATAGAGATAGCTTTATTGACCAAGAAATTACAAATACACAGGGTTACAGAGGTGAAATAGATGAAATTGAAAAAGAAATTGCACGAACTCTGTCTTTGGCGCGCAAAGAGGCGGCACAGATTCTAGAAAGTGCTACAAAAGAGGCAAAAACTAACTATGAAGAAAAAATTAATGCAAAGAAAGTAGAGAATGAGAGCAAACTCGCACAAGCCAAGCAAGAGCTAGAGGAGCAAAAATCGCAGCTTTATGCAGAGCTGCTTGAGCAACTTCCTGTTTTTAAAAATGCACTTAATGCAAAACTCGAGCAAATATAAGGGGGTATAATGAAAAAGATTCTATGTGTGGCATTACTTTTATTTTTCCCGTCCTTTCTTCTCGCTTCTGCTGGAATAGAAGGAAGCGACTTTGTGGAACGTATTATAAACTTTGTAATTTTCGTAGCAATTTTATGGTATTTTGCTTTCGATCCGATCAAAGGTTTGTTTGTCAATAGAAAAAATGCCATAGCTGCTCGTCTTCAAGAAGCGCAAAGTAACCTCCACAAGGCTAAACAAGAAAAAGAAGAAGCACAAAAACGCTTAGAAGAGAGTAAAGAAAGGGGCAAATCTATCGTTAATGCGGCGAAACAAGAGGCATACTTGGTAGAGCAGAGATACAACGGACAAATCAAGAAAGATGTAGAGGCGTTAAGATATGCTTTAGAGTCAAATATTGAATTTGAGCGAAGAAAAGTGGTGCAGGAAAGTGTCAATAAACTCCTTAATACACTCATTAAGAGCAATGATATTCATCTTAATAAAGAGGAATATGTAAACATCATTACCAAAAGGATTTCATAATGCTTCATATCGTTGCAAAAAAATACACACAAGCCCTTATGGATTCTGTAAGTGATTTGGACGAAGTGCTCCATATTTTGAAGGGATTTTCTAATGTCCTTAGGGAAAAGAAAAATGCAGACATTATCGCCTCGCCATTTTTGAGCAAGTCCCAAAAGGAGCAGTTTTTACTGGAAAGTGTAAGCAAGGTTGGTAAGGTAGATACAAAGTTAGAAAACTTTTTCCGTCTTTTGGCGGAAGCAGATAGAATCTTGTTGATACCATACATAGCTAGTGAATTAGAGAAGTGCCTGCTTGCACGCAGGAAGGAATATGCAGCCACGCTTGTAACAAAGGAAGAATTAGACAGCGCTACGTTGGACAAGATTCAATCTGCTTTAGCTAAGAAGCTTGGCGTAAAGCTTAGCATCATGCAGGAGTTAAGTGGGGCAGAGGGCATTAAGTTGAGCGTTGAGGATTTGGGCATTGAGGTATCTTTTTCCAAAGAACGTTTTAGTAGTGATCTCAAATATCACATTCTAAAAGCACTTTAATTTAACACAAGGAGAGAAAAGTGACAACAAAAATCAAGTCAGAAGAGATTAGTTCAATCATCAAAGAGCGTATTGATAGCTTCAATATCAATATTGATATTAGCGAAACTGGCAAGGTTATCGCTTATGCTGATGGTGTGGCAAAAGTGTATGGTCTCAACAATGTAATGTATTACGAAATGGTAGAATTTGACACAGGTGATACAGGTATTGCATTCAACCTCGAAGAAAGTAGTGTTGGTGTCGTGGTGCTTGGTTCTGGTCGCACGATTAAAGAAGGAACTTCTGTAAAACGTCTTAAAAAACTTATGAAAGTGCCTGTGGGTGATGCAGTTGTAGGGCGCGTTATCAATACACTCGGTGAGCCACTTGATGGCAAGGGTGCGATTGAAGCAAGTGAATTCCGCTTTATTGAGGAAAAAGCACCGGGCATTATGGCACGTAAGTCAGTGCATCAGCCATTACAAACAGGACTTAAAGCAATTGACGCGCTTGTGCCAATCGGTAGAGGACAAAGAGAGCTTATCATCGGCGATAGACAAACTGGTAAAACAACAGTTGCAGTTGATACAATCATTAACCAGAAAGGACAAGATGTTATATGTATCTATGTTGCTGTGGGACAAAAAGAATCTACGGTTGCACACGTGGTGCGTAGTCTCGAAGAATACGGGGCAATGGATTACACAGTCGTGGTAAATGCCCCTGCTTCATTCTCTGCGGCAATGCAATTTTTAGCACCTTACACAGGCGTTACAATTGGCGAATATTTTAGAGATAACGCAAGACACGCGCTTATCATCTATGATGACTTGAGCAAACACGCCGTGGCATATCGCGAAATGTCGCTTATCTTAAGACGCCCACCTGGACGTGAAGCTTTCCCCGGAGATGTATTCTATCTACACTCAAGACTTCTTGAAAGAGCTGCAAAGTTAAGCGATGAGTTAGGTGCTGGTTCTCTTACCGCGTTGCCTATCATTGAAACACAAGCAGGCGATGTGGCTGCATACATTCCTACAAATGTAATCTCTATTACTGATGGACAAATATTCCTCGAAACTGACTTGTTTAACTCAGGTATCCGCCCTGCGATTAATGTTGGTCTTTCTGTTTCTCGTGTGGGTGGTGCGGCGCAGATTAAAGCTACAAAACAAGTAGCAGGAACATTGCGACTTGACCTAGCTCAATACAGAGAGCTTCAAGCATTCTCGCAATTTGCCTCTGACCTTGATGAGACAAGTCGCAAACAGCTTGAAAGAGGACAAAGAATGGTTGAGATTCTAAAGCAGCCCCCATACTCGCCTCTTGCTATTGAAAAGCAAGTAATTATTATTTATGCTGGCGCAAATGGTTTACTTGATGATATCCCTGCTAATAAGGTGGTAGCATTTGAAGCGGATCTTTATCCATTCCTTGAAGCGAAATATCCCAAAATTCTTGAAAATATCAGCGCAAAGAAAGCACTTGATAAAGATATTGAGGCAGAGCTAAACAAAGCACTTGAAGAATTCAAAATAAACTTTGGAGCATAAAAAGGAGCTGCAATGGGGGGCAACCTTAAAGAAATAAGAAAGAAAATAACGAGTGTCAAAAACACGCAAAAGACTACTCGAGCGATGAAACTCGTTTCTAGCTCTAAGCTCAAAAAAGCTGAGGAATTAGCAAGGCGCTCTAGAGTCTATGCGAAACAACTCAGCGCGATGTTTAATGATGTCGTGGCAAGAGTGCGCTTGCGTGGATTAGACAGTATCAATAGTGCCTATTTTGCAAAGTCAAAAGACCGCGAAATCAAAAAGCTTGATATTGTTTTTATCACAGCCGATAAAGGCTTGTGCGGTGGATTCAATACTGCTACGATCAAAGAAGTAGTACGGCTTATGGAATCTTATAAATCACAGGGTATAAAGGTGCGCTTAAGGGGCATTGGCAAAAAGGGTATTTCGTTTTTTGCTTTCAATGACATAGAGGTGCTTGACAAAGCGGTGGGTTTAAGCTCTATGCCTACTTTTGAGAAAGCTGAAAACTTTATCAACAATGTTGTTAATGATTTCTTAAATGGTGCAACAGATGAAGTGATTATTGTGCATAATGGCTTCAAGAATATGATTTCTCAAGAACTTGAAGTTCAGGCGGTGTTGCCACTTACTATTAATATCAACGAAGCAGAGCAAGTCTCTACGCTTAATGTTGAGCCCGAAGATGGAGAGGATGAGGTGCTTGATACGCTTGCGAGAAAATATATTCAATACAATATGTATTACGCACTAGTAGATTCTCTAGCAGCTGAGCATAGTGCTAGAATCCAAGCAATGGATGCAGCTACAAACAATGCGGGTGATTTAGTGAGAAGCCTCACAATCGCTCTAAATAAAGCGCGACAAGAAGCAATCACAACAGAGCTTGTTGAGATTAATGCCGGTGTCGAGGCGATTAAATAAATATACAAAGGAGAAAGAATGCAAGGTAAAATTACACAAGTGATGGGTCCGGTGGTAGATGTTGAGTTTAGCTCTTATCTACCAATGATTAACGAAGCAATTGATGTTACTTTTCAAATTGAAGGGCAAGAGCATAGGCTTGTCTTAGAAGTTGCTGCACATCTTGGCGATAATCGTGTGCGAACAATTGCGATGGATATGACAGAGGGACTTACCCGTGGGCAGGAAGTCAAGGCTCGTGGTAAAATGATTGAAGTGCCAGTGGGTGAAGCTGTGCTTGGCAGAATCTTTAATGTAACAGGTGATATTATTGATGGTGGTGAGCCTCTTAGTAGTGACCAACTCAAATGGGGTATTCATAGAGAAGCTCCAACCTTTGAGCAACAAAGCACAAGAACAGAAATGTTTGAAACAGGTATTAAGGTTGTTGATTTATTGGCTCCTTATTCAAAGGGTGGAAAAGTGGGACTCTTTGGTGGTGCTGGTGTGGGCAAAACCGTTGTGATTATGGAGCTTATCCACAATGTTGCTTATAAGCATAGCGGATATTCAGTATTTGCCGGTGTGGGTGAGCGCACAAGAGAGGGAAATGACCTCTATAATGAAATGAAAGAAGGTGGCGTTTTAGATAAAGTTGCTCTATGCTACGGACAAATGAATGAGCCACCGGGCGCAAGAAACCGCATCGCCTTTACAGGTTTGACAATGGCAGAGTATTTCCGCGATGAAAAAGGGCTTGATGTGCTTATGTTTATCGACAATATTTTCCGCTATGCACAATCTGGTTCTGAGATGTCAGCACTCCTTGGACGCATTCCTTCAGCTGTGGGGTATCAACCTACACTCGCTGGTGAAATGGGCAAGCTTCAAGAACGTATTACATCAACCAAGAAGGGCTCTATTACCTCTGTTCAGGCGGTATATGTCCCTGCGGACGACTTGACTGACCCTGCTCCTGCATCTGTGTTCTCACACCTTGATGCAACAACAGTGCTCAACAGAAAGATATCAGAAAAGGGCATTTATCCAGCGGTGGATCCACTCGATTCTACTTCTAGAATCCTTAGTCCGCAAGTTGTTGGTGAAGAGCATTATGCAGTTGCGACAGGGATTCAACAAGTGCTCCAAAAATATAAAGACTTGCAAGACATCATCGCTATTTTGGGTATGGACGAGCTTTCCGAAGAAGATAAGCAAATTGTTGATAGAGCAAGAAAGATTGAGAAATTCCTTTCACAACCATTCTTTGTAGCAGAGATTTTCACAGGGAGTCCGGGCAAGTATGTAACGCTTGAAGAAACACTTGAAGGATTCAAAGGCATTTTGGAAGGTAAATATGACAATATACCCGAAAATGCTTTCTATATGGTCGGCAATATCCAAGAGGTACTAGAAAAAGCACAAAAAATCAAAAGTGCATAGGGGATGGAATGGAAAAAATCACACTAAGTATCGCAACTCCATACGGAAGCATCTTTGATGGTGAAGTGAAGTATGTCATTGTGCCCGGAAGCGAGGGGGAGTTTGGTGTTTTTCCCGGACACTGCGACTTGCTCTCTCTGCTTAAGATTGGCATTATTGAATTTGAGACTTTAGATGGCGATAAGGGATTCATAGCGATTAATTGGGGACACGCGCAAATCTCCCAAACCGGCACAAAAACAGATGTAAAGATTATTGCCGATGGTGCGGTAGCCATTATGGGCAATACAGAGTCAGGAGTCGCAACTGCTATTCAAGAAGCTAGAGCATTACTAGAAGGAGCCTCCAACGATACTTCTCTTATCGGCACGGTGGTTTCTCGCGTTGAGACTATTGCAAAAAACAGAATCTAGTGATGGATATCTTCAAAACTTTCTTTGCAGAAAGCACAATAACAACTATTATTGTGCTTTTGTGGCTCTCACTCTATTTTCTCACTACTCTTTGGATATATATTTACAAAAGCTTCACGCTTAGTGATTGGTTGGCAACGGAGAAGCATTATCTTGATATGCTTGTGGCTAAGAGTATCCTCATACCAAAAAACACTTTCATAAATGCCCTGCTCGAAAAAAGCGAAGGGCGCGTTTCGCGAGAGATTTTGCAAGTATGGAAGCTCAAAGCCACTCAAAAAGCCACTTCTTCACTCGTTTTTTTAAATATCATTGCCTCTACTGCACCTTTTATTGGACTATTTGGCACGGTAGTTGAGATTCTAGAAACCTTTAGTGTGCTAGGAGGTGGTAATGTCTCTTTTGATGTGATAGCCCCTGTCATATCAAAAGCCCTCGTGGCAACCGCTGCTGGTATTTTAGTAGCCATCCCTGCATACACATTTGCCCTGCTACTCAAGCGTAAAGCCTACCACATCATCACATACATTCAAATGCAAATTGACCTTACACTTTCAAACAAGTAGGATTCTATGCAAAATGATGAATTTGACTGGGAAGAAAAACCCGAGCTCAACATAACACCGCTTGTTGATATTATGCTCGTGCTTTTGGCGATACTTATGGTGAGCACCCCTACTATTACTTACCAAGAGGATATTACTCTCCCAAAAGGCTCAAAATCAAAGAAAATGGCGCAAGATTCTATGATTGAAATTCGTGTGAGCACGGATAGAAAGATTTATATCCGCGACAATGTGTATGAGTTTAAAAACTTCGCAGATAGCTTTGTGCTTTTTAGCAAAAGCTTCGATAAAAACATCAGCGTTTTTATAAGGGCTGATAAGAATCTTAAATATGAAGATGTGATTTATATCCTCAAAACCGCTAAAGAAGCTGGTTTTCTCAAAGTATCCCTCATCACTAGTAGCTAGAACTATGAATAATGCTCTTTTATTTATCACGAGTGGTATTATCTCATTTTGCATATATTCCCTACTTATTATTGCGCTTGTTTTTACACTTTTTCGTTCAAATCCCACGCATTACGCCGCACTTAATGAATCTGCCCTATCGCTACACGCTATAAGCATAGAGGCTATTATAGATGATAAACCCACCCCTAGCAAAAGTAGCCAACCAGCCCTCAATAGCCCTCTTGCTGGTTCTGGTATTAAGGATATGTTTAGCAAGATTGATAGTGATATACCAGCACAAAATGCAGAAATAGGCGACAATAGAGAAAAAGTCGAGCAAAATAGCAAGGAGCAAAAGCTTAAAGATTTACAAGCAAGTGCAGAATCTTTGCAAAAACAGCTGAATACCTTAAGCAATCTCACCATAAGCGCAAACACCAATCAAAGTGATGGAGAATATGATGAGTGGTATGCACAAATTGAAAAAATGATGTTTCAACAATGGCAGCAAACATTTTATGTAGAGGAAAAATTACAGGCTTTGGTGCATATTGTCATCACAAGCAATGGTAATTTTAGCTATAAAGTTGTAAAATACGCGGGCAATGTGGCATTTGATGATTCGCTTAAGGCGATGCTTGAGGAATGTATCAAGATTCACTTCCCACCCCACCCTAAGGGCAAAAGGGAAATTGCCATAACATTTAAAAATTGATTTACGCACAAAGGAGTCCTATGAGAATTTTTACTTTGATTTTGCTACTTACCCTAAATCTTTTCGCTATTGATGCGACAATAGAGATTGTAAAAAATACAAACAAGATTCCATATATTGTTGTCGAACGACTAGATTCTGACAATACAGAATTTGGCAATAAGATTCTAAAAATGCTCATAGCTGACTTGAAAGTAAGCGGACATTTTCAAGCAAATGACGGGGGTATAAAGAAGCCTTCTTCTATCGCATACAAAGAATATGCAGATAAAAAAATTGACCTATTAGCGCAGATTAAAGTAAACAAGTCTTCAAATAATCTCGTTGGCACAATTTCACTCTATGATATAAATACCTCAAAGCATATTTACACTAAAGACTATACAGAAAACGACCTTAAACGATTCCCGTTTATTGCGCACAATATGGCTATTGATGTCAATGGCTACATACGCGCACCCAGCATTCAATGGATGAAACGCCTCGTAGTGCTCTCTCAATACACCAATTCCGGCAATAGTGAGATTCTCATCGCAGATTACACCTTGACTTATCAAAAAGTAGTTGTCAAAGGTGGGCTCAATATTTTCCCTAAGTGGGCAGATTCAAAACAAGAGAGCATTTATTATACAAAATACCTTGAAGTGCCCACTATTGTAAGGCATAATCTCGCCACAGGACAAATTGAACAGCTCGTAGGAAGCGAAGGCGCGGCTATGGTCTCTGATGTGAGTAAAAATGGAGAGAATCTTATTCTTAGCCTATCGCCCAATACCCTTTCGGATTTGTATATCTACAATGTGAGAAGCAAGAATCTACGCCGCTTAACGAATTATTCGGGTATTGATGTAGATGGTAAGTTTGTAAATGATGATAAAGAAATCATCTTTGTATCCGACAGACTTGGCTACCCAAATATTTTTATGATGAGAATTGATGGGGGTGGCACAGAACAGGTTGTTTTACACGGACGCAACAATAGCGCAGTAACTTCAAATGGCAAGTATGCGGTTTATACAAGCAGAGAGACAAATAATGAGTTTGGAAGCAACACTTTCAATCTCTATCTTATTTCACTTGCGCCTGGCTCAAACTATATCCGCCGCCTCACCGCAAATGGCAAGAATCAAATGCCCAAATACTCAAGTGATGGTGGAAGCATTATGTATGTTAAGCATTACAAGGCGCAAAGTGCGTTAGGCATCATTCGTGTAGATTATAATACAAATTATTTTTTCCCACTCACAAAGATGAAAATTCAGGCATTTGATTGGTAAATTTATATATATTTACTTTTGTAGCTTAGAATAATTGGTATCTTAAATATCACAAGGAGTTAGTATGAAAAAGTATTTAGCTATAGGTGCTTTGGTAGCACTTATTTCAGTTGGTTGTTCAGAGCCAGAGGCTGCTGATGGAGGAAGTGGAACTTCTGCTAGCGGTAGCGATAATTTTGTGAAACTCACAGATGCTGCTGAAGGATATGCGCAAGTATTGTTTGACTTTGATAAATATGATATTCGTCAAGATATGGAAGAAAAAGTAAATAACAGTGCTACCGCCCTTAAAAATACAGGAGCAAATGTCGTGCTTGAAGGACACACAGACTCTTATGGGTCAGATGCGTATAACTATGCACTTGGCACAAAGAGAGCAAATGCAGTAAAAAATGCACTTACTGCTCGTGGTGTAAATGCCTCTCAAATTAAAACCGTGAGTTATGGCGAAAGCAAACCCACTTGTTCAGTCGATACTCCTGATTGTAATCAGGCGAATAGACGCGTTGAGTTTAAGCTATCAAAATAACTTCAAGTTGGAGGCTAGAATTTGCTGAAGCATTGTGTTTTTCTCGCACCTCTTTTTCTAGTCTTTAGCCTCAATGGTGAGCCATCTGCTTTTGAAAAGCAGAGTGGCGTTACCAAAAACGATATAAAAACCTTACAGAATCTCGTCAGCAAACTTCAGCAGAAAGTAGATAGTATAGGACAAGCCCAAGAGGGTATCTCCAGCCTTTATGAATCTCAAAGCAGCAAACTACACCAGCAAGTCTCACAGGGTGTGCAAAATGCAAAAGACATTGAGGAGATAAAAGCACAGCTGGATACAAACTCAAAGGACATTGCAACTATCAAGGCTCAAATGAAAGAGATTAATGCGACACTCACAACGCTTAGTCAAACAATTCTTAGCGAGCTAAAGGAGCTAAGCAATAATCCCATACAGACTACAAGCACAAATCAAAAGAATACAGCAACAAATAAACAAGCAGATTCAAAAGCCCCAACTTTCACAAAAGACAAGGCAAAAAGGGCGGATATTTTTACCCAAGCCCAAAATCTTTTTAACAAAAAAGAGTATGAATCTGCCAAAGTGCGCTTTGAATGGCTCATCGAGATAAACTACAAAAAGGCACATAGCTCTTTCTATCTTGCTGAAATTGCCTTTGCAAACAAAAGCCACAACGAGGCAATTAAGCTTTACAAAGAGAGTGCAATAGCAAATGACAAGGCTTCATATATGCCTACACTTCTGCTTCATACTGCGCAATCTTTCAACGCTATCAAAGATACAAAAAACTATAATAGGTTCTTGGATACTTTGATAAGCAACTATCCTTCGAGCAAAGAAGCTCAAAGTGCCAAAAATTTAAAATCTAAAAATAAGGACAAAAATGATTACTCAAAATAAAATCGTAAGTATTGAATACGAAGTGTTTAATCAAGCAGACAATGCCTTGCTTGATTCTAATAAGGGCGGTGCACCACTTGAATTTCTAGTAGGCTCTGGGCAAATCATAAGTGGGCTTGAAAATGCCCTTATGGGTGCAAGCATAGGCGATAATATCAAGGCTACTATCGCTCCCGAAGATGCTTATGGCACATATCAAAGCGACTTCGTGCAAGAAGTGCCAAGGGAACAATTTGAGGGCATTGAGCTAAAGGCTGGTATGACGCTTTTTGGTCAAGGTGAAGACGGACAAACCGTGCAAGTAAGCGTGAAAGACTTTAACGATAATGTTGTGATTATCGACTACAACCACCCTCTAGCAGGAAAAACTTTGCAATTTGATGTAAAAGTAATTGATGTGCGCGAAGCCACCGAAATGGAAATTTTGCAAGGTGGCGTAGGTGGCGGCTGTGGCTGTGGAAGTGGCGGAGGCGGTGGAGGCTGCTGCGGTGGCGGAGGACATAGCGGTGGAGGCTGTGGCTGTTCGCACTAATTTTTAGAATCTACATAAATGTCTAGATTCTATTCAAGTAGCCCAAAAACCAAAATAGCTTCATTTTGCGATTGTGTGCGTTATTAGAATCTTTGGAATCTTAAGCCCACATTGGTGGGTGGATTGCCAAAACTCGCACAAAATTGCAACCCGAGCGTGAATTTATCATATTGTTTATAGAATCTAACCATAATTTACTCCCATTCACTTGATTTTTTTGAATCTAAAGTATAAAATGCAGATTTTATTAGATGAGTTCTAGTAATGGAGGGCAAATATCTCTGGTGGGTATCGTGGGCTTCAAACCCATTGAGAGGCTAGGTGTCTAGTCTCTGGGGAGTTCGATTCTCTCGCCTTCCTGCCAACTTGAGCATTAGATTCTTAACTTAAGGATTTCTTATGGAAGAACAACTTATGGCACTCGCAGTTCAAACCTACAAGCTCACACTCATTCTCTCGCTCCCTATGCTTTTAGCTGGACTTATCGTGGGGCTACTCGTGAGTATTTTTCAAGCTACTACGCAAATCAATGAAATGACACTCACTTTTGTGCCTAAGATTCTAGCCGTGGTTGTCGTCATCATATTTGCTATGCCTTGGATGATGAATATGATTACAGAATACGCGCGTATGCTCTTTACGATGATTTCTAATATCAATTTTTAGCCATAAATGCAAAGCAAAGTTATTGACTTCTCCGCGTATTCAAGCCTCAAAATCGGTGTCCCGCTTGAAGTTTTTGTGATAGAAAGCCCTCAAGACTTGCAAGAGGCTTTAAGCAAAAATCTCCGCATTATTGGCAAAGCAAACAATCTCCTTGTTTCCCCAAATGCTCAAAATCTTGCCGTGCTGGGTAAAAATTTTGCCTATCTTACCGAGCAAGATAATCTTATAGAAATTGGCGGAGCATATAGCTCTGGGCGGATTTTTAGTTATTTCAAATCACATAATCTTAATGGGCTAGAGTTTCTTAATGCCCTGCCCGGCAGCCTTGGCGGACTTATCAAAATGAATGCGGGAATGAAAAGCTATGAAATTAAAAATATTTTGCACTCAGTGAATATCAATGGGCAGTGGCAAAGTATAGAATCTATCTCGATGAATTACCGCCATAGTGGCATTAGCGGCATTATCCTTGCGGCAAGATTCTATAAAAAAGTGGGCTTTGATATGGCTATTTGGGAAGAGTGCGTAGCCTTGCGTAAATCCCACCCGCACGAGCCAAGCTGTGGTAGCTGCTTTAAAAATCCTAAAGGAGACTTTGCAGGAAGACTTTTAGAATCTGTGGGCTTAAAAGGCTTTTGCATTAACGATGCGGCATTGAGCGAGAAACACGCCAATTTTCTTATCAACAAAGGCAAGGCTACTTTTGATGACGCCCTCTCTCTTATTGCACTCGCTAAAAAACGGGTTTTTGAAGCAAATGGTATTGACTTAGAATGCGAAGTGCAGATTCTACACTAAATCATTCATACTTTTTTGAGTTTGAGAGCATAAATGCCACAAAACTCACAACTGCCATAATCCCTAGTGGTAATATAGGCGACATATAGCGGCTTTCTGCCACAGGCGTAAAAGCAGCGATAAAAAATGCGCTAAAGAATCCAGCAAATCCTATGCTAAAACTCAGTATGAGAAGTTTAACTGATGTTTGTGCTATCTTATCAATTTCTTTACACCTTATATATTTGACAAGCAAGAATCCCGCAAGGAGCATTACAGAAGCATTGAGTAGCACGCCCCATAGATGATTAAAAACAATGCGATGTGTATATAAAAAATCATAAATTTCCCTTTGTATCGGACTAAACACTATACTTCTTTCATTTTGAGAAAAACCACTTACAACTTGCAAATGATATGGATGCTGCGCTTTTTGCTCTAAAGCTGTTGCATTAAAAATCCATTGTGGTTGCTGAATCCACATTGCTTGAATAAATCTTAGCTCGTGTGCGACAAAGTAATGCGGGTATTTACATATTGCCTTTATCCATTGTTGGTGCAATCCATCTATCTTGCCATAAGGAATAGGACGCTCATCATCATATCCCCAAGACACATTGAATGGGTCGGCATTAAGCGGATATTTTTTATACAATGCCTTTATATCTTCCCAATTTTTATGTGGATAATACCACTCTTCTTTGAAGCAGCTTGAATCATTAGCAGGCACACACATTGCCGCAAGCTGAAGCAAAAATAGGTGATTGGCAGGATAAGCAGTTGAAGTTTTAAGAATCTTTGGAACAAAAATAACAATACAAAGACACACGAGCGCAGCACTCACTACGCCCTTTACATAGTGCCAAGTAAAGACTTTCTTATCTAATCCCCTATCGCATAGCCACATATACACAAGCACAAAACTCACAGGAAATACGCTAAAAATCGCATTATGTCGCCATAAAATCGCGCAAAAAAACACTATGCCTACGCTACACCATAAACCTATGCTTATATATCTCTTTTGCAACGGCACAAGGATTATAAAAAACACCATAGAATACCCGCAGAAAAGTAGCATTGGCAGCGCAAAGCTATGATACTGAATAAAATTTTGAAAATAAATATTGCCTACTAATAAAGGAAAGAGTAACGAAATTGCAAACACACTCTTAAAGCGCAAATAGAATCCCCACACAAGAAAGAAAAGCCCAGCATAAAAAGGCACGAGATTAAAAAGATAAAGATAATAAAGATGTTTGCCAAAAAGCGCGTAGAGGAATTCTAAAACATAAGATATAAATACCGGGTGTCCGTTATCCTTCGTCAATAATATAGAACTATATGTATCGCCAATGATATGGAATCCGGGGAATCCTAGCCAAAATTGAAATGCAAAAAGCAAAGCGATGAGTAAGCCGCTTATGCCAAGAAATATCTTATCTTTTTTGTTTAAAGTAAGTGTGTGAAGCAATGTTTTCTTAGGATAAGTTGTATTTAATTTCATAGAATCTCTTGCATACACATAAACAAACCCGCATATAAGCACATAAATCAATATACTCAAAGAGTGATACAACAAATAAGATTCAAAATGTGTAACATAGCTCAAAGTGCCTATATTTTTGCCTATTTGCAGCTCTTTATTTGTGTCAATATCAATATAATTCCAGCTTTGACGCACATCTCCTACTAATCCTATATCTTTGCTCCACTGCATATCAAGGAGTGAGATTGTTGCAAATTGTGTATGAGCGCGAAATATAGGATTATCAAACTTCAGTTTCACGCTATAAGTATATGCAGATTGCTTAGAATCTTTGATACAAGCATTTTCACATTCTTTATCAGCCAAACATCGTTCCTTGCATTCAAGCACGACATTAGAATGCACTATCATCGTGGCAGTATAGATTCTATCCTTACTCATTACCTTAAGCACACCAAAGCTAATGCATATAATCACAAATAGTGCAACCCAAAGCATTAGTGCGATTTTCACCCCACGACTTAATCTTTGAAAACTCTTTAACATTCCTTGTATCCTTGTTTATAAATCAATACTTTACGCGCAAAGAATCCATAAAATGCCACAATGCCAGAAGCTAAAATCTTTGCTATCATTGCTTCAATACCGCAAAAATCCACGCATATCCACAAAATCAAAGTGTTTAGTCCAATACCAATAAGATTTTGTATAGTATTGTCTAAAATCAAAGTATATGGAAAATCATTTAAATAAAGCAAAGTGCGAGAGTATGAGGGATATTTTAAAAATCAAAGTGAGACTAAAACTTTTGACATTTTTTGACACTTTTTAGACAAAAACTGACAGAATCCTCAACAAAACTATACACCATACCAAAGCTCCTAGACAATACCGCACATCGCTAAAATTCCTCAATAATCCCCACGCTACCCAAAAAAGCAAAAAGCCTTAAAGCCATATTGTGCTCTTTAAACACCCTTAAATCATTCGTTTAAAAAATCCTACAACCACACCGACAATGTCATATTCTCGCCCCTCTAGCTCTATATTTTCATAGCTCTTGTTATCACTTATAAGGCGGTATTTGGGAAGCTTTTGTAAGCGTTTAACATAGAGCTCATCATCAATACGCACTACACATATCTGCCCCTCTTTAGGCACACTCTTTTGGACTAGGAGTTGGCAATTCTCTGGGATTGTAGGAGACATAGAATCGCCTTTAGCAGTGATAATAGAAAGCCCAAGAAATGAGCTAAGCCCAAAGTGTGTGCGCAAAAAGCCTTTGTCTATGCCTACGCTTTGTGTGGGATACTCATCGTTTATCACGCCACCTCCTGCACTTGCGACTACATCATCATAAATAGGGATTTGAACTACATCAGTATTGATTTGAGCGGTAGGTTTGGGACTTATGGACAACTTATGGACACCATCATTAAGACTTATGGACTTTGACTTATGGACATTTTCGTTTTTTTCGACTAAGTAACACTCATCAGATGACTTAGTAACAGGACTTAGTAACGACTTAGTAACATTCTTAGAATGCTGGACATCATTTATAGGATTGCTGGACATTTGCTGGACAAAAAAAGATTTATCGCTGGACATACCTAACACATCAAATATTTTTTTTAATGTCCCAATCTGTATAGAATCTTCTTCCTGTTCATATCTACGCATAGTCCGTTCTGAAACACCGATAGCCTCTGCTAACTCTATTTGGCTTAATCCCATATCCTCTCTTAATTCCCTAATCATCATAAAATCCTTATTTTTGACAAAATTTACCTATAATACTTGACAATAGGTAAAAAATGTCCTATAATTACATCACTTTTAAGGTAATTATATCATAAAGATAGAAAATCTTAAAAGTGGTCGGGAGGGTGGGAAATCAGCCTGAAGGATTTGAGATGTTATGTTTCAAGTTCAAAAAGGTTGTGAAAATCAAGCTTCAAGTCTTTATCCGAGTAGGCAAACTTAGAATAAAGATAAAAGCTTGATGCAAACAATCTTCCTTCACCTTTTTGGTGGAGGTTAGATTGAATTGTAGCACAAAAGGAGTAAAAATGCAAAAAGATTCTATCCCCATTACGCAACAAATGTCTCAAAAAGGCATTAAGCTGCGCACTTGGTGCAAAGCGATGAGTTTAAGTGATGCAGATTATTTCATTATAAAGGATATATCTAAGGGTAAAATCAAGGGCATACGAGGTAGGAGCAAAGAGCTTAAAGAAATGCTTGAAACAGAGGGATTTTGTATCTAAGAAAGGAGTATCAATGAAAAAGAAGCAAAAGAGAGAAGAATGCAAAGCGTGGCTAAAGGGCGATAGAGACAACAATCTCAATTATGTTAGAGAGCTTTTAGAGGGCATACACTATATTGGTATGCGTAAGGATTTCTATGGGAAACACGCTTGTCTCAGCTCTCTTATTGTGAGGGTTGCGACTTGTATAGACGAGCTTGTGCCAGAAAAAAATGAATCCTCCGCAATACATCATCACGAGAGAGGGAGTATAGGTTTTGAAGAGATTGTGCGGCAAAATCTTTGTAAGAAAGACGGGCGTTCAACCAAAGGGAATCAATAATGTTATTACAAGAAATGTGTGCTTTTGCTAACATATAGAGGGCAGGAAAAATGAATATTGTTATCTTCGCATCATCCTTACCTAGCAAAGCTTCGTGTCTCTTTTTGGCGGTGAGTTTGATATATTTTGTAGCATTGGCAATTGTTTCATCACTAAGGGGCTCTATCTTTATATCTTCGTCTTGCCTGCAGTCTTCAATGAGGGATTCTATCTGCTCTAATACTGAATTAGGTAATTCTTTGAGCATATCAATTGCAATATTTTCAAGACTAGAGAAATATTTTAAAGTTTTTTTCATTAGGACAACCTTCTTTGGTTTATTATAACATAAAAATAGATGAGGAATCATAATGGGACAATGGGTAAGTAGCAAGGAGTTCGCAAAAGCGCATAGCGTTAAAATAGATACCCTATATAAAACAATTCAACGCAATTCAAAATGCGAGAAAAAAATTTGCAAAATTATAGGCAAATTTTGTCCTATATTGTATGCAAATGGACATATTGGAGGTAATGCTGGTAAAGTCCTCCGCATTTGGAGTGAGCCATTTAAGACGCAAGCAGAGGCAGAGGCGTTTGTGGAATCTTATATAAAAGCACAAGAGGCTTCTTTTCAAAAGATTACAACACCTACAACACTTACAACACCGCATAAAATAGGCACTTCTAGCGTTTTAGCACAAGAGCAAGCAAAAGCCTTGAGCTGTCCATCACACTTTA
>NZ_JROY02000010.1:0-74039 GCF_000765685.2 Helicobacter sp. MIT 03-1616 | reverse complement strand
GATATATTAGGCGATGAGGAATTAGGCGCAGATGTGGCAGAGGATTCTATTACAGATGAAGCCACAGCAGAAGATGATAAATCAAGTGAATCTACTGAAGATGTAGATGTAAGTCTTGATGCAAGCTTAGATGAAAGCACGCAAGATGAGGCGGATTTATCTGGAGATGATTTGTTTGATGATGAAGAAAAGCTCTCGCTAGAAGATGATGTGAGTAAATCCGTGTTTGATGAAGAGCAAGTGAGTGAGGTAAGCCAAGCACTTAATGCTCTTGAGGAGCCGAGTATGGGTGGCGGCGATGATGACTTTAGCGCACTCAAAGAGCCTGAAATAGCCCAAGCCTTAGGCGAGGATATACCGGATTTGGGCGAAGATACGCAAGAAATGGACGATGTCCTAGAAAACTCACAAGGCGCGGAAGATTCTATGGATTTAGATTCTGTAGAATCTGCACATATAGAATCTATCTCACAAGATTCACAAGAAACCAGCACTTCCCAAGAATTTGTGAAAAATATTATCGCAAGTTCCGTTCAAAGCAGTATTGCGAATTTGCGTAATGATAATTTGAAATCTATGCTTGATGGGCTTGAGGTAACAATTAATATTAGCTTTAAGGATAAGAGCAAATGAGTAAGGGTGCGGTGCTGATTATCTCGGGTCCTAGCGGTTGTGGTAAAAGCACACTTACAAAGGCTTTAAAAGAATCTGTCCCTGATGTTTATTTTTCTATTTCCACCACCACGCGTAAAAAGCGTGAGGGCGAGATTGAGGGAGTGCATTATCACTTCGTGGATAGGGAGCAGTTCTTGCAAGATATTAAACAAAATGTTTTTTTGGAATGGGCAGAGGTGCATACAAATTTTTATGGCACTTCGCTTAAACCGGTAGAGAAAGCACTAAGCGAGGATAAAATCGTGCTTTTTGATGTTGATGTGCAAGGACATCAAAGCATTAAAGCGCATTTTGGCGATTTTGCAAAGTCTATTTTTATCACCACAAAGACAAAGGAGATTCTAAAAGATAGGCTTGTCGCGCGGGGAAGCGATGATATGCAGATGATTGAATACCGCCTTGAAAAGGCATATAGCGAAATGCAACATTTGCAATATTTTGATTATGTGCTCATTAATGATGATATTGAGAGCGCAAAAGAGGCGATTATCGCTATTGCGCGTTCGCTTAAATACCAGCAAATCGAGCGATTTAGCGAGATAATCCGTAAATGGCAGAGCTAAATCTTATATTTAACTTTGACTTTGGTATAATGTCGCTATTTTTCACAAAGGAGATTCTATGACACCACCCAGCATTACGCAATTAGTCATTATTTTACTCATTGTTGTGCTTCTTTTTGGCGCAAAAAAAATCCCAGAACTTGCTAAAGGCTTAGGCAGCGGGATAAAAAATTTCAAAAAAGCGGTCAAAGATGATGATGAAGAGAGCGCACAAAACGCACAAACCGAGCAAAATCCTACGCAGATTAAACAAACACAAACCGAGCAAAATACCGCAAAAGATACTACCAAGCAAGAGGCTTAATGTATAGCCATATTAAAGCCCTGCTTGCAGGGGTGTGTGATGTAGGATCAAGTGAGGCACAAGTAAATGATAAAAAGAGTAATGAATTGAGCTTTTCTATTGTGCTAGAGAAGCCAAAGAATAAGGATTTAGGACATCTTGCCACGCCACTTGCCTTTAGTCTTGCTAAGATAAAAAGAACAAATCCTATGCTAATTGCTAAAGAATTAGCACAAAGTCTTGCTACTTGCGCAGCGTTTGATAGGGTGGAAGCACAAAATGGTTTTGTGAATCTTAGCCTATCTAGTGCATTTTTGCACGAACAAGCCCAATTATATATGAAAAATACATTAGATTCTCATCAAGTTACAAATATATCACAAAGAGCAAAAAAACAAAGTATTTTACTTGAGTTTGTGAGTGCAAATCCCACGGGTCCGCTTCACATAGGACACGCACGAGGCGCAGTTTATGGCGATGCACTTGTTCGTGTGGGGAGATTCTTGGGCTATGAGATTTACACAGAATACTACATAAACGATGCGGGTGCGCAGATTCAAATGCTTGGGTTATCTATTTTACTCGCCGGGCGCGAACATATCCTTAAAGAGCAGGTTATCTATCCGGAGAGCTACTATAAAGGCGAGTATATTATTGATTTGGCAAAGGAATGCGAAAAGCACTTTGGGCGTGAGATTTTTATATCGTGTGCAAATAGCAAAGATTCAGAATCTGCAGACGATACAGATGTCATCGCGCGTCTTGCAGAGTATGGTAAAAATGCAATGCTTGATGAGATTAAAGCAAATCTTGCGCAAGTTGGTATAACTTTTGATAATTTTGTGAGCGAAAAGGCTCTATATACGCGCTGGAGCAAGACTTTAGAATCTCTCAAAGCCCATAATGGCATATATGAAAATGAGGGCAAGATATGGATTGCCTCCACGCAACAAGGAGATGAGAAAGACCGCGTGATTGTGCGCGAAAATGGTGAGCCAACCTATCTTGCTGGTGATATTATCTATCACGCGGATAAGTTTAGCAGAGGGTTTAAGCACTATATCAATATTTGGGGTGCAGACCATCACGGGTATATTCCGCGCGTGAAGGCGGCGATTCACTTTTTAGGCTATGATGAAACTGCCCTTGAGGTGCTATTATCCCAAATGGTAAGTCTTCTTAAAGGCGGTGAGCCATACAAGATGAGTAAGCGCGCGGGAAATTTTATCCTTATGAAAGATGTGGTTGATGATATTGGCGCGGATGCGTTGCGTTTTATATTTTTGACCAAAAGGGCGGATACTCATCTTGAATTTGATGTCGATGCGCTAAAAAAACAAGATTCGAGCAATCCAATTTATTATATCAATTACGCAAATGCTAGAATCCATACGATTTTTGACAAAGCTGGTGTGTCAATGCAGGATTTGCATATCACGCAGGATAAACTCGAGCTAAATGATGACGCAAAGACACTTTTATTTGAATCTTTATGTCTTCCAAATATTGCAGAGATAAGCTTTCGCGATAGAGAGATTCAAAAAATATGTGAGTATTTAAAGAATCTTGCCGCGAGTTTGCACGGATTCTATAATGCGCATAAGATTTTGCAGACCGAGCAGCAAGATAGTTATCTTTATGTGTTGAAAGTGGTGAGCCACAGCCTCACGCTTGGGCTATCGCTCCTTGGTATCAAAGCACAGACAAGAATGTAATGCCCCCACATATACTCTCTGCTCTCAAAGACGCTTTTCCACACACAATTCCCATTATACTCGGCTATGTTTTTATGGGCGGTGCATTTGGGATTTTGCTTGCTAAGTCCGGCTATGGCGCACTATGGGCGGCAGTAATGGCAATAGTAATTTATGGAGGCACAACGCAATTTATCGCTGTGGGGCTTATGGCGAGTGGGGCTGGGCTATGGGAGAGCTTCCTACTTGTCTCTATGATAAATGCACGACAAATTTTCTATGGTATTAGTATGCTTGAGCGATTTAAGCATATGGGCAAAAAATCCTATTATATGATTTACTCGCTGACTGATGAGACCTTAGCCTTGCTTAATCTCAAAAGTCCAAAGGAGGGTGTGGATAAGCAGTGGTTTGATTTTTTTATCTCATTTTTAAATCAAAGCTATTGGATTGTGGGCTGCACTCTTGGCGCACTGCTAGGAGGAAAACTTCAGTTTGAGCCACAGGGGCTAGATTTTGTGATGAGTGCTATTTTTATTGTAATTTTTATCGAGCAGTGGCGCAACAAATCTATGCGCACATCGGCACTGCTTGGCATTATCATAAGCCTCATAAGTCTTTATATTTTTGGTGCAGAGCAGTTTTTGCTCCCCGCGCTACTTGGTATTTGCATAGCCCTGAGCTTTAAAAGGAGAAGTTTTGAAACTCAATAATTTATGCCTTATTGTATTGAAAGCCCATATTTCAAGTATATTTTGCCGTTTGAGGAGTTTTTTTTGAATCCTGATTTCTTGCACTCAATCGCCATTGTCGCGCTTATTAGCTTCAACACTTTGCTTAGCAGATTCTTGCCTTTTATGCTGTTTGCGAAATCCACCCCGCCTTTTATCATATTTTTGGGCAAAGTTTTACCAAGTGCCATAATTGCTATGTTGATTGTATATTGCCTCAAGGGCGTGGATTTAGCCAATGCACCTTATGGGTTAAATGAGCTTATAGCGGTGGCTGTGGTGGTGTCAATACATTTGTGCTTTAAAATTGCCGTGCTTAGTGTGATTTGTGGGACTATTTGTTATATGTTTCTCGTGCAGAGCAATATTGTGGGGTCGTGGTTGTAGGTAATTATAAAAAGTCTGAATGTTATTGCTGTTTTTTATAATCTTAGCGGACTTTTTAGAATCCGCCACATTTAAAACTAATCAAACAAACTAAGCCAACGCAGTTTTGATAGATTCTATCCATTTGCTTATACGCTCATCGGTGAGTTCTTGTTGATTGCTTTCATCGATGACTAAGCCCACAAATTTACCATTTACCACTGCTTGGCTATCATCAAAGGTATAGCCATCGGTGGCTGTTTGCCCGATGATTTTGCCTTGTTTTGAGGCTTTGTGATAAATCTGTGCTACGCCATTACAAAATGTATCGCCATAGATTTCTTGGTCCCCCACGCCCACGAGTGCGATTGTCTTTCCTGCAAATGCGCCTTCATTTATGTTTGATAAGAAACTATCCCAATCATCTTGTAAATCACCAGAACCATAAGTGGGGGTGGCAAGAATGAGATTGCTAAAAGATTCTAAATCACTTGTTTTGCTTGAAGCTACATCAAAAACCTGTGCGTTGCCAATTTGGTTTGCTATTTTTTGTGCGATTTCCTGTGTTGTGCCACCATCGCTACCATAAAATATACCTATTTTTTGCATATCGTATCCTTTTGATTTTAAGATAAGTTGCGATTGTATTAAAATAAGAATTATTTTTATCTTAAAAATCATATCAAGTGCGATATATTGTGAAAAATATCAACACTCTTTGAATAGCTTATACTTCATCTCCGCTATTTGCCAATCTTCTAGCGTATCAATGTCTTGCGCCGCATTAGCAGGGATAATCTCCACACAAGAATGCGGAGCAAAAATTGGCAGTTGCGCCCTCCACGCGCCCGCGTGTCCCCAATAAAATTGCCCAGCATCGTGATAGAGCGGGTCTAAATCCTGTGAGCGTGTGAGATAATGTGCGGGAAAAATCATTTCTAATGCGTTATTTTTGATATAAAAACTGCGGTGAGGATTGTATTCATAGCTTACTGCGCAAAAACTAAAGCATTTTGTAGAATCTGCAAGTAAAGATTCTAAAGCATTTTGGATTGTTTGTGCGCGTAAAAGTGGAGCGGTGGGGTAAATCACGCATAGCAAATCGCGCTCACTTAGGCAAAGCATATCTACCGCGTGGGCGGCGACTGCGGCGGTGGGCGTGAAATCATCGCTTAGGTGTTTTGGGCGCATAAATGGCACATTCGCGCCAAAGCTTTGAGCGATAGTGGCGATTTCTTTGGAATCTGTGCTAACTATGACTTCATCAAAAAGCTTGGATTGCAAGGCGGTGCAAATAGGATAGGCGATGATAGGTTTCCCGCAAAATGGCTTGATATTTTTGTGTGGGATTCGTTTGCTTCCGCCACGCGCTGGGATAAGGGCGATTTTTTTCATCTCTTTTTACCTTTTTGTGATTCCTTGGAGGATTTGATAAATCCTCCAAATCTTAAGATTCATACATTCTATGAATCTTAAGAAGTTTAGAAAGGATACAAGGATTCTATGCCATCACTCACAGGCTTTTTGCGATTTGTATCACTGATTGGTCCTAATGATGTGTAGGCGATTTTTGCATTGGCGATGTGTTTGCTCTGCACGACATTGTCCTTATTAATATCAAACGAGCGCACCACGCCGCTAAGCTCTAGAATCTGCTTCTCGCCATCGACAAGCACCTCACGTCGCCCGTGTATAAAGTAAGTATTGTTATCAAGCACCTTGATAATACGCGCTGTGAGCGTGGCATTGAGGGCTTCATTACGCGTTTGTGTCCCACCACCCTGAAAATTTGAGGTATTGTTTGCTTTTGTAAGATTGTAGGCGGCTTGGTCATTTAGCTCTTGTATTAATTGCTTATGCTCCTCGTCATTGCCTGTGTATTCGATTGATGGAGGTGTTACATTTCCTCCACTTGCTCCGTTGTAGTTTTTATTTGTTGTAAAATTCGCATTTGCTGTTTCGGCTATAACCACCGTGATAAGGTCATCTGGTTTCATCGCACGTCTATCGGAGAAGAGTGGTCTGTCCCCACTACCAAAGAGACTTCCCGCACGTGGTAATTCTGGTATATCATTATCCGCAGATTCTCTTTCTTCTACCCATTCTGGCGCATTAAAATCAATATTTGCCTCAAAGCCAAAGCCTTGATGAGAGAATACTATGGAGAGTATGAATGCTCCAAGCACATATATGCCCTTTTCACGCATTGAAAGTCCTTTATGTGAATCTTTAAGGAGTGTTAAAGCAAAGGGTATTCCATAAGTTTTTATTTACGACACAAGCTCTATATAGCAACAACAAATGTGTGCGGAGTAGCACTTGCGGGGCTGTTGGTATAAAAATAATTAACTTAGGCTACAATATCACTTTGCTTCTTAGCATAGGAGGTATGAATGCAGCAAAACATCTCACGCGGTATTCTTGCTATGCTTTTATCCTCATTCTTGTTTGCACTAATGAGTGCGGAGGCGAAATTTTTAAGCCTCTCCTTGCCTCCTATGGAGGTGGCATTTTTTCGCGCCTTTGCTATGGTAGTTTTTCTCCTGCCAATATTTTTTAGCCAACCCTTTAAAAGCCCAAATCATAAAAAAGGTGGTTTTATCTTTCTATTCTCTCGTGCTTTTGCTGGGGGATTAAGCTTTGTCGTGCTTTTTTATAATATCGCTACAATTTCCCTTGGCACAGCAACCGCTTTTAGCCAAAGCGTGCCTTTGTATATTGTGCTACTTTCATTCCTTTTTCTTAAAGAAAAATATAGCCTTGGTGTAGTGTGTTCTACAATCATAGGATTTGTTGGGATTTTACTTATCTGCGACCCGCATTTGGAGGGCTTAGATGCGATTAATATCATCTTTGGTATCATCAATGGGCTTTCTATGGCGATAGCATTTTTGAATCTACGCGCCTTAAAGGATTATTTCAATTCTTGGGTGGCTATATTTTCCACAGGCGTGGCAATGAGTGCTATTGCTTTAATTGTGAGTTTTTTAGGTATTCCACATTTTAGTGAATCTTGGCTTATCCCGCAAGGTTGGCAATGGCTACATATCTTTCTGTTAGGGCTTTTTGGCACTTTAGGACAGCATTTTCTCACATATGCGTATATGCAAGCCCCCGCTGGGATAGTCTCGCCTATTGATTATTCGCGCTTGGTGTTTAGTGTAGCCCTTGGTGTTATGCTAGGCGATAGTATGCCACATTTGGTTACAAGCCTTGGCATAGTGCTTATTATCCTCTCTGGCATTGGCGTGGGGCTACCTATATTTATTGCCGATATGAGAGCATACAAAAGCACTTCAAGTTCTCTTAACACAAAGGAGGATAGAATCAAAAAATCTCAAAACAACAAGGATAAAGATGACAAATATCTATGACAAAGCAAAGATTGCCCAAAAACGTTTAGAACATATTGTTATGCCCTCCACACTAGGTTATGCACCGGTGCTTTCTCGTATTGCTGGGGCAGAGATTTATCTCAAAAAAGAGAATCTTCAGCTCACAGGGGCGTTTAAGATTCGTGGTGCATTTAATAAAATCGCCTCTTTGGTGGAGAATTCCACACAGATAAATGGCGTTATCGCAGCGAGTGCTGGGAATCACGCGCAGGGTGTAGCCTATGCAGCAAAGCATTTTAATCTAAGGGCTGTGATTGTGATGCCCGAAGCCACACCCTTGCTTAAGGTAAGCGCGACAAAGGATTTAGGGGCTGAAGTGGTGCTAAGCGGGGATAATTATGATGAGGCATATGCTAAAGCCTTAGAAATTGCAAAAGCACAGAATCTCGTATTTATTCACCCCTTTGCCGATGATGAGGTAATTGCTGGGCAGGGTAGTGTCGCGCTGGAAATGATACAAGAGCGCAAGGATATAGATGTTGTGGTCGTTCCTATTGGGGGCGGGGGATTGATTGGCGGGATTGGGAGCGTATATAAGCAGCTCTGCTCAAATGTGCGTGTTATTGGCGTGGTGGCGAGTGGGGCTGATGCGATGAAAAAGTCATTCGAACAAAATACGATTGTAAAGGCAGATTCTGTGCGCACTATTGCTGATGGAATCGCTGTACGTGATGTCAATGAGCATAATTTTGCACTTTTAAAGCAATGTGTTGATGAGATTGTGAGTGTCGATGATGAGGAGATTGCCAATGCTATTTTATTTTTGCTTGAAAAGCAAAAGCTTGTTGTCGAGGGTGCGGGGGCAGCGAGTGTGGCGAGTGTGTTGCATAAGAAATTTAAAATTGGCGCAAATGAGAAAATCGCCCTTGTGCTAAGCGGCGGGAATATCGACATTACTATGCTTAGTGTGATTATTGAAAAGGGCTTGTTGAAATCAAATCGCAAGATGAAACTTAAAGTGGTGCTTGTTGATAAGCCCGGTAGTTTGCAAGGGCTTACAAATATCCTTACCTCTGTGGGTGCAAATATTGTGCAGGTGGAGTATGATAGGACTTCTGTAATGCTTAAATATGGAGATGCACTTATCACTCTCGCACTTGAGACAAAAGGTGAGGAGCATAAAGCCCTCATACGCGAGAAGCTTAAAGCCAATCATTATGCCTTTAGTGAGATTAGCTAAACAATGCCAAACTCTATATTCTCTCAAGATTCTAATCTACGCACAAATATATTCTTTTGTGTGATTTTATGTGTAAATTTATGTCTTTTACTCTTTGCTATTGGGGGTATGAGTATCCACTATAAAGAAGCCGCTGGGGTGTTTTACTCTAATGATTTTGTATTTGTTATCGCGCGTTATTGTATTTCGCTTTTTGGGCAAAATGACTACGCTTTGCGCGCACCATTTATGCTAATACACGCGTGTAATATGTTTTTGTTGTATAGAATCTCTCGAATCTATCTTAAAAAACCCTCCGATGCGTTGGTAGTCGTGTTGATTTATGCGCTTTTGCCCGGCGTGATGTTTAGTGCGCTTTTTGTGATAAAGAGCGGATTCATTATTTTTGTAACACTTTTATGTTGCTATTATCAGCTTAAAACACAAAAAATGCCCTACATTGTAATGCTTCTTGCCCTTTTTCTCGATGGCAGTTTTGCAATTTTGTTTTTTGCTCTCTTTTTCTTTGCACTCAAAACCAAAAATGTGCTTGGAATGTTTGTCTCGCTTTTGTTTTTCGCGCTGAATCTCCACTTTCTAGGGCTAGATATTTCGGGCATTCCTCGCAATCATTTTATGTCAAATCTCGGTCAAATGGCACTCTTTTTCTCGCCACTTTTGCTCGTGTATTATTGCTACACGCTTTTTAACGCACTCAAAAAGCAGACAAATATTCTCGTAGATATTGGCGCAACTTCTATGTTTTTTGTTATGTTGCTTTCCATTAGGCAGGAGGTGGATTTAGAAAATCTATTTCCTATGAGTGTAGTAGCACTCCCTGTAGCGGTGAAGCAGTTTTTTTCTGATATGAGAATCCGCCTTAGCCCATTTCGGGCAAACTATGTATGGCGATTTGTCGTGATTTTGACTTTTCTTTGCGCACAAAGCTTTGTGCTTTATTACAATAAGATTCTATATTTATTTGGCACGGAAAATCACTTTGCGAGTTCGCGCTATATTAGCAAAGAACTTGCTCACGCTCTGCACGATATGGGGATTAGTGCCATTGGTGTGGGGAGCGATAAACTCGCGTTGCCTTTAAGATTCTATGGCATAGAACAAGCCCAAAAGCCTTATTTATTACCAATGCAGAATCTCAACGAGCATTATGAAAACGAGATTCCAATCATTTATCTAGGTAAAAAGATCGCCTCATTTGTGGTGTTACCCTCCAAGCAAAGTTCTCCTATGACGACTACCCAAGCGCGACTAAAGCAAAAGAGTAAAGATTCTAAAAAGCTTAAGGCAAAGAAACTCGCTGATGAAGTGGATTCTACACAGAGTCTAGACACTCCTGTCAATCTTTTGCCATAGGGTTATAGGGTTATGAAGATTTTTGAATATATGATTGCCCTAAGCCTTGTGGCTATACTTTTTGCATTGTCGCCAAAACCGCATAATCACTCGTTAGAAATCGCCCATATCACGTTCCTTTCACATCTTAGAATCTTGCAACTTACCGCTTTGAGCGATGATAGTGCATTTTTGCAGGGTGCAGATACGCGCGATATGCTTATCTCTTACCCCTCGTTGAATGCAAGCTCCCTCCTCACGCATCACCATAATGCGATGTGGCAGGTGCAATTTCATTTGGGCAAAATCTATACTACACATAGTTACAGCCTCTATATTGATACGCCGCGTAACGCCACGAGCACACATTTTGACGCGCGTCCTATGGCGGGGGATATTATCCTTAAAAATATGGATAGGAAGTGTTTGAGTGCGTATAATAATACCAACACCGCACAGGAATGCAAGGATAATGCTTTGCCCCTCGTGCGCTTGGGTGAATATTTTGGGGTGGAGCATATGCTTTTAGAATCTGATAGTTTTTGCAAGGAAAGGCAGGGTGCAAGGATATATTTTGATAGGTATGGAGTGCCTTATTGTGGGGATATACCCACACCTTTGCAATCGCCCTTTAAAATCACACTACTTAAAGGAGGTGTGGCAAAAACATTATGTATTTTGCCACAAAGTGGGTTCATCACAAGCAAATGCTAGTGTGTGTCTAGGTTTTTCATAAATTCTTGGCTATGTTTTTCCAATGCAGTGAGGTTGTCAATAATAGTCTGTGAATTTTGCGTGGTAATTGTCTGGCTTAAAAGTGCGGTGGCATCTTGCACACAATCACTCATATCTTTTTGCAATATCTTAAGTGAATTGATGTCAATTTTTAATGCGTTAAGATTCTCTTCTTGTGATAAAAGCTTACCTGTGGGCAGAGTATTATGAAAATCAAGCATTTCTTTGCCTAGATTAAAGCTAAGATATACGCTTGATTTATACACGATGTGTTCGAGTTTGCTTATACTTAGTAAAAGTCGTTTGGTAAGCTGTGAAAATGCTATGAATAGATTCTCTGTGCTTTGTCCCATTGTGCTAAACACACCACCAAAATGCTCGGTGCGCTCGTGATTTTGCGCCGCTATCCCTTCGATTTTTACTGAACTTTGCGTGATTTGCTCGATTTCTTGTTGCATTGTTTGGATAACAATAGATATATCATTTGTCGCCTTGTGTGTGCGTTCAGCTAGTTTTCTTACCTCATCAGCCACCACAGCAAAGCCTCGCCCGTGCTCTCCTGCTCTTGCTGCTTCAATAGCGGCATTAAGTGCTAAGAGATTTGTTTGCTCTGCAATATCTGTGATGATACCAAGCACCTCGCTAATATCACGCGATTTTGCAGCAAAATTATCGATAATAGTGCTATTTTCAGTGATAAGTTCGTTGAGTTCGTTAATGGAGCTTGTGATAGAGGACACATCTTCCTTAGAGTTTGCGGAGAGTGTTTTCATATTTTCAACATTCGCATCGACTTGCTTCATATATTCCATATCATTTTCTAAATCCACGCTAATAGTCGTCAAGTCCGCATTTTGATTGCCTAAACTCATATCCATAAGCGACTTTGCAAGGGCATTTTTGACATTATCTTTCGCGTTTTGCTCTATGCTAGTGAGAGCTTCATTAATGGCTTGAATGTTACTCGCAAAAGACCCATTAAGTCCCTGCGCGAGTGCCTTACGATAGAATCTCCCCTCCTGTGTGCAATTAATAGACGCGCTAATCTCACGCATAAAAGCTTCGAGATTATCAATGAGAATATTGATATTGTTTGCGAGTTCGTGCAGATCTTTATCGACATTGATATGGAGCATACGTTTTTCAAACTTGCCGTCTCGATAGCATTTTGATATATTAATTACCCTTCTTATGAATTTTGCTCTTTGTGCAAATTTATAATAACCAAGCAGGGCAAAAACAATAATACACACATAGCAGATACTGTGCCAACTGAAGCCATAAAATATTGCATCTAAAACAATTCCAATCAAACTAAAAGCTACCACAAGTGCAGTCATTAATTTCATCGTCTCAAGCCTTACAATGTTTTACGGGATTTTATCTTTTTTTGGCTTAACCTAAAGGCACAATTGCAAAACACAACCTTATTTTTTTGTATTTTGATGAGGGAATTACAAGATTCTAAAAATTTTTAAGATGAGGCGCAAGATGCAACACAAGTCTTTAGAAATATATAATCCAAAATACGAGAAACAAAGTGCAAATTTTAAGCTTGGAAGTGGTGGACGCGCAGAGGATCGAACTCTGGACCCACTGATTAAGAGTCAGTTGCTCTACCAGCTGAGCTACGCGTCCTTACATCCTACAAGCCTGTTACAAAATCACAAGACTTATAGGAAGCGGTATTATACTTTGTGAAATTTTAGTTTTTGCTTTAAGCGCACGAGATTCTATGAATCTCCGCCAAAATGCACAAGCGCAGAACCCCAAGTGAGTCCGCCGCCAAAAGCGTCAAGGAGCATCAAATCGCCATATTTGAGCCTTTTTTCCTCATATACGTCATTCATTGCCATAGGAATAGAAGCGGCTGAAGTGTTGCCATATTTATGCACACTAATAACGATTTGTTCCGGAGTGAAATTAAGATTCTCGCCCACGGCATTGATGATGCGCAAATTGGCTTGATGAGGGATAAAAAATGATACATCTTTGGGTGCGACTTTATTTTTTTCTAGAATCCCCTCGACATCAGCCACAAGCGTTTTTACCGCTATTTTAAAAGTCTCATTACCTTTCATTTGCACATAGGAGGGCACATATTGTGTTTCGTGTCCAAAAGAAGTGTGAGTGCGTGGCACACAGAGAAAATCTTGGTATCTGCCATTTGCTCCAAGATGTACATCTACGATTGAGGCACTTTTGTCTTCTGTGGTGCCTATCACACAAGCTCCCGCACCATCACCAAAAAGCACACAAGTGCTTCTATCTGTGAAATCAAGCACAGAGCTTAGTTTCTCTACGCCAATGATAAGAATCTGCCTGAAAGTACCAGATTCTATAAATGATTTTGCAATATTGAGGAGATAGATAAAGCCACTGCACGCCGCACTGATGTCAAAAGCGGGTTTGTTTTCAATGCCGAGCTTATAGGAAGTGATACACGCGGTGCTAGGCATAGCGAGATAGTCGGGGGTAAGTGTGGCGATAATTACCGCGTCAATATCTTGCGGAGTAACCTTTGCGCGCTCCATAGCAAGCTTACCAGCCTCATAGGCTAAATCGCTTGCGTGCTGAGTGTTTGTAGCAAAATGACGTGTCCTGATACCTGTGCGTTTGGTAATCCATTCATCACTTGTATCGATGATTTTTTCAAAATCCGCATTGCTTACACAAGTGGATGGAACATAGGAAGCGATTGATTTGAGTGAGGCATATAGCATTCTAGTCCTTGTTTTCTATTTTTTGCGCGAAAGTCGCAGTGAGCTTCGTGCAAATATCGGATTCTATGGCGTGCAGGGCTTGATAAATGGCGCATTCAATTGCACGTGCATTTGAGCTGCCGTGGCTGATAATCACCACCTTTTGTACACCGAGCAGGGGTGCACCGCCATACTCGTTATGGTCCATTTTTTTCTTTAATCTTTTAAAGACACCACCCAAAAAGAGCGCACCAAACATTGAACAAATGCAGGATTTAATCTCTTTTTTGAGCACAGATGAAATAGCGGTAGCAACGCCTTCACTCGCCTTTAGGACGAGATTCCCGCTAAATCCATCGCACACAACCACATCAACACTGCCATTGAAAATGTCGCGCCCCTCGACATTGCCCTTAAAAAATGAAAAATCTTTGAGAAGCTTAAATGTTGCCTTGGTAAGATCATTGCCCTTATTATCTTCTTCGCCATTTGATAGAAGCCCAACACGTGGATTCTCAAAGCCTACCACATTTTTTGCATATTCATAGCCCATAATCGCAAAATCAACAAGATATTCGGGTTTGCAGTCTGTATTTGCCCCCGCGTCAAGAATGATACTCGGTTTATCGGTGATATTTGGCATAGTTGTGCAGATTGCTGGACGAGATACGCCTTTAATGCGCCCGATTTTAAGGGTGGCTAGACTCATTGTTGCGCCACTATGCCCGGGTGATACGAGCGCATTCACCTCGTCATCTTTTAGTATTTGGATTGCTTTAAAAATTGAAGATTCTGGGCGTTTAGCTGCACTTGAAGCAGATTCTTCCATACGAATATAATCTGTGCAATGTAAGATTTCAACACGGGAGGCAAGATTTTTGGGGATAAGCGGGGTGATTTGAGATTCATCGCCAACAATTACGGCAGTAAAGTCGCGAGTTTTTAATGCCTGTAAGACTCCCTCGACAATGGGAGCTACCCCATTGTCTGCGCCCATAACATCAATAGCTATCTTTAGCATAAATGCTCCTCAAGAATCTTAAGATTATTTGTAGCTGCCTGTAAATTTGCTAATGTGGTGAGGCATTTTCCAGCTGCCGTCTTTATCCTTAATAGGTTTTGCAAGAGCTATTTTGTAGTGTGTGCGCCTTTTCGCCGCCCTTGTTTTGCTCACGCGTCTCTTAGGAACTGCCATATTTTCTCCTTTTAGTTGTCTTTGGTGTGATAATCACTTCGTAAAGATGTCATTTCACTCTCTAAAATATAATGTAAATCTACAAAGCCATCAAAAAATTCAATAACTTCAAAGCTATCAAAGCTTTTGCTTTGGCTTTGTGAATCCCAGATGCCATCTGAAATATACAAAACCAAAGGATAATCAATCTCTTTCACATATGTTTCACCACTACTATCGCATATAAGCTCAATTTCCCCAAAGACTTTGGCGTCTAAATATAAGATTTTCGAATCTACGCGCTTTATATGCCCTTTAAGCGTGATATGCTCTGCAACCAGCTCACCCTCGCTATTAAGGGTAAGTTCAATGTCTTTAGGTGTATGAGAAAATTTTCTCATTGCGATTTTCAATTAGCAAATCTCCCGCGCACTAAAGAAAAAGGCAATTTCATTTTTTGCATTCTCAAGGCTATCGCTGCCGTGAACTGCATTTGCGTCAATACTTTCTGCAAAATCAGCGCGAATAGTGCCTTTTGCGGCTTCTTTTGGGTTTGTTGCACCCATAAGCTCACGATTTTTGCTCACGGCATTGTCGCCTTCAAGCACCATTACCACCACAGGTCCGCTTATCATAAAATCCACCAAATCCTTAAAGAAAGGTCTGTCTTTATGAATGGCATAAAAACTTTGCGCATCAGCGCGTGAAAGTTGCAATTTTTTTGCTGTGGCAATGCGGAGGTTGTTGCTTTCAAAGCGATCAATAATCTTACCAATCACCCCTTTTTTGACGGCATCAGGCTTAATAATTGAAAGGGTTTGTTCCATAACGTTTCCTTTTGATAGATTTCAATGCTTAAAAACTGCGGATTATATCCAAAGAAAACTTAATATAAAATCCACAGACAAATTTTCTCTATGAAATGTGGTGAGGTGGGTTTATGAGCTTTGTTTGAGTTTTCTCCTAAGTTTCACAAAACTTTCAACACCAAAAATGACAAAGATGCTTATCATCACTGAAGCTATAAGCATAAAAATCCATATCTTTTTGCTATTTAGGCTTTGATGAGACTTTATTACTTCTGTGGAGCGGATAGCGTAACCTTTCTCGGAAGCTATTCTGTTCTTATCAAGATAGATATAATGTTTGTTTATGGGGCGGTTTTTGTGTGTGTCAAATGGAAGGCTATTATCAAGAGTTTCAAAAAAGCCATTTTGTATAATAAGCTGGGCATAGTGCTTCATATCATTTTCAAGGGTGGGTAGAAGTGTTTTGATATTTAGCAATGTGAGTTGAGTGATAGGGTGCTCATTGAGTGTGTTTAGAATTTCTGCTAATGGGTTAGTATCGGCATAAGAAATCATATAAACATCAAACAAACCCCCTTGAGCATAGAGACGAAAATCTGTAATTATATCTTCATTAAAGAAGTGTTGCAGGGTATTTTGAATAATGTCTTTTGATAAAGAAAGCTCCCTATATTTTTGCACTTTGAAAAAAGACATTTGTGGTTCTATGGATTGTATCGGGCTGTCAAAAGGTGTGGTATTTTGAGGAGAGTTTTTTTGCATATGCACCAAAACACTTCCCAAAATCATACATACAACTAGGGTTATGCCAAAAAGCCATTTGCGTTTTTTAAAAACCAAAATAAGTCTTATTTGGTCGTAATTAGACAGGATTCTCATCAAAAACCTCCTTGTAAAAAATAATAAAATGGGTAGAAATGTGCTATATCAAAAGAATGAAATAGCTCAAGTGCTTGTGTTTGTGGGTTATCACTCGAAGTAAGATAATTGAAACAAAGCTTTAAAAAATAAGGAAAGAAAAATAAAAGAGCAAGTTTATAAAAGCGTCTCAAAATAACAAATACAATAAAATAAAAGCACATTATACACACAAGACTTACAATGCGGTGTGGAACAATATTGGTCATATAAATGCCAAAGCTTACTAAAATAAGAGTCTTGTATTTATAGGTAAGTTTATCGTGGGGGGTAATGATAAAAAGACAGAAAATTACACAGCACATTAGTATGACTTTGATAATGGGTATGTATTTAAGTGTAAGCGGATCGTAGCCGTGCGCACTCACATAGTAAGTAAAATAAGAGGCAAGTTTGGAGGGGAGAAATATATCCAAAAATGGTGCAAGCTCACGCAAAAGGGAGTTGGTAAATATAGAATCTCCAACAAAAACTACAAAAAATGTGAGGGCGATACAAAGGCTTAGCTTAGGAAAATAATATAAGGTGTAAAAAAGGACAATAATAAGGATTGAGCTTAAATGAAAGCCAATAGCACACGCAAAAAATAATATTTTGAATCTTTTTGTATGTGCGAAAAATCCAAAGAGCAAAAAGATAGAAGCAAAACATTGGCGTGTGAGTCCTAGAGATTCTAAAAATATACCTATAAAGCACGCAAAGGCAATAAGAGCGGCTTTTTGATGAGGTTTAACCCATTTTGTGCCATAATATTCACACCATATATAAAAGAGTGAAGTTGCGCCTAAGGCAGTGAAAAAGAGGAGATATTGTGGTATGAGTTTTGGTAAAAAAAGTGATAAAAGCTTATAAAAAAGCGGCAATCCTATCTCAAAACCCCCACCCCATACAAACATAGCTCCGCTAATGTTATCGTATATATCAAGGTAGTTTTGATAGTATCGTGAGAAATCATCATCAAAATCTGTGGCGATATTAAAATAGAGGCGACTTGAATAAATCACAGCGATATTAAATACAAGTGTGAGAGAGAGCAAGATTCTATAATGGGTATTTATAGTGGCGGAAAGTCCCACCATTATAAATACACAAACTATATAGGCATAAAATGGGCTAAATGGCGTGATAATAAGCGGAAAAAGATAAAGCCACGAGAGATAAGATTGTGTATAAACATTACAATGAGGTGAGTGATGAAAATTTTGAGCGGAGCTTATGTAAGAAGATTTAGATTCTACCCCCCCCTATGTGCTAAAAGCTGTCTTAAAAAAATCATTATTATCCTTTGAAACAAAAGAGTGGATTATAAATAAAGAAAACTTTAATTTTTCTTATTCACCCTCTTTGATGCGCCAAAAGACAGGAAAACGTGGAATACCCCTTGGAGTAAGGCTTTGATATTTAAAAGTGATAATTGTGCCAATCTTTGGCGGGTTGCGCCGTGTCTCATCACTCAATCCACTACCGATTTTAAAAGATGTGCCATTATAGCGACACACAAGTGCGCCGAGCATTCCGCTATATTTACCCTTGCCCTCTGTATGTGCTACCACTTCACATTCAGCATCTTTGCTCTTTTTGAGTTTGAAGGCGTTTTTGCTTCGCTTTGATTCATAGGGTGCAAGTGCGGAACGTATCACAAGCCCTTCGCCTCCATTTTGTGTGATAGATTCTAAGCGGGTATATACAGAATCTAGGATTTCAAGTGGAGTTTGCGGGATTATCTCTATAAAGTTATGAGGGTGAGATTCTAAATATTGCTTCAAAATATTTAATCGCTCCATAAGCCCACCACTCGCGAAAGGCACATCAAAGACATAATATTTAAGCTCGGTAATTTCATCTTGTCTTGCAGGATTTTTGAGGATTGAGATGATTTCATTAAAATGCAGATGTGGGCTATAAAGTTCGCCATCAAGAGCAAATGGAGGAAAATTTGCGCTAAATGCTTGTGGGAGAGGCATTGTTTTGCCGCTGCGGAAGTGCATTCGTTCCCCGTCCCATAGCCCACGCACGCCATCAAGTTTCTCACTTACTAACCACTGCGCAGGTTGGCTTAAGTCTAGCTTGTCAGCATAGGGGGCAAAATCGCTCAAAAGGAGCGGTTCGTAGGCTTTGGCAAAGAGATGTGAATTGAGCGTGCAGGGCAGCAGGACACATAAAAACACGTGTGGAATCGCTACTAAGATATTTTTTAGCTTTTGGATTAGAGTTTGCATAGGACTTGTGAGGTAAAAGCACGATTTCAAGGCAAAATAGGGACGCATAAAATAAAAATAGAATCTAAAAGCAAGGTGGCTTAATCCAAAAACGGAAAAAAGGCGTAATTTACGCGCGTTGATAGTCATCGTTTAAGCGCACAATATCGTCTTCGCCCAAATATTCGCCCATTTGCACTTCAATAAGCACGAGCGGCAGTGTGCCGGGATTTTCAAGCCTATGCACCTCGCCCATAGGGATATAGGTGGATTCATTGGCTTTCAAAAAAAACTCTTTTTCACCTATGGTTACAAGCCCCGAACCACTCACGACAATCCAATGCTCATTGCGATGATAATGTTTTTGTAGGCTAAGTCGCCCCTTTGGCTTGACGATAATTTGCTTGATTTTATAATTTTGAGATTCTAAAAGCACACCATAGCTTCCCCACGGGCGATGCACCAGTCTATGTACCTTTGTAAGCTCGGGATGAGAATCTTTAAGGGTAGCGACAATATCTTTCACCTCCTGCGCGCGCCCCTTTTTGGCAATCAGCAAACAATCACTTTCATCAATAATCATCAAGTCTTCTATTCCCACACCTGCTACGAGTTTGTTTGATAGGATAAAGTTATTCGCGCAGTCTTTGCTCACAAAGGCATTTTTACTCGCATTATGTGCATTATCAGTTGGGTATTCATTTGCTAAAGATTCAAAGCTCCCCACATCATTCCAGCTAAAATCCCCCTGCACACACATTACTTTCTGACTTTTCTCCATAAGGGCATAGTCTATACTGATATTTGGTAATTTCTCACTTAAATTAGAATCTAAGCGCAAGAAATGCTCTTCTTTAGCCTCTCTTGCGGATTCAAAAACCGCCTTGCAGGATTGATATACATCATTTGCGTGGGTGCAAAGCTCTTGCAAAAAAACCTCCGCACTAAAGCAAAACATACCGCTGTTCCACAGGTAATATTTCTGCTTGATATACTCCTGTGCCTTTTGGAGTGTAGGTTTTTCTATAAACTGCTCGACATTGTTTTTGTTGGCTTTGATGTAGCCATAGCCTGTGTGAGCCGATGTGGGTGTGATGCCAAAGGTAACCAAAAAGCCCTTTTTGGCTAGAATGATAGCCTCATCAATCGCCTTTTGATAAAGAAGTGTATCTTTGATAAGATGATCGCTTGGCAGGGCAAGGATAATATCATCTGTATTTTGGGTATTCTTAGAATCCTTGCACACGCTCAAAGCCGCCATAGCAAGAGCTGGGGCGGTATTTTTGCCAATGGATTCTAAAATGAACTCATCAATATCAAATCCGCATTCCTTGGCTTGATCTTTGGCAATGAAGTAGTGATTTTCATTAGTGATAACTTGAATCTTAGCATTGAGAGAGCTTTGCAAAAAGGCATTTCGAAGAAGCGTTTCTTGGAAAAGTGAGTGTGAGGGTGCGCCATCTTGACTGGGAAGAAGCGATACAAACTGCTTGGGTAAAAGCTCACGAGATAGCGGGAAAAGCCTCGTGCCAGAGCCTCCGCAAAGTATGCTAATTGTCATTGCTACTCCTTTATATCTTGTATGGGGATTTGCAGGGCTTTGGGGACTTCCCTTAAATCCTGTGTGTCTATGATGATATTCGCTTCTTTTTTAAGCACCTCTTTCGCGCAAAAGGCAATACGCACATCGGCGTGAGCAAACATACTCCTATCATTCGCCCCATCGCCTACGACAATGGTGTTTTCGCGCGTGATATGCAGGAGATTCTGTAAGCGCAAAAGCATTTCACCTTTAGAATCTGCAAACATCATCTCGCCTCCCACTTCGCCTGTGAGAATATTATTTTTGTGATGCAAAATATTTGCAAAAGTCGCATCAAGCCCTAAGATTTTGGCAAAATAATCCGTGGCGATATGGAATCCTCCGCTAAAGCATACAACTTTGTGCCCTTGTGCCTTGAGAGAGGCGACACAGGATTTTGCTCCCGGATTGAGTGGTAAAGAATGCGCAATATCTAAAGCCTTTTGGTAGCTTAAGCCTTTGAGCGCACTCACACGTTTTTTGAGGCTTTCATAAAAGTCAAGCTCTCCATTCATCGCCCTATGCGTGATTTGTGCTACTTCATCACTCACATTGTGCGCGTGAGCGAGTATATCAATCGTCTCGCCATTCATCAATGTAGAATCAAAATCAAACACAACAAGATTCATAATCTAGTCCTTAATCTTTGCAAAAAATGCTAAGATTATAGCATTTGGGATTAAAAATGGGATTAAACGGAGCAATGATGTTTGGGATTGAGTTTTTACCACAGGATTTTAAGGGTGATTCGTCAGTGTTAAGGGCGATGTGTGAGGGCGCAAGGAAGTATTTGGGGCAAAGGGTGGAATATGTAATCCTCCCTTTGAATCCACGCAAAAAGCCGAGTGTGAATGCGCTTGTAGGCGCACAAATGCTTTCAGGCTTGGAGGAATTTAGGGATATATGTTTTGTGCCCACATTAAGTGGCAGTGGCTATGCGGGTGCGGCTGGGAGGGAACAAATCATCTCGCAACTTTTAGCGTTTGCGTATGCAAACTTTAAGACTCTAGCACTTATTGGTGGGGAAGGAGAGGGCTTTAGCGGTGTGGAGATGATAGCTTTAGCGCGGGAGGTGCTAGGCGAAAAGCCCCATATCATCGGCGGAAGCGGGAGTTTGGTAGATTTTAAATCCAAAGAGAGATTGGTACAAAAATTACAAGTGGGGGCGAATCAAATCATTACACAACCCTTTTTTAGTGCGGCAGAGGCAAGAATATTTTTACAAGAGTTTGAATCCATAAAGCGTGCAGGGGGCTACAAGGCGCAAGTATCACTAGGTGTGTTTGGGCTTTTTAGTTTGCAAAGTGCAAGAGCGATAAATGAAGCACATTTGGGCTTTGAAGTGCCACAAGAATATATAGAATCTATGGGGGGTATGGAATGTTTAGAATCTGTGTTGTCGGGTGCAGATTCTCAATATGCAGCTTCTATGGAGAGTATGGGTGTAGCGGGTAAAAATTATCCTGCAAAAAAAACCGCTCTTAACACTCAAATGAGTAAGTCAAGCACAAATGCGGAAAATGTGCGGAATTGCTATGAGCGATTATGGCAAGCAATGCGTGAGGTGGCGCGAGAGTTTGGGGCTTCGCTCTATCTCTCTACACCAAAGCATAATGACCTCCGCGCGTATGGAGTGTATATATAGGGCTTTTGCTGTATAAAAAGCTTTTTATACAATATGGATTCTAAGATTCATAGGAGATAGAATCTGTAAGATTTTGATTTATGTATGGCTTACAATACTTCACACATTAGTGTTGTTTCAAGGGAGATATTGTCATCAATTGGTTTATAAACGCGGAATGTATAGTTTAGATTCCACGATTCAAGCAGCGGTTTGATATCAAAGAAATCACTCGCTTGATGATAAATGCTTAGAATCATTGCTGGTTTTTGTTGGCAAATGGTCTCTTTAGCACCTTTTAAAAACTCCATCTCAAAGCCCTCAATATCAACTTTGATAAGTCCTATTTTGAGCTGATGCTCATTGACATAGCTATCAAGTGTGATGATTTCTACCTCTTCTTTATCATTACCCACATCATTTATAAGGCTTGAAGCACTCCCGTATATATTAATAGTCATCGTGGTATGCTCACTTCCCAAAGCCTTTTTTATGGGGACAATACGCTGTGCGTGATTAAGTCTAATGCTTTCAAGCATAAGATTGTAGCTGCGATTTGTGGCTTCAAAGCTATAAATATTTTTATCTGTAAAATGTTGAAAAATGAGCGCACTATCGCCAACAAATCCACCTACATCGATAATATCAAGATTCTTTATTTTCTGCAATGTTTGTGGTGAGAATGTATCTAGCCCGTGCTTGTAACAAAAGACGGAAGTTTCAAAATGCTTTATAGGAAGAAAATAATCCTGATAAACAAAAGATATTTGAGGTAACTTTGCATATATTTGCACGATAATCATTGTGAATATATTCTAGCTTCTCCCTCTCATCTTGAGTGAGACAAAAGACTTTGTTTGTGGGCGAGAGATCCGCTTCTTTGGTGCGAGAGATAATCCTATGCACGATTTGCTTACTTTTTGAATCCATATTTTTGCAAAGATTCTGCGTTTTTTCAAAAAGTTCAGAATCCGACATTTTGCAAAGACCCAAGGACAAGAGGTAATTTTGGCGGAGATAAGGAGTTTTGTTATTTAATTTTTTATATTTAAAGGTTTTGAATACCGGGAAGCCACAAAAACGATAGATGACATCTATTATTTCTGCACTTACACTATACCCCCCCCCCTGTTTGCGTAATAAGCACTTTCTTTTGTAAGAGAGGAAATCCCGCAATAAGCAATGTTGCAACATTATCCTTTTTGATAATGCGGAATCCTAATCGCTTTGATGCAACACCACCTTTATAATCATAGAATCTAAAGAATTGTATAAAACCCCTCATAGTAGAAAGTTAAAAATCTCTTTTTAAGAGATTTTCTACATTGAGGATTGTGATGAGGCGGTCTTCGCGCTTACCAATACCTTGCAATAAATTTTGATTTTCATTAAATGTCTCTGGGATTGGTTCAATGTCATTTTCTGGGATTCGTATCGCACTCGTGAGTCTGTCAATCATAAAGCCAATCATCTCATCTCTTTGTGTTACAACCAAGAATCGAGTATCCGCATCTTGCTTAATTGCAGACAAGCCAAACTTTAATCGCATACTAATGAGGGGTAGGACTGTTCCGCGTAGGTTAAATACACCTAGCACATAGTTAGGCACTGCCGGCACACGCGTGTATTCTATAGGTTTGATGATTTCTTTCACATTAAGAATTGGCACCGCAAATTCTTCGTTGCCAATCATAAAGCCTATGATATGGAGCGTTTTCTCCACAGATGTAGCGTCCTCACCCTTGTTTTGTTGTTTTTCAAGGACTTCTTTTAGTTTGTTATCGCTCATCTTATTCTCCCTCTATGGTTAGGTTAATGTTGCGTTTTACAACATTGACGAGATACTCGGGTGTATATGGCTTGGTAATGTATTCTGTCATACCAGATTCTACCCCGCGCATTCTATCTGTCTTGCTATTTCTACTTGTAACAGCAATAAGCGGAAGATTCTTAAATTTGTTGTATTTACGCACCTCGGAAGCAAATGTATAGCCGTCCATTTTAGGCATCTCAATATCCACAAGCACAGCATCAAGATGCTTATCACCATTTTTGACAATATCAAGTCCATCTAAGCCATTTGAAGCCTCAAGCACGGTAACACCGAGTGTTTTAAGGCATTTTTTCATAATTGCCCTATCGGTATTGCTATCATCGATTGCGAGCACCACATAATCACTTGGAGAATGTTTCGCGTGTGCCGCGGTATTTTCTTCCGCTGCTTTAGTGATATTGACCTTCACTTCTTTTGCCATTTCCATCATCGCCGCCACATCGACGATCATCGTAATCTTACCATCACCCCGCACGGTTGCACCAGCAATACCCTCTGTGCCTTTGAGATAATAGCCTAGTGATTTGATAACTACTTCCTCTTGTCCCACGAGATAATCCACAACTACACCCATCTTTTGCTCCGCCAAGCCGATGACAACTACATATACTTCACTCGTATTTTCCAATACAGAATCTACTTTGAAAATATCAGCCAAGCGCACAATAGGTAGCACTTCATCACGTAAGCGTAATACGCTTTTACCATCAACTGTGTAGATTTCATCTTGGCTCACGCGCACGGTTTCGATAACAGAGGCAAGAGGTATGGCGTAGTATTCTTCTTGCACTGCTACGAGCAATGCTTGAATAATGGCAAGTGTAAGTGGGATTTTGAGTTTTTGGGTTGTGCCTACACCTTTTTCGGATTCTATATCAATGATACCATTGAGTTTTTCAATATTGGTTTTCACCACGTCCATACCCACGCCGCGCCCTGACACATTTGTAATTGCTGCGGCAGTTGAGAACCCGGGCTTAAAGATAAGGGCAAAGGCTTCCTTATCACTCATACTATCAGCTTCTCTTTCACTAATAAGCCCCTTTTCCATAGCTTTGTGTTTAAGCATATCTGCATCTAAGCCCTTGCCGTCATCGGTAATTTCAATCACAATATGATTGCCTTCATTGTATGCCTTAAGTTTCACGGTACCCGTTTCTGGCTTACCTGCTGCCGCACGAATTTCAGGGCTTTCTACGCCGTGGTCGCAAGAGTTACGAATAATATGCACAAGTGGGTCGCCAATCTCTTCCACGATAGACTTGTCAAGCTCTGTTTCCTCACCGCTAATGATAAGGTCGATATTTTTGTTGAGCTCACGGGAGAGATCACGCACCATGCGAGGGAATTTGTTAAATACTTTTCCCACAGGTTGCATACGTGTTTTCATCACAGCAAGCTGCACATCGGTCGTTACAGATGAAATAGAAGCCACGACTTGATTGAGTTCTTCTAGGAATTTCTCTCCGTCATATCGCTCTTCCACATCACCATAAATCTTGATGAGGCGGTTTTTGCCGAGCACGAGTTCACCGATAAGATTCATAAGGTGGTCTAGTCTTTTTACATCAACACGTACAGTTTGCTCTACATTCGCTGCCGGTGCTTTTTCATCTCCTGCCTTTTTTGCTGCTGGTTTTGGAGTGGGTTTAGGAGCAGCTGCTGGAGTGGGTTTAGGAGCAGGAGCAGCATCTGGGGCTTTTGGTGTTTGCACTGCTGCTGCACCACCATTCGCTTTTTGAGCCGCACGCGCTTGTTTATCGGCTTCTTGTCGTTTTTTGAGTAGTCTTTCAATTTCTGCCTCGACTTCCTCACCGCTCATATGGGCATAGTCTAAATCCGGTTCATCGGCAAGTGGATTGTTTGCATTTGTATTGTTACTTGGTGCGGCTACCGCTTGATCTTCTGGCGCAGGAGCAGCTGCTGTAGCCTCCGCTTCGCTTGCTGCACCGCCATTAGAGATAGCTTGAAGTCGTACCACAGTATCATCAATGTCAATACCACTATTGGCATCTGTGCCATTATCACGTATGGCATTCAGCAAGGACTTCATCAAGTCAATGGAGTGTAGCACGACATCCATCACATCAGGTGTAATTTTTAACTCATCGCGCCTAGCTTTGTTGAGCACATCTTCCATATTGTGTGTGAGGCGAGTGAGAATATCAAAATTCAAAAATGAACTCGAACCTTTGATTGTATGAGCTACTCTAAAGATTCTATTAAGCAGATCAAGGTCTTCAGGGTTGCTCTCAAGTTCCACTAAATCTTGGTCTAGTCGTTCTATCATTTCAAAGGCTTCTACGAGGAAGTCTTCCATTATCTCTTGTATATCATCCATTGCGAATCCTCATAACGAAATTTTCAAAAAAGGCATTCTACTATTATTTTGACAAAATTCTGCTTATTTCATCATAAAATAGTTTTGCATCAAATTTAACTAGATAAGCCTCTGCTCCTATCTCTTTTCCTTTGTTTGCGCTGACTTTGTCGCTAATTGATGAGTTAAAAAGTAGCGGAATATTACTAAATCTCGCATCATTTTTGACTTGTGCGGCAAAATGGAATCCGTCCATTCTAGGCATTTCGATATCCGAAATAATGAGCTTTAATCGCTGATTTATAGTATTTCCCCATTGGTCATACAGCTGATTAAGACGCTCTAACCCAGCTACGCCATCAATCGCATCAACAACATCAAAGCCAATCTCTGTAAGTGTGTTGTGTAGTAGTTTGCGCGCGATAGAGCTATCATCGACAATGAGTGCGGTTCCGCTGAATTTTTGCTGTGCTTTGAATTGCTCTACATCGGCACTATCGCCACTTGGCATATGGAAATCAAGATCGTCAAGAATGCCCTCTAAGTCCAAAATAAGCAATGTGCGCCCGTCCTCTATGCGCGTTGTGCCGGTGATTTTACCCCTTTGCTCATCATTGCTTAGGCTAAACATAGCAGATTCTATATCTGCCCAACTTATTCGTCTAAGACGCTTTGTTGCATGGACGACAAAACCAAGTCGTTTGTTGTTAAATTCTGTAACAATTACCTTTTTTTGATACTTGATATCCTCTTTTGGCTTAATTCTCATCCAACGCGTCAAATCAATAAGTGGCAATATATCACCACGCAAATCAAACATACCCAGCATGTATTCTGGGCTACCGGGTGTTTCAAAAATTTCCTCAGGATAATCGACAATACCGTTTACCTTAGCGACATTGATACCATACACACCTTCATAAGTTTCGCCATCTTTGTCCTCATAGATTCTAAAATCCACAAGTTCCATTTCATTACTAGCAATACGCATAACATCGATTTTATCGCTTTTCAAATGCTCTCCTTATGTGATTTTATTATCAGGTAAGGATTGTATAGCAAAAATGCTTCCATTTATATAAAATGAGGGGAGAGAGACATACACAGCCCCATTGCTATAGGTTTGCCCGATATGAAAATGCCCCTCTATAACCGCATCAAAGATGGAATCTAGATTTACCAAATCGTCTATATTGAGCTTTTTCCGCATATATTTTTCATATGCACAGATTCTAAGTGGCGCAAACTCGCTCATTTGCGCCTTGCCAACCCTAATATGTTTGCGATTAACTTTTGCAATGATATTGTGATACAGATTACCAAAAGTTACAAAATCAATAAAACGCATACAAAACTGCAAAAATTGAGTTCGCATACATCGTATATAGAGTTCATATTTTGTGTTGAGAAATAAATCGCCGTGTGCTAAAAGAATGCGCTTTTTTGCACCATTAGATTCGAATAAAAATGCCTTTGGTTGGTCGTTGCGCGGGACAATAAAAATACGATTGAAATGCTTTTTTAACGCACCAATCCACACGAGATTAAAATCGTGATTGCCCTCAAACCACCATATTTGGGAATGCGCACTAAGAGATATGATAAGCTCTAAAAGCTCTTTATGTGTTTTGTGGCTTGAACTTATTCCACCAAACAGCAGATGAGCAATATCGCCCATAAGAAAGATTTGCGAGGGGATATTTTGCACCGAATCGAGCAGACTTTTAAAATAATTAAGAAGCGCAATTGAGGCATTTTTACTTTCATCGTTTAAAGTCGTATTGAGCGGCATAAAATGTGAATCTGCGATAAAAATAGCGTCATTATAAATAAGTGGTGCATTCTCCCAAAAGTGCGCGAGTTGCGAAAATGGCTCTATTTTTGAATCTAATATGATTGTAGAATCTTGCTTTGTCTGTGAAAGAGGATTCATAGCCTAAAAAATCCCATAAGGCACTTTTGGCATACCTAAGCCTTCATCAAGCCCACACATTAGGTTTGCATTTGCCAATGCCTGTGAGCTTGCCCCGCGCAAGAGATTATCAATTGATGAGTTGATATAGAGATTTTTATCCCTTGTGGCGACAAAAATATCGCAAAAATGGCTACCTACCACCTGTGCGATACTCACGGGTTTATCTCTTATACGGATAAATGGTTCGTTTTCATAGGCTTTTGTAAGCACTTCTTTTGCTTCCTGTGCGCTAAGGGTAGAATTGAGCGTGGCAAACACACTTACGAGCATTCCGCGCGTGAGCGGTGTGAGATGAGGGACAAAGACGATGTCAAAGTTTCTTTGGACTATATCACCGCATTTTTGGGAAATTTCGATTTGGTGGCGGTGTGTAAGAGGCGAGTAGCTGAAGAGATTCTCATTAATATGTGAAAAATGTGAAGTCTCGCTAAAGCCTTTCCCTGCGCCACTTACGCCACTTTTTGCATCAACAAATACGCCACAATTTATATCGATATAAGGAGCAAAGGGGAGCAGGGCTAGGAGCGTGGCGGTGGGGTAGCAGCCCGGATTAGCTATAAGATGAGCTTTTTTTATACTCTCTCTATTATATTCGGGTAGTCCATAGACGGCGTGAGAGAGATTTTCTTTATCAATATGGGGGCAGTAGTTCGCCTCATAATTAAGTGCATTTAGGCGATAGTCCGCGGACAAATCAACTACCTTTGCCTTAGGATTTATAGTAAAAATTTCCTTTGCCATCTCCATTGCACTCTTATGCGGTAGGGCGAGAAACAATAATTCGCAGGATTGCAAAGCCTCTTTTGCATCTGCCTTATGAATAGGCAAATGTGCCAAAGACAAGCCCATAAGCATTTTGTGAATCTGTCCCAATTCACCGCCACCTTGTGAATTTGCCACATACACGAGCGTAAAAATAGGGTGATTGACAAGGAGCTTAACGAGTTCTAAACCTGTGTAGCCGCTCACGCCGATAATGCCAACTTTTATTTTTGAATCTAACATAAATAACCCTTAGTATGTATTGATAAACTCATCAAGTATTGCACAAAAGATTCTAAAATGTGTTAAATCAAGCCTTTCGTTGCAGCTGTGCGGTTCGTGTATTGTGGGACCAATAGAGATAACTTCTAGGTTTAAGTCTGTATTATGCTTTAGAATTTGTCTTTTTAGAATCCCGCATTCAAGTCCGGCGTGAATTTGCGCTAGATGGGGTGTGATAGAGTGCTTAGAATAAATAGAATCTAAAAGCTTTAGGGCTTTGTGGTTTGAATCTATGCTTTTCTCCCACGGGCTGTAATATCCGCTCGTGCGCATAGTGCAGTGAGGATTCAAAAAGTGAATGCTTGATTGTAAGCGATTGATTGTGCGTTGCAAAAAAGAATCGGTATTTGCCCGTGCCATTATGATAATCTCTAGTAAAGAATCTTTTTGACGCAAGAGGGAGAGATTGAGTGATGAGAGTGTGCCTTGTGCTGAAGTTGCATACACCCCACTATGAATCCCGCAAATAAGCGACACAATGGCATTTTGATGATAGACAAATGTCGGTGCATTCTCTAAAGATTGCAGAGATTTTGCTTCAAAATGTGCTCCTTGTGGAGTGCTAAAGCAAGATTCAATATTTTTCGCACATAGGATAGTTGCCTCCAGTCCCACAGGAATGGAGTTGCGCTTTTCCCCAGCATTAAGATTCACAATATAACTATCAAGGGTGGAGAGGAAAAAACCAAATTCCACGATAGCATTTTCTTTATTTTTGTGAATGTCAATACCGCTGTGTCCGCCCAAAAAGCCCTTGCTTGTGATATGGTAGATGTGTGGGTGTGTATTTAGCACAGAATCGAGGGGCTTTGCAAAATTTTTGAGGTTAATCTCACATTCTATATCCACGCCACCGGCGCAACCAAGCACAATTTCGTGTAAGTCCTCGCTGTCAAGATTCAGCAGCAAAGAGGATTGAATCTTAAGAGCAAGGTTGTTTGCGCCTATCATTCCCACTTCCTCATCATTGGTAAAGAGCAATTCAATGTCTTTTGCTTTTTGTGCGAGCATACACGCCATACCCACGCCATTGTCTGCGCCAAGCGAGGAGTTTTTAGCCTGTAAGAATCCGTCTTTTTTCACAATCTCTACGCCTAAATGCTGTGTAGAATCCCCAACGCACACCATATCATAGTGACTTTGCAGACAAATGCGCGGATTGCCCCTTTTGGCATAAACATTTTTTGCCTCATCGGCTTGCACTTCATAGCCTTGGGCTGTGAGCGTGTCGCAAAGGTAGGCAAACATATCTTGCGTGTGAAAGCTACAATGAGGAATGGCGCAGAGTGCGCTAAAAGCTTCGAGTGCATTTTCATAGAGGCTTTGTGAATCTTGGTGGGGTTTGGATTCTAAGTGTGGCATATATAATCCTTATACATCGTATTTTGGACTTGCTTGAAAGATTTCGCCCAAATCCGCGTTGAGGTGAGCAATTTTGCAAGAATTTTCAATGAGCGCAATAACCTTTGCGAGTGTGTAGAGGTCTCGTGCATATACATACACGCCATAGCCCTTAATCAACATAAAAGAGTGCGAATGCTCTTTGAAATATCGCGTGATGTCTGTATCGGATTGTTCTGACCAGCTATCATAATCTTTTGGGTCAAAAATATCAATGCGGGGTGCGAGAAACTTATACCCAAAATAATCCTTTGGCTCAAGTGTGTCATATTTAAGCGAGTAAGAGACGAGATAGGGTGGCATAGCATAAGCGATGAATTTTGCCTCACTAAAATCCTTATAAATCGCTGCGTGTATAGGTGTGTGCAAACTAGCCTCTTTCCAGCGATAATCCTGTTTTTGATAGAGCATTATCATAGAATCTTCATTGAGGTTATCAAAAATGACTTGTTGTTTGTTGATAATGAAGCGATTTTTTGACACACGCGCGGAGATTGCGCCGTGAAATATGCCAAAAAATCCCTTTTTAAACATTGCAAGTGAGATATGGGCAATATCCGCAATAAGTTTGCTATGAGCTTGAGAAGTATGTATATCCATAGGGTAAATTGTAGCATTTTGTAGGCAATGGTGCAAAAAACCGCCACAAATTAGCATAGATTCACAAATATAAATTATATTATGTAGGATTATTAAGTAAATTTACGAATAAAAGTTTATAATATAAGACTAAAGTTTAGTAAAATTTAGCAATATTTGTTTTTATTTGCTAATTTTGTGATATAATTCTTTTCGTTTCGTTAGAGAAACCAAAAACAAAGAAAATTGAAAAATATGCAGATTGTATATAATTATTGTAAAGGTGTAGAATCTTGAGCAAAAAAGAAATGTTGCTTTCTCGCGTGATTGTTGAGTATCTCAAGCATAGAGAACCAATTGGTTCTGAATCTTTAAAAATGCTTATGGATACAAAAATTTCATCTGCAACAATACGCAATTATTTTAAGGCACTTGCTGATGAGGGACTACTCTTTCAACCTCACATTAGCAGTGGGCGTATCCCTACACCACAAGCCTTGAAGTCGTATTGGTATAGGCAGTTTGATACAAAATCCGTGATTGAAATAGATTCGTTTGAGCGCATCAAAAAGGCTTGTTTTGAATCTCAAGTCTTTTGCGCGGTGAGTATTGAGCAGAGTAATCGGCTTTGTGCGATTACTCGTTTAGATGAACAGAGGCTTTTGCTAGAGTTTGAGCATATTGGTATTACCTTGCCCTTTTCGAATGCGATTGAGCGATTTTTACGCGAATTAAAGGGCTTGGAGGTGAGCGATGTGCGTAAAATCGCCTATCAGGTGCGCGCTATGGAGTTGTTAGATGTGCTTAGTTATGCACAAAGCAGGAATTTATCACGCTTTGGCGTTGGAGCTCTAGTGCAAGCCTATCATCAAAATAGCGATGAACAGAGCTTTTACTCTATTATAGACGGAGGTATTTTTGATATTTTACAGAATGGAATATATTGTGAGGAGGTGCTACCTAAGGGATATGTGGCGATTATACAGGATATAGAGTTACAAACTTACCCCGATAAAAAGAGCAGAATGCTTTGTGTTGGGGCATTAGATAGGGATTTTACTCAATTTTTTGAGTATGTAAAATCTTAAAGAAAGGAGCGAGTATGCAAGAAAATAAAGACGAGCTACAAGAGCAGCTTGAAGCAGATTCACAAGAGGCGTTAGATTCTGCACAAGATACAGAATCTACGCAAGAAGTAGAATCGGCGCAAGACATAGAAGATTATAAGCGTCAATATGATGAGCTAAAAGATCAATATGTGCGAGCATTTGCGGATTTTGAAAATACAAAAAAACGATTAGAACGAGATAAAAATCAAAGCTTAGAATACGCTAATGAGCGTGTGATGAGTGATTTGCTTCCTGTGCTTGATACACTTGATAAGGCTTTAGAATCAGCTCGTGCTAATCCAGAGGCACAAGCCATCGCACAAGGCTTAGAGCTGACACTAGAATCTTTTAACAAAGTGCTTAACAAGCACGGCGTTGAGCGCATTGACACAAGTGGCGAGTTTGACCCAAACTTGCACGAGTGTTTAATGCAAGTGCCAAGTCAAGACAAGGAAGATGGAAGTATCCTTGCCACCTTGCAGCAAGGATATGTATATAAGAGCAGGGTGCTGCGTCCCGCAATGGTAAGCGTGGTCAAAAACCAATCTTAAAATTTAACTTTACAACAAAAGGAGTTCAAAATGGCAAAAGTAATAGGAATTGACTTAGGAACAACAAATTCGGCAATGGCAGTGTATGAGGGCAATGAGGCAAAAATCATTGCAAACAAAGAGGGGAGAAATACTACCCCTTCAATCGTGGCTTTTACTGACAAGGGCGAGATTCTCGTAGGTGAGCCTGCTAAAAGACAAGCAGTAACCAACCCCAAAAAGACGATTTATTCTATCAAGCGCATTATGGGGCTTATGTTTAATGAAGACAAGGCGAAAGAGGCAGAGAAGCGATTGCCTTATAATATCGTGGATAGAAATGGCGCGTGTGCGGTGGAAATTGCAGATAAAATTTATACACCTCAAGAGATTTCAGCCAAGATTCTAATGAAGCTTAAAGAAGACGCGCAAAGCTACTTGGGTGAGGATGTTACAGAAGCAGTTATCACTGTTCCAGCGTATTTTAATGACTCTCAACGCAAGGCAACAAAAGAAGCAGGGACAATCGCAGGGCTTAATGTGCTAAGAATCATTAACGAGCCTACCTCGGCGGCTTTAGCATATGGGCTAGATAAGAAAGAAGCAGAAAAGATTATGGTTTATGACTTGGGCGGTGGGACATTTGATGTTACCGTGCTTGAGACTGGTGATAATGTCGTGGAGGTCCTTGCTACCGGCGGAGATGCGTTTTTGGGCGGTGATGATTTTGATAATAGAATCATTGACTGGGCGGCTGAAGAGTTTAAAAGTGATGAAGGGATTGATTTAAAAAATGATGTAATGGCTTTGCAGCGGCTCAAAGACGCGGCAGAAAATGCCAAAAAAGAGCTAAGTAGCGCACAAGAAACAGAGATTAACTTACCCTTTATCACTGCTGATGCGAGCGGTCCAAAGCACTTGGTGAAAAAAATCACTCGTGCGAAGTTTGAAAGCCTTATTGATGATTTAATCGAGGATACGATTAAAAAGATTGATTTTGTGATTAAAGATGCGGGGATTTCACAAAGTGATATAAGCGAAGTGGTAATGGTGGGCGGTTCTACGCGGATTCCAAAAGTGCAAGAGCGCGTTAAAGCATTTATTAGTAAAGATTTAAATAAATCAGTCAATCCTGATGAAGTTGTGGCTGTGGGTGCAGCAATACAAGGTGGTGTTTTAAAAGGCGATGTCAAAGATGTGCTCCTCCTTGATGTTACACCTTTGAGTTTAGGTATTGAAACTGCTGGCGGTATTTCAACCAAAGTCGTTGAACGCGGTGTAACTATCCCTACAAAGAAAACGCAAGTATTCTCTACCTACGAAGACAATCAACCTGCAGTGAGCATTAATGTTTTGCAAGGGGAGCGCGAACTCGCTAAGGATAATAAATCGCTTGGGCGCTTTGATTTAAGCGGTATTCCGGCAGCTCCTCGTGGTGTGCCACAAATTGAAGTAACATTTGACATTGATGCAAATGGAATCTTAACCGTTTCAGCAAAGGATAAAGCCACAGGAAAATCTCAAGAGATTAAGATTAGCGGTTCAAGCGGGCTTTCAGATGCTGAAATTGAAAAAATGGTCAAAGAAGCAGAATTACACAAAGAAGAGGATACGAAGAAAAAAGCAATTATTGAATTGCGTAATAATGCGGATTCTCTAGTGTATCAAACAAAAAAGAGCCTTGAAGAATTTAAGGATAAAATAGAATCTGCCGAAGTAGAAAAGATTCAAAGCGCGGTTGCTGCACTTGAAGAGACTTTGAAAAATGAAAATGCTTCAAAAGAGGAGCTTGAAGAGAAAATTAAAAATCTCACAGAAGTAAGCCATAAACTTGCTGAAGCAGCGTATGCCAAAGAGCAAGGTGGCACACAACAAGGCACAGATACAAAGAAAAAAGATGATGATGTCATTGATGCTGAAGTAGAGTAGGCTAAAAGCGCTTGACATAGTTGATAAAATCTCCTATAATAATTCGATTTAGATGCAATTTTGTAGGAGATTACAATGAATATATGGCGTATTGCTCAAATCTTTGTTTGTGTTCTTGTGATGGCATTAGGAATGCTAGGTTGTTCAAGTGAAGAGAAAGCACAGCAAGTGAAAGAAAAAAGGAGTGAAAAGTTGGAAGGCTTTGAGCAAAATGCCAAAATAAAGAAGCCTAATATTGTGATTCTTGCCACAGGAGGAACGATAGCTGGGGCGGTAGATTCTCAAATTAAAACAACAGGCTATAATGCAGGAGTAATAAGCGTTGATACATTGATTGAGGCTGTGCCACAGCTTCAAGAGATTGCACATATTCAAGGGGAGCAAATTGCCAATATTGATAGTGCGGATATGAATGATGAAATATGGCTCACTTTGGCTCAACGCGTGAATAAGTTGCTTGAGAATCCAAAGATTGATGGTATTGTTATTACTCACGGCACAGATACAATGGAAGAGAGCGCATTTTTTTTGCATCTTACTACTCGAAGCGATAAGCCTGTAGTGCTTACAGGAGCAATGCGTCCTAGCACTGCGATAAGTGCTGATGGTCCTAAGAATCTTTACAATGCACTTGCATTAGCAGCTAATACGCAATCAAAGGGTAAGGGCGTTATGGTAGTGATGAATGATAGAATCCAAAGTGCGCGATATGTGAGCAAAACACATAGTCTTAATGTAGATGCTTTTTCCTCCCCTAATAGTGGCGATATGGGCTATATTTTAGATGGTAAAATATTTTTCTACACATTTCCAAATAAGCCTCATACGACTCATAGTGAATTTGATGTGCGCTCTTTGAGATCTCTGCCAAAAGTGGATATTCTTTATTCTTATGCTAATGATGGCTTAGCCATAGCGGCTCAAGCTTTGGCAAATCAAGGCACAAAAGGCTTGGTCATAGCAGGAAGTGGCGCTGGAAGTATCCATAAGAATCACAAAGATATGCTTAAAAAATTAATGCAAGAGGGTTTAATAGTCGTGCAAAGCTCAAGGATAAATAATGGCATAGTATTAGCAAGTGAAGCAGATGCTAAATTTGGCTTTATTGGCAGTGGGGATTTGAACCCACAAAAAGCACGTGTGCTTTTAATGCTTGCCCTTACTCAAACCAAAAATTCAGCAGAAATTGCAAATTTTTTTCAAAGATATTAATGTGATTTTAAAATTTGTTTATCTAGGTATAATACAATTTCATCTCATTATAGTTGCATAGACAACTTTAGAATATAAAGCCTTTATGAATGTTTGCAGATAATAGGGAAATTTAAAGATAGTAAGTAAGGACAAAAGAGTAACTCACCATATTCATAAGAATCCATATTCTACCCTTGATTTTAAAAACTCAAATTGTAGCACATATTTATAATTTCCTCTTAACTTTTTATTTTGCTATGAATTCTCTTAATGCTTGAATTACGCTATTTTGTGCCTTTTTAATAAAAAGTTAAAATTGATAACCCAAAGAAGCAGAGAGCAAATGAAGTTGTCCGAATCCACCTGTTTGATAAATACTTTTACGCCCATCTTTAAGACTTAGACTATATGCAACGCCTAGATTCCATTGCTCACTAAATGTTTTTCTCACTCCTGCACCAAACATATAGGCATTACTATCGGGGATTCCTATTTTATCTTGAGGCACAGGGGATTGGTCAAATGCCGCAGAAAACATTAGAAGTAGATTCTTTTGTGTCAAATAAGTAACCCCTAAACGCAAAGCAATAGTATCCTGCCAACCATCACCCATAGCCACTGCACCATAATCAGCTAACCCCATCATTGCTTCTAATTGCTGCGAACTAAATTGCATTACCATACCGCTAAGAGGCGTAAATTTGGGATTGCTAAAGTTAAATGCAAATTTATCTCCCTTGCTCCAATAAATTCTCTCATATACAAACTCTACACTTAATTGCTCAAAATAGTGCATTATTGCAATTTGCACGCTTGAAGGAAGCGTAACACCAAGATTTAAATCTGCTTTCATATTTACATTACCCACAGAACCACCAATATAAGTTGTAGCATCAAGACCGCCCTTGAGGTTAAAAGTTACGGGAGAAGTATAAACAACACTCAAAGTAGTTTTCTTGCTTTCAAAGGGACGCATACTCATTGCAAGTTTATAGCCAAAGGCAAGATCTGCACCATTACTTTTTTGCTCTACTTTAGTCGCTCCTACAAGCCTTGTAGTAATCTCCATATCTCCCATACCAAAGGCATTTGCCACTTGTTTGGCATCCATTAGAGGGAGATAGCCACGTGGAGATCCATCGGCATCTGTTTCTGTTGGAGATGGATAAGCACAAGGTCCCGGGTTACTTGTTTGCAAGTTACCATTAAAATCATAAAATGTCCCTGTGTAACAATTCACATATGCTCCTAAGTTTTGAGCTTCTTTCATAGTGTCTGCTAAATTACCACAACCATAAAAATCACTTGTGCTATAACCATTTTGAATACAATAATTTACACCATTGACAAATTTATAGCCTGTTTGCTCTACCCCATTAATAGTAGTTTTATAAGTTTGATTAGGCACTTTATTGAATAATGTGGGCAAACAAATAGCTGTTTGACTTGCACAAGTCTTATCATTATACCGCCATTCTAAGTTACCATTTGTCCATTCACCCTGATAGTTCTCCCAATTCTTTTTAATTTTTGCGTTAATCTCTGCAACCTTTGCATTATAACCTGCAACATCAATGCTTTGTTTATTGTCATCAACATAAGGAGCAAACACACTCGGGTCAGGCATACCAAACCACGCTTCAGGATTAAATATTGTAGGCATTTGATATCGAAGCTTATTATTTAAGTGTCCTCCACCAGAAACTCCTAATCCTGCCAAAGCAGCTAAAGCATTACCTTGAGCTGTATTTACTGCATAAATGAGCTGCGCCATAGCTGGTGGCACCATAGATTCTGGAATTTCATCAAAATCTTTAATATTTGTAATCACTTCACCGGGCTTATCTTTTGTGCCAAGTGGAACAAACACAGTGTTTTTGAAATTGCCCATTCCATAGAGAATCCGCGGACTTACCCCAATAGAAATACGTTCATCATAATTCCAACTCAAAGAAGGACTAAATTCCACCATTGCAATCATCACATTGCGTAAAAAAGCCCCTGCCTCGCCATTCCAATTCATTGCTAATCCGCTAGGAGCAGTAAAACTCGCACCAAAATTCCAATTTCCCCACTTATTTTTAGCAGTTTTGCTTTTATAAAAAATCTTAGGCACAGGAAAAAATGTCGGGTCAGCAGAACCCTCAACTAATGCACCTCTCTCACTAAATCCCCATTCTCCGTGCTGGTTTTTCACTTCAGAGGGCACTTCAATGGGTGCACTCAAATCCACACCCAAAAAAGTGTTTGCTAAATTTGCCATATTTGAATCAATACCCAATGTCGTAGTGGTGCTTAAGCCCCAATTAATAGAGCCCTCACCAATATTTTTCAAATTCGTATCTGTTGTAAAAGCAAAACCCGGAATGTAAATGCCTGTAAAAGTAATATCTAAATCGTGTTTAGCCGTGTCTGATAATGGGTGAGAAAAACCCATATTAGCAGGATTATAATATGCGCTATCCGCCCCATAAGCTCCAGCGACATAAGCAGAATTCAGCGCGGTTGAATTAAGGCTCTGCTCATTTATTTTGAAGCCCGATGTATAGGCAAGACAACAACACAAAAGCAAGAGAACAAGACTTCTTAGCACACTTTTTCCTTATTGAAATATATAAGGTTGTGAAATTCTGTAAAGCATAGAAAATAACCTTACAAAAACTTTTATGGGCGCGAGATAGCAAAATATGTGCCTGAAAAATCTCACACAAGTTAAGGTCTTGCTCAAGTATGCACGAATTATAACCTTATAGTTGCATATGCAACAAAGGGCTGAATTTTATATTCCAAGGATAAATATGTCAAGGATGGATCAAAGAGGAATACGGAAAAATGCAAAGCCTTAAAACAAAGTCAAATATTCTGCACTTTTGCAAAATAGAATCTGCGAGATACAATCAAAGATTCTAAACTTTCCAAAATAGAAAGACGCAACTTTGCTATATTTTAGCTAGAATCCACAGATGCTAACACAAAAAAGGAACATACAGATGAATAACTTCAGTAGGCTGGGCTTTATTATGGCGACTTTGGGTAGCTCTATTGGTTTGGGACATATTTGGCGATTTCCATATATGGCAGGGGAAAATGGCGGTGGGGCTTTTGTGATATTCTACCTTATCCTTGCGCTATGTATTGGCGTCTCAATGCTGATTGCCGAAATGCTCCTTGGCAACATTGCGCGAAGCAACCCTTTAGATAATTACCCTATCCTTGATAAGCTTAATACCTCACCTACTGCACACGATAAATTAGACATACACAATCAATCTGTGCAAGATTTAAAACCCCTTAATAAATCCCTGATGTGGCTAGGGATAAATGCCATTGCCGGACCCCTTATCCTTAGCTTTTACGCGGTAGTAATGGGCTGGATTCTGTATTATCTCATCTTTGTTAGCACTCATTTGCCTAGTGATATTCAAGGCTCTGTTGCACTTTTTAATGAGATTCGGACACAATCATTCCTGTGGCAGAGTTTTTGCTTTGCTAGTATTATTGCTTTTACTGCATTTGTTGTGGCGCGTGGGATTAAAAAGGGTATTGAGCGACTCAATCTTATCCTTATGCCTCTGCTTTTTATTATATTTGTGGGACTACTCATCTATGCACTTACGCTCGAGGAGTTTGGTAAAAGCTGGCATTTTATGTTTCATTTTGACCCATCGCGCATTACTCTTGATACGCTTATAGAATCTCTCGCGCAAGTCTTTTTCTCCCTCTCACTGGGCGTAAGCACGATAGCTGTCTATGCGGCAAATGCAAAAGAGGGTGAAAATCTCCTTAAAAGCGGCTTGTGGGTAGTAATAAGCGGTATTGTCATCTCGCTTATCGCCGGACTTATGATTTTTACATTTATTTATCATTTTGACGGGCAGCCAAGCGAGGGTGTGGGGCTTTTACTCATCTCTTTGCCCCTTGCATTTCATTCGCTGGGGAGCAGCGGAGAGGTTATTAGCATACTCTTTTTTATTGCTGTGCTTTTTGCCGGACTCACTTCCACAATCTCTATGCTTGAGCCGGGTGTGAGAATCCTCTGCGACAAGCTTAATTTTTCCCAAGCCAAAGCCTCATACACATTAGGCGGCGTGATTTTGATACTCGGCTTTCTTGTGATTTTGTGGAGTAATGCTGACCTTAATATGCCTACCATACGCGAAAAAAACCTTTTTGATATGCTCGATTTCCTCACCACCTCCGTGCTTATGCCGCTAGGAATGTTGTGTGTGCTTCTCTTTTTGGGCTGGTATATCAAGGTGGAGAATCTGCGAAAATGGACGCCCTATCTGCCAAATACGCTTTTTTTCGTGTGGCTATGGATACTACGCATTGTCGCGCCCGGCATAATTTTAGTCATTTTTATCTCACAGCTTTTTTCTGCATAGAATCTCGACTATGGAGAGCACACAAAAGCCTACTATCGCTATTCTTGCCACAGATGGCACGATAGCCGGTCTTATGGATTTACACACTACGCATTGCGGGGTAGATTCGCATACATTGGAATATAAGGCGGGTATGCTCGATATTGATTTACTCATTCGTGCCTTGCCACAGGAGATTCACACTATCGCTTCCTTGCATACAGAGCAGATTGCCAACATTGACAGCGCGGATATGAGCGCAGAGATATGGCTCACTCTCGCTAAGCGCGTTGATACCTTGCTTCAAAGCGCACATATTAGATTCTGTAAAATCATATGATGAAGCAGATTCGCATAATATGTATTATGGTGGCGATTTGGGCTATATAGAAAATCATCGCATTTTTTTTCGCCCACAGCCACAAGGGTGCAATTTGTCCTTTAGTGTGAATGATTTAGACTCTCTGCCTCGCGTGGAGATTCTAGGCTCTTATGCAGGAGATGGACTTGCCACTGCTGCCAAAGCTCTAATAGAGCAAGGCACAAGGGGGCTTGTTATTGCTGGGAGCGGTGCGGGAAGCATACACGCACATCATAAAAGTGCGCTAAAAAAAGCTCATCAAAGAGGGCGTGGTAGTCGTTATAAGTTCGAGGATAAACTGCGGTAAAGTCATTGTAAATAAAGAGGATAGAGAATGTGGCTTTATTAGTAGCGAGGATTTGAATCCACAAAAAGCGCGTGTGTTGCTTATCCTTGCGCTTACGCGCACGAGCGATAGGGGAGAAATTTCGCGCATTTTTGAATCTCTTAAGAGTTGATTCACAATTTGCAAGACACATAACATTACACAATACTAAACTTAACTTTGCTACAATATTTGCAAAAGTTATATTCTAAGGAGAGGGCGTTGGAATCATATCGCTTGAGAGTGTATTTTGAAGATACGGATTGTGGCGGGATTGTGTATCATACAAATTACCTTAAATATTGTGAGCGCGCACGAAGCGAATTGTTTTTTGCTAAAAATATGCAGCCTTTTGTGGAACAAAGTGGCTTTGTGCTTAAACACGCCGAAATGGATTTTGTCGCAAGCGCACATTTAGGCGATATGCTAGAGGTAAGAAACGAGATTTTAGAGTGCAAAAATGTTTCCATAAAGCTCAAGCAAAATGTGTATAGAATCTATGACGCACTTGCGCATTCTTTAAGTGATGCTCTCGTGTTTAGCGCGGTGATTACCCTTGCCTTTGTCGATGTGAAAAAGGGCAAACCTTGTAAGATTCCGACATTTATGCGTGAGATTTTAGAGGGCAAATCTTTAAGTTAGATTCTAAAAAATGGAGAAATAATGAATCTTGATATGCAAAAACCAAACATCGTTTATCCCTGTGTGTGGGAGTATCGCATTATCGGTGAGAGTGAGGAGAGGCTACGCGAACTTGTCTTTGAGGTAATGCCACGCGAATATAATATAAAGCTTGGCAAACACTCGGCACAGGGGCATTTTGTGAGTGTATATGTGAGCGTGGAGGTGCAGAGTGAAAGCGAACGCAATGATATTTTTGTGCATTTAAAACAAGATAAAAGCGTGAAAATGGTGTTGTAGGGCTTACTATGCGCTTTGGTAAAATCGAGTATTTGAATCTGCTTCCCTTTGATGTGTTTATCAAAAAATATCCCACGCCTTCATATTTTAAAATCTTTTTGGGCTTGAGGAAATCCTACCCTGCGAGGCTTAATAAGGATTTTTTGTATCGGCGAATTGATGCGGGATTTATCTCGAGTATCGCAGGATATGAGAGTGCGCGTCAAAAAAAAGCGACAAATGCGGGGATTGTGGCAAAGGGCGCGGTATGGAGTGTGCTCGCCTTGCCTCGAGCGCAAAAAGACGATTATCAATCTGCTTCATCAAATGCCCTAGCAAAGGTGCTCGGCGTGAGGGGCGAGATTCTTATTGGTGATAGGGCTTTGCACTACAATTTGGGTGGTGGTGAGAGCATCGACCTTGGTAAGCTATGGTGGGACAAACATCATTTGGGTTTTAGCTTTGGGCGATTGTGCTTTAATAAAGATAGCGCGTTTTATAAGCAACTCGCGCAAAGATTCATAAGAGTGCCTGTGAAGATTCCGCATTATATTTTGCAGGAACGAAGCAGACAGAGCAATATCGCTGCTGCGGATATTCTCGCATATCTTAAGCACATTCATTATCGTATAGGCAAAAAAGAGAGCATAGCCTTAAGTCGATTCTATACACAAATGCGCCTTAAGGGTATCAAAAAGCCTACGCGTTTTTAAAGGCTTGGTTATTACTTTTTGGCTATAATCATCCCTTTGAAACTCATTGAAACTCACAACAAAGGGCAAGTGTGAAAAAAACGCTTATTGTCGCGCAAGGGGGTATTGCAAGAATATTTCTTGATACGATTTTAGACAAATATTTTAGCAATGACTATTATGTGGTCGTTACAAAAGATATGTGTTTTATGCCCGATAATGCACCTAGCTCCTTTGAATTTCATTGTTTTGATTATACCTCTTCGTTTCGTCTAGGGGAGATTATAGACAACGACATTCATAGCGTGTTTTTGGTGCTCGAAGATAAAAGTGAGATAATTGTTACTTATGAGCTTATCCGCGCTATAAGCAAAAACGTGCGTATTGTAATGGCGCTTGAGGAACAAAAGAAAAGCGCACAAATGAAAAATGATAACAATGTGATTATTTTAAATGAAGAGCTGATTATTTCAAATAAATTTATCGAGCGTCTGCCAAATGTCCCGCTTATCCCGCGTAGTTTTGGGCTAGGGCAGGGCGAGATTATGGAAGTTGGTGTGCCAAGCGGGAGTATATACGCATATCGGCACATAGGTTCTATACAGCAGAAAAATTGGCGCATCGTTGGCATTTATCGTGGTGGCAAGTTGCTTTTAAGCACACATTCTTTGGTGATTCAGCCAAATGATAGTCTGCTTATTGCTGGAGACCCAAAAAAGCTTAATGATGTGTATAGGCAGATAAAAAGTGATATAGGGCAGTTTCCTGCACCATTTGGACGCGATATTTTTCTTTATATTGATATGTCGCTTTCAAGCGAACATAGAATCTTTAATGATGTGCAGGACGCAATTTTTTTAAATGATAATCTCAAAAATAATAAGCTTTTTATCCATTTGCTTAATCCCTCTAATTTCGCGTTCCTCAAATCAATAAAGGATTTAGAATCTAAGAGCGTAAAGGTTATGGTGGATTATAATAATGCGAGCTTTAAGGAGAAAATCGCTCAAGATTCACAGAAACGTTTTGGGTTGGTGATTGTGAATCACGATATTTTTGCTTTGCGTAAGAATCGTAAGGTGCTTTTTGACCTCTCAATCCCTGTGCTTAAGACAGGCTATGAGCATATAAGCGAGTGCAAACAGGGCTTTGTCGTGTTAAGTGAAAGTATGGGAAATGCGGATAATGTAGCTTCGGTAGTATTTGATGTGAGTAAGCAGCTCAAGCTTGATATTGATGTGTATGATTATGATACGGACGCGCTGTATCATAATGAGATTATGCAGCGATATGAGGAGCTTGCGCGGATTTTTAAATGCGATATGAATATGATACAAACAGATTCAAAAAATCCTATTTTGTATTTGCAAGATAGCTTTATCCCTTATTTGTGCTTTGTGCCATTTGAGCGGGGCATTTCGCGCACCAAGACCTTTTCATTTCTTTCTACTGATGCTCATAAAATTGTATCAATGAACAATAAGAATCCGCAGATTTTTATTCCACTTTCGCAAGTTAAATAAGGAGGAGAAATTATGAGCGAAATTGTGCATATAGAGACAAAAACTTCACAATATCCTATTTATATTGGGGCATTACCAAAAATAGAATCGAATCATAAGATTCTTATTGTTTCAAATCCAAAAGTCGCCGGGCTGTATCTCAAATATGTCCTAGAGCGTATTTTTGCGCCTGAAGTGTATGTGTGTATTGTGCCAGATGGCGAGAAGTATAAAAATATGCAAAATATCGAGTATATCCTTGAATGCGCTTTTACTCATCGCCTTGATAGAAAATCCTTAATGATTGCGCTTGGCGGGGGCGTTATCGGCGATATGGTGGGCTTTGCAAGTGGGATTTATCAGCGCGGGATTGATTTCATACAGATTCCAACAACACTTTTAGCGCAAGTTGATGCGTCTGTTGGGGGCAAAACCGGCATTAATAATAGCTTTGGTAAGAATCTTGTTGGGCTTTTTCATCAGCCACAAGCGGTATATATCGACCCCTCTATGCTCGCCACTCTCCCAAGTAGAGAGTTTGGAGCGGGAGTAGCAGAGATTGTCAAAATGGCGGTGTGCTTTGATAAGATATTTTTTGATATGCTGCTTTCGCATAGGCTCACATTGCAGGATATAGTGTCTTTGAGTGCAGCCATAGCCACAAGTGTAAAGATAAAGGCAGGTGTTGTAAGTGCTGATGAGAAAGAGCGAGGCATTCGCGCCGCATTGAATTATGGACATACTTTCGGGCATATTATTGAGAATCTTACACAATATGAGAGATTTCTACACGGAGAGGCGGTAAGTATGGGTATGTGTATGGCAAATGCACTTGCTTGTGAGCTAGGAATGATGACGCAAAGTGAGTGTGAAAGCATAGAGAAACTGCTTGCAAGTTATGATTTGCCTACAAGATTTAGTTTTTCATCAGCGAGTGGATTTTATGAGAAATTCTATCTTGATAAAAAAAGCACAGATTCTAAGATTATGTTTATCTTGCCTCAAGGCATTGGTGATGTGAGACTACTTGATGATGTGCCAAAAGATGTTGTGTTAAAAGTGTTAAAAGCCTGTGGAGAATGTGATGAATAAATTAATCTTATGTGTGATTGCGCTGCTTTGTGCTACTCTATCTCTTGGCTTTGGAGATGATCTTTCGCTTAAAGAGCAGGTAGAGGTTATTGATAAGCAGCTAGAATCGAGCCACAATGCGTGGCTCAAGCACTATATGAGTATGCAAAACTATAATGAACTTAGTGATGAAATCAATATATTAAAACGAGAGATTCAATCCCATATCAATCCTCCCCGCTCACTCACTTCGCGCCTAGAGACTTTGCAAAGGCAGCAAGATTTGTTAAAAGACTATGCAAAAGAGCCATACAAGGAACTTCTAGAAATTAAGACAATCGATGAAGTGCCACAGATTACTAATCCATTTTTAGCTTTTTCTGGGTATTCTTTTATGAAAATAATGAGGGAGCAACAAAATACGCTTCAAAGCAATTATGATAGTTTGCAGCATTTGCTTGATATGGTGCGTGAGAAATACACGCTTTTGCTTGAGCTAAGTTTTACTGATAAATCCCTTGAAGTAGCAAGTGCCATTGCTTCCACACAGAGAATGATAGAAGAGCTCGAGGGGGCACAAAAAATCTTAGAAACTTCGATTGATATTTATGTGCAAGAGAGTGAGAATATCAATACAAAGATTACAAATCAAATCAAAAATCAAATTGTAAAAATCGTGTATGTAGGCATAGCAGTGCTTATTACGATTCTTTTAGCCTTTTTGCTGAAGCTCACTCTACGCAAATATATCCTTGATACAGATAGAATCTATACTGCAAGTAAGGTGATTAATTTCTTAAATATCACCATTATCGTGCTTATTCTGCTTTTTAGCTATATGGAGAATGTAACCTACCTCGTGGCGATTGTGGGTTTTGCTTCAGCGGGTCTTGCTATTGCGATGAAAGATTTATTTATGAGTGTGCTCGGCTGGTTTGTCATCGTGCTGGGTGGCACTGTGCATGTGGGTGATAGGGTGCGCGTGGTAAAGGATAATAGCATCTATGTAGGCGATGTACTGGATATTTCTATGCTAAGAATCACACTTTTTGAAGATGTAACACTCACAAGTTATAAGGAAAATCGCCGAGCTGGGCGCATTATCTTTGTCCCAAACAATTTTATTTTTACTACAATGTTTGCAAACTATACGCACGGAGGGCTAAAGACCGTTTGGGACGGGATAGACTTTAGTATCACCTTTGATAGCAATCATAAAAAAGCACTCAAAATTGCCACAGATATTGGTAAAAAATATGCCAAAGGCTACACGGAAATGGTGCGTCAGCAGGTGCATCGTATGCGCGATAAATACTCTCTACGCAATCCAAATCTTGAGGTGCGAAGCTATTGTATGATAGAGCCAAATGGACTTAGAATCTCAATGTGGTATCAAACAAACGCCTATGCCACACTCGCCTTGCGTAGCACGATTTCAGGGGAGATTATCGAGGCAATTTTAAAAGAAGATGATATACACATCGCCTATCCTACAACTAAAGTTGTTGCCACCGGTGGCAATGGTATTGGCGATACTGCCTCTATTTCTAGTCATACCTCCGCAAATGCCTTGCTAGGCGGCGCGATAGAATCTTAGCGAAGGATATATTTTGCAAAAAAAGGTATATTTTAAAACCTTTGGCTGTCGCACAAATCTCTTTGATACACAGGTAATGAAAAGCTGCATAGGAGAGGAGTTTGAATGCGTCAATGATGAGGAGAGCGCCGATGTGGTGGTGGTAAATTCTTGCACGGTAACAAATGGTGCAGATTCTGGTGTGAGGGGCTATCTCAATAAAATACGCCATTTGGATAAAAAAGTCTATCTTACCGGCTGTGGTGTGGGGACAAGGGGAAAAGAGCTTTTTCATAATAATCTCGCCCATAGTGTATTCGCCCATAGTTTTAAAGAATCTATTGGAGATTTTTTGCGCACAGATGAGCGATTTTTTTATGAAGAAAAAAACGAGACACATATCGATAGCACGATGATTGCGGAGTTTGCAAATAAATCACGCGCGTTTTTGAAGATTCAGGAGGGTTGTAATTTTTCGTGCAGTTATTGCATTATTCCTTCTGTGCGTGGGCGCGCACGGAGCTACCCAAAGGAGAAGATTCTAAATCAAATCTGCGCTTTAAGTGAAAATGGTGTAGATGAGGTGGTGCTAACAGGCACGAATGTTGGTAGTTATGGCATAGATTTAGATAATTATAATCTTGCCAAACTTATTTGTGATATAAATGCTCTCAATGTCCTTAAACGCTTACGCGTAGGGAGCTTAGAGCCTAGTCAAATCAATGATGAACTTAAAGATGTTTTGAATCTACCCCTAATGGAGAGACATTTGCATATCGCACTTCAACATACGAGCAATACAATGCTAGAGGTAATGAATAGGCTAAATCGCGTGGAGAGTGATTTAGCCTTGTTTGATGAGTTTGCTCAAAAAGGCTTTTGTTTGGGGAGTGATTTTATTGTGGGACACCCCGGCGAGAGTGAGGAAGTGTGGCAGGAATCTTTGCATAACTTTAGAACCTTTCCGCTTACGCATTTGCACCCCTTTATTTACTCTAAGCGTGATGGCACAAGGTCTAGTGCTCTTGTAAATGAAGTCAAGGGCGATATTGCTAAAGAGCGACTACATACGCTTAAAGATATTATCACGCATAATAACGAATCCTTTAGAAAAGCGCATAGAGTGCCTTTAGAAGTGCTTGTTGAGAGCAAAATAGAATCTGCAAATGGCTTTATGTATAGTGGGCTTGACCAGTTCTTTAACCGCTTTTATTTTGTATCCTCTCAAGAGGGTTTAGAGGGCAAATGGCTCACATTCACATCTTATGAGATACACAAGGAGGGGAATTATGGTAAAGTCTAAAAGTCTCATCGTGGGGATTGTTGGCGTTGTTGTCGTAGCAATTCTTGTCGTGGTGATGCTTATGCGTGATAATACCCAAGTGCTTAGCACACAAGAAGCACAGACTTTGCTTTCGAGTGGAGAAGTGCGCAATGTGAGTGTGGATAATGACTATTTGTATTTTACACATAAAGATGACAATTATAAAGTCTATCTCTACCCCATTCCGCTTGAAGCGTGGGGCTATATGTTCCCCATTAAAGTGAGACAAACATTTTTTAGTAGCGAGATTCTGGGCGAAATTGGTGTGATTGTTGTCGTATTTTTAGTCCTAAGCCTATTTTTTGCGCTTGTGCGTTCGCACAGAAAGAACAAAATCCCTCAAAAAATACAAAATGAGCCTATACGAGAGAGTGTGCCACTTATAGAATCTAGCTTTATGCCAATGAGTAGTGCAGTGCGTTTTAAAGATGTGGCGGGGATTAGCGAGGTGAAAGAAGAGCTTGTAGAAATTATTGATTATTTGAAAAATCCTAAGCATTATCAGGATTTGGGCATTACTTTGCCTAAGGGTGTGCTACTTGTTGGACCTCCGGGTGTGGGTAAGACAATGATAGCCAAGGCTGTGGCTGGTGAAGCCGGTGTGCCATTTTTTTATCAAAGCGGTTCAAGCTTTGTGCAAATCTATGTCGGTATGGGTGCAAAGCGCGTAAGGGAGCTTTTTGCGAGGGCAAAGGCAAAAGCACCGAGTATTATTTTTATTGATGAGATTGATGCAGTGGGGAAAGCGCGAGGCAACACACGTAGTGATGAGCGCGAGGCAACACTCAATCAACTTTTAACAGAAATGGACGGCTTTGAAGATTCTAGTGGTGTGATAGTCATCGCAGCAACAAATAAGATGGAGGTGCTTGATGAGGCACTTTTGCGTAGTGGGCGATTTGATAGGCGAATCTATGTAGAGCTGCCAAACTTGCAAGAGCGAGAACATATTTTGGGGCTGTATTTGCAGGATAAAAAGCACGAGCTTGACATAGAGGAGGTGGCACGCTTGTGTGTGGGTTTTAGTGGTGCAGCTCTTGCGGCACTCGTAAATGAATCCGCTCTCAACGCTCTAAGGCGCAAATCAAATGTGATACAAAAAGAAGATATTTTAGCCACGAAAGACAAGGTGTTGATAGGCAAAAAGAAAGTGTTGAGCCTAAGCGAGAAAGAAAAAGAGATTCTAGCTCTTTATCAGGGTGCAAAGGCGTTGAGCGCGTATTGGTTAGAGGTGGATTTTGATAAAATTGCACTTGTGAGTGAGAGTTTTAGGGCTGTGGATAAGGAGATTGTGAGTAAGCAGGAGCTTATGGCGCAAATCAAGGTCGCCCTAAGTGGCAATATCGCCGTGAGTTACATTTATCAGCAGAGTTTTAGTAATGCAAAAGAAGATATTGCACGTGCTAAAGGCATAGCTATGCAGATGTGCGAGGAATATGGAATGAGTGAGCGATTATTGAGCGATAGTAGCGATGTGGCGGCGATTTTAGAATCTGCACAGAGTGAGATGCGCGAATTTATTACTAACTCAAAAACCGCCCTTTTAGCAATTTCTAAAGCCTTGCAAGAGCGCGAACGACTAAACAAGGACGAGATAAAAGCAATCTATGAGGGTTTAAGAATCTAGAATGCAAAAATTTCTTGTTTGTAACTTTTTGTCAATATGCTCGACTTTCATAAATGAGTGTTGAATTAGAATCCTCATAAAATGCCTTTGGAAAGAGATAATCTCCGCTAAAGGCGGGTAAATCAATACGTTCATAATCTATATTGAGCGGAATAATGGGCGATAAGATTTGCTCGAGCAAAGTCGTGCAGTATAGTGCGCCTTTGTTTGAATCTAGCACAAAAGTTTTGCCAAGATAGGCGGACACTTGCAATGCGATATGCTCCTTTTGAGCTTTGCTTAGATTTAGTCGTTTAATCGCAATGTTTTGCGCGTGGGATAAAAATTCATCAATGGAGCTTAGAATCACCTGATTTGGCATTTTGAGATTATCATCTGGTGTGGCGTGTAAGATAATAATAGGTTTTGAGCTAACAACCAATCCAATGTGTGTATAGCGATGTTTGCTTAGGCGTTTAATCACTACACTTTCTATGCCTATACCTTCTCGTAGAATCATATCGCCTATCTGCAATGGAGGGAGAGGGCGCAAATCTTTGTGTAAAAGCGTGGGGGTAAGAGATGAGGGGGAGAAATTAAAAAGCGTTGCGATACAAAGTGCCACAACGCCAAAACATAACGCAAGCAATACGAGATAGAATCTCCTAAATTGCAGCTTTTTAGAGGTCAATTTTCCATTTGCCATCTATGTTTGTTAGCTTCACGTGCTCCATTTTGTCTTCACCATTCTTAAAATTCACGCGCAATTCTATTCTTGCTTTCTTTTCATCTACTTTTTCAGACAACACTTCTATATTTTTTACTCCTCCAGCATTGTCCGCATTTTCTTTAGCTATTTCAGCCGCTGCTTTAAGTTTGCCCTCTACAAACTCTTTTGCACCCGCTTTTTCATTTTCTGGAATATACACATACTTGATAAGTGCATCGCCCTTGCCATTATATACATCCTCAATGAAAGAAACTGCCACATCTTTTGGTGTATCTCCACCGCAGCCTACAAAAAATAGCGCAAGTGCCGCGCCCAAAGTAAATGCTAATTTTTTTAGCATTAAGACTCCTTGTGAAATAAAATAAAAATTTAATCCTAGCGAAATTTTGTAACAAACATAATATAACTTTTGCATATTGTTGGATTCTTAAAAATAAGAGTTAAATCCTAAACATAGCAATTTCCTAACTTTTGACATTGCTTTATTGCATTAAAAGGTGCAAAAAAAGCACATATACACAAAAAGCGTGAGATTCAATCATCTAAAGCTGCATATTTTAAACAAAATTTAGGTATCATCAACGCTTTTTAAAAGCGACTAAAGAGGCAAAAGGAGTTTTTATGAAGCAGCTAACAGGGGCACAAATGATTATCCAAGCCTTGCATTTAGAGGGCGTAAAGGTAGTGTTTGGTTATCCCGGTGGTGCGGTGTTGCATATTTATGATGAGATTTATAAGCAACAATATTTTCATCATATTCTTGCACGGCACGAGCAAGGCGCGGTGCATTCAGCCGATGGCTATGCGCGCAGTAGCGGGGAAGTGGGAGTGGCTATTATCACTTCTGGTCCGGGATTCACTAATGCAGTTACAGGAATAGCCACCGCTTACACAGATTCCATTCCGCTTGTGGTGATTAGCGGACAAGTGCCTATTACGCAAATTGGCACAGATTCATTTCAAGAGATTGACGCGGTTGGAATCTCGCGCCCTTGCACGAAACACAATTTTTTAGTGCGCAATATTGCCGAATTACCCAGAATTTTAAAAGAAGCTTTTTATATTGCACGAAGTGGGAGACAAGGACCTGTGCTTGTGGATATTCCAAAGGATATTACTGCGACATTAGGCACATTTGACTATCCAGATTCTATTGCATTACAGAGTTATAGACCTACGATTAAGGGGAATCCACGTCAAATCAAAAAGCTTTGCGCGGCTATCACACACGCCAAGAAGCCTTTGTTTTATATCGGTGGGGGTGCGATACTCTCAAATGCAAGTGAAGATGTGCGTGAGTTGGCTCATCGCACAGGGATTCCTTGTGTGGAGACTCTGCTCGGGCTTGGCGTCTTGGCGCATAATGATGAGAATCTACTAGGAATGCTAGGAATGCACGGCAGCTATGCGGCAAATATGGCGGTGAGCGAGTGCGATTTGCTTATTTGCCTTGGTGCGAGATTTGATGATAGGGTAACGGGCAAATTGAGTGAGTTTGCCAAAAATGCAAAAATAGCACATATCGATATAGACCCTAGCTCTATTGGTAAAATCGTAGGTGTGGATTACCCTATTGTGGGCGACTTGAAGTATGCTATTGCTGATATGCTTATTGAGCTTAATGGCTATGAGAGGGAGCATATTGAGCAGTGGCGGGAGCATTTGCGCTCACTGCAGCGACAGAATCCGCTAAGCTATGAGGATAGCGAGGATTCTATTAAACCCCAATGGATTATTGAGCAGCTAGGAGAGAGTTTGAGTGAGAGGGCGATTATTACCACTGATGTGGGACAGCACCAAATGTGGGCGGCGCAGTTTTATCCTTTTAGCTTTCCGCGTCAATTTTTAAGCAGCGGGGGGCTTGGCACAATGGGCTATGGCTTGCCCGCTGCTCTTGGTGCAAAACTCGCGTGTGAGGATAAAATTATCGTCAATATTACAGGAGATGGCTCAATTTTGATGAATATTCAAGAGTTAATGACTTGTGTAGCATATAATATTCCTGTAATTAATGTGATTTTGAATAATAATTATTTGGGTATGGTGCGCCAATGGCAGACTTTATTTTATGATAATCGCCTCTCTCACGTAGATTTGAGTTTGCAGCCGAATTTTGTGAAGCTTATAGAATCTTTTGGAGGTGTGGGCTTTAGGGTAGAGCGTAAAGATGAGTTTGCCCCAGCACTCAAAGCCGCGCTAGATTCTAAAAAAGTGGCGTTTATTGAGGTTCTTATTGATAGACACGAAAATGTGTTGCCTATGGTGCCAACAGGTGGGGCAATCTATGAGATGATGCTCCCGCAGAGTAAATAATCGCATAAGGAAGCAACAATGGAAGCAAAAAATAAAGAAATGAAAAAAAGTATTTGTGTGAATGTGATTAACGAGCATAGCGTCTTAGCGCGTATTTCCGGGCTTTTCTCTGCGCGGGGCTATAATATAGAATCTTTGACTACTGCCCCCATTCCAAATAGCAATCTCTCACGCATTACGATTGTTACGCAAGGCTCGGAAGTGGTGATAGAGCAGATTATCAAGCAACTACATAAGCTTATCCCGGTGGTGAGCGTGATTTCAAACGATGATTTGCTTGAAAAAGAGGCAGCGCTTGTAAAGATTCCATTAAGTGAGCGTTTAGCAGATATAGAGGTGCTGTGTAAGGCTTACAATGGTAAGATTGTCAATGCGAATGAAAAATATATCATTGTCATCGCCACTGATAAGCCAACCGCGATTAATCAATTTATCGCTGCTGTGAAAATCTTTAATCCAAAAGAGATTATTCGCAGTGGTGTTATTGCTATGGAGAAATAAGGAGGTGATGATGAGATTAGGGGTAAATATCGATCATATTGCGACTTTGCGTGAGGCGAGAGCGATTTATGAGCCTGACCCGCTAGAAGCGGTGTTTGTGGCAAAAAATGCGGGAGCACACCAAATCACCTTGCATTTGCGCGAGGATAGGCGACATATCCACGATAGTGATGTAAAGCGCATTATTCAATCAAGCCCTTTGCCTATTAATATAGAATCTGCTCTTGATGAAAAGATTATAGACTATCTTTGTGCTCTCAAGCCCCGCCGTATTACGCTTGTGCCAGAGAAAAGAGAGGAAATTACAACTGAAGGTGGGCTGGATATAGAATCTCATTACAACACTATACGCACTACACTCAAAGCCTTTGAATCTGTGGGTATTGCAAGTGCGCTTTTTATCGACCCTAAAAAAGAATCTATCTTTCTTGCAAGGGAGCTTGGAGCGGACGCTGTGGAGCTACACACGGGTAAATACGCAAATTTGCACCTTATGGCTTATAGTAATCTCTCGCGCACACAACATAGCATTAAGGAGTTAGATATGCCTATGCGTGATATGCTGGAGCAAATTAAAATAAGCCTTGATGAACTCTCTCAATGCGCGACTTTAGCGACTTCTAGCACGGATACACGCTCACTTGAATGCTTTGCGGGACACGGGCTTAATTATCAAAATGTGGGCGCGGTTGCCACTATTCCTTACATTAGTGAGCTAAATATTGGGCATAGTATTATCGCAAGAGCGATGTTTGTGGGGCTAGAGCGTGCAATTATTCAAATGAAAGAGGCGATGTGCCAAAAATAGCCATTAGTATTGGCGATGTCAATGGCGTGGGGATTGAAATTGCTTTAAGAGCGCATAAGATTATTTCTCAAATCTGTGAGCCACTCTATTGCGCTCATCGAGAAGTTTTAGAATCTGCGAGTGAGATTCTATCTTATCCTATACCCCTAGATATACAGTGTGTGGGTGATTTTGCCTATGATGTAGGGAATTTTATCACGCCGGGTGTGGTGAGTGCAAAAAGTGGCGCATATAGCTACCACAGCTTTATGCAGGGGGTGAATCTTACCCAAAGTGGTGAATGTGTGGCGTTAGTAACCTTGCCTATACACAAAAAAGCGTGGCAGGAAGCCGGAGTGGCATTTGTGGGGCATACTCACGCCTTATCTACTTTTTTTAAGAAACAGGGCATTATGATGCTGGGCTGTCCTGCACTTTTTGTCGCACTTTTTACCGACCATATTGCCCTCAAAGATGTGAGCGCGTGTGTAAAAAAAGAGAAACTTATTGATTTTTTACTTCGCTTTGCTTTGGCTGTGGCTTTAGATGAGCCGTGCTGTGTGCTAGGGCTTAATCCACATTGCGGCGATGAGGGTATTATGGGAGATGAGGATAGCTCTATTAGCGAGGCAGTGTATGAAGCAAATATGGCTTTGGGAAAAGAGCTATTTTTTGGCGCATATCCACCTGATAGTGCATTTTCTCCGCTTAATCGTGCAAAGTTTAGGTATTTTGTGAGTATGTATCACGATGTAGGCTTAGCTCCGCTTAAGGCGCTGTATTTTGAGGAGAGCATTAATGTCAGCCTTGATTTGCCTATTTTGCGCACTTCTGTGGATCACGGCGTAGCGTATGATAAGGCATATAAAAAAGGAAGCAATATCAGTGTGCAAAGCTATCTCAATGCGGTAGAATATGCTATAAATAATGCTTGAATCCAAAATGCAGTTTAAGGATAAAATCTTATAATAGCATTTTATTATAAAATATTAAGGAAATCTATGTGGCGAAATTTTTTTATGCAATTTGCATTGGTCTTTTTTATCTATGCCCCCCCCCCCGTTTATACGCAAGAGAATCAATTTGAACAATTTGGCGATGCGTTTAGGTTTTTGCCCGTGTATGTGATGGTTGTATCTTTGGCAATGGAAGACTATGAGGGTATGGGGCAACTTGTACTTGGCACTTTAAGCACACAGCTTGTAGTTGAAGGATTAAAATATAGCTTTGAAAGTGTGCATAATGGCGGACATCCGCTTAAGTGGGCGAAACGCCCTTGTTGTGAGGACTGGAAAGGAATGCCTAGCGGACATTCAGCTGGGGCTTTTAGCGCGGCTGGATATGTATATTACCGCTACGGGTGGAAAAGTGCCTTGCCTGTGGGAGGACTTGCCGTGCTTACAGCGGCTTCAAGGGTTGAGGCTAAGAAACATTCTATTTTACAAGTGAGTGTTGGTGCGATAATTGCTTGGGGATTTGCGTGGCTCTTTACAAGTGAGTATCAGCCTAAAAATACGATGATTTTACCGAGTATTGATAGCGATAGGCAGGGAAATACATCGGTAAGCCTTAGCGTAATGCATAGGTTTTGACAAGGATTATGATGAAAAACATTCGTCAAGCTTATCTTGATTTTTTTGCTTCTAAAGCTCATAAAATTTATGATTCTATGCCGCTTGTGCCTGATGATGCGAGCTTGCTTTTTACCAATGCAGGTATGGTGCAGTTTAAAGATATTTTTACGGGCAAGATTCCCACACCTACGCCACCACGAGCGACAAGCTCCCAGCTTTGTATCCGCGCAGGTGGCAAGCATAATGACTTAGAAAATGTCGGCTACACCGCGCGCCACCACACGCTTTTTGAAATGCTAGGCAACTTTAGCTTTGGCGATTATTTTAAAAAAGACGCGATTGCCTATGCGTGGGAGTTTGTAACGCAGATTCTAGGTTTTGATAAATCTGTGTTATATGTAACCATTCACGAAAGCGATGATGAAGCCTATGAGCTGTGGTGCGAACACATTGAGCCAAGCCGCATAAAAAGAATGGGCGATAAGGATAACTTTTGGCAAATGGGCGATAGCGGACCTTGCGGACCTTGTAGTGAGATTTATGTCGATCAAGGCGCAGAATTTTTCCATTCGAGCAAGGATTATTTTGGCGGCGAGGGCGATAGATTCTTAGAAATATGGAATCTTGTGTTTATGCAGTTTGAGCAAAAAGACGGCATACGCACACCGCTACCAAAGCCAAGCATTGACACAGGAATGGGCTTAGAGCGGGTTATTGCACTCAAAGAGGGCAAAATCAATAACTTTGATACCTCGTTATTTGCGCCACTGATGAAGACAATAGAGAATCTCACTCACAAGACATACTACCACGATGGCACGCTTTTGCAAAACACAATGCAATTAAGCGCAGAGCAAATACGACAAGCGCAAAAGGAGAGTGCGAGTTTTAGAGTGATTGCCGACCACGCTAGAAGTGTGGCATTCCTCCTCGCGCAAGGGGTAAATTTTGATAAAGAGGGGCGAGGCTATGTGCTGCGTAGAATCTTGCGCCGCGCGGTGCGACACGGCTATTTGCTTGGACTGCAAAAGCCCTTTTTGTTTGAAGTCATTGCCTCTGTGTGTGAGTGTATGGGCGGACATTATAGCTATTTGAACGAGCGCAAAAACGCCATTATGGAGCAGTGCAAGGCAGAGGAAGCGCGTTTTTTTGAAACCATAGAATCAGGAATGAGTCTTTTTGACAAAGAGCGTGAAAAGCTAACAGATGAGCTAGATTCTAAGACAATATCAAGCACGCAAGGACAAAGCCCATTGTTTAGTGGCGAAGTGGCGTTTAAACTCTATGATACCTATGGATTCCCGCTTGATTTAACCCAAGATATGCTGCGTGAGCAGGGCTTAGAGGTGGATTTGGCAAGTTTTGAGCGATGTATGGCAGAGCAGAAAAACAGGGGCAAAGCAAGTTGGAAAGGCAGTGGGGACGCCTTGAAAGAGGGTGATTTTAGTGCGCTTCTAAGCGCATTTGGCGAGAATGAATTTATTGGCTATGAATGTATGAGCGCGGATTGCAAGGTTGTAGCCCTCTTAGATTTTGCATTTCAAAAGATAGATACACTCCAAGCGGGGCAAGAGGGCTATGTAATGCTTGATAAAACGCCCTTTTATCCCGAATCTGGCGGTCCTGTGGGGGATAAGGGTGTGCTTATCAAACAAGGCGCAGATTCCACACTTGCGCAAGTGCTCGATACGCAAAAGTATTTTGGGCTTAATCTCTCTCGCATTCACGCAAACAAGAGCATTGGGGTAAATGATGTCGTGCGCGCGGTGGTGGATAATGCGCGTCTTGAGATTGCAAAGCACCATTCCGCCACGCATTTGCTGCATAAGGCATTGCGTGATGTGCTAGGCAGCCATATCGCTCAAGCGGGTAGCCTTGTAGAATCTACTCGTTTGCGCTTTGATTTTTCTCACCCAAAGGCAGTGAGCGGCGAGGAGTTAGCACAGATTGAAAGCCTTGTAAATGCGGCAATCGCTCGTGCGAGCAAGCAAGAATGCGAGTATATGGGTATCAATGAGGCAAAGGCAAAGGGCGCAATGGCACTTTTTGGCGAGAAGTATGGCGATGTCGTGCGTGTGGTGCGCTTTGGGGATTCTATCGAGCTATGTGGTGGAATCCACACAGGCAGCACGGCAGAGATTGGCAGCTTTTATATCATCAAAGAATCCGGTGTCAGTAGCGGTGTGCGGCGTATTGAAGCAGTGTGCGGCGCAGCGGCGTATAGCTATGGCAGGGCGGCATTAGATTCTCTTAAAATAGCAAAAGAGAGCCTTAAGGCGCAAGATGTGATGCAGGGCATTGAAAAGCTCAAAGGCGAGTTAGCAAAACTCAAAGAGCGTGAAAAGAAAGCAAAAAGCAGTGTCAAAAGCCTTGATTTTGAGGAGATAAATGGCGCAACGCTTATTATCTCGCAGCTTGATTCTATTGATAGCGCACAGGCAAAGGAGCTTGTGGATAAGGCGAAAAATGAAAATATGCATGTAGCGATTTTACTTATTAGTCAAAGTGAGGGCAAAATCGCTATCACGGCGGGAGTAAAAGGCATAGATTCTCTTAAAGCTGGAGCGTGGGTGAGAGAAGTAGCGCAGATTCTAGGTGGCAATGGCGGGGGCAGAGATGACTTTGCTACCGCTGGAGGCAAAGATATGAGCAAAATCTCACAGGCTTTGAATCTCGCAAGAGATATTGCCCTCAAGGCTGTGTAATAAGGAATACTACACTCCACATAATGTTTTTTCGTTGCAATATGAAAGAATGAAACAAAATAAAATTTTTATTTGTGAATTGATTAAGCTTTTTTTGTTGTTATAGTGGAAAGTTTAAATTTTACTTTCAATGACAAGGAGAGAAAATGAAAAAGAGTGTAGTAGGAATAGTTGCATTGAATGCTTTACTTACAGGAGTAAGTGCTGACTTTGGAGACCCTATTTATGACAATAATATCTTTAATAAGAAAAACAAAGAAGTGTGTAAGCAATATTATCATAAAAACAAGATTAAGTTTCTAGGCAGTAATGATATACCTGATTTATATCGTTTGTTGGTAGACCCTGAATATTATGGATTAAGCTCAACAAATGAAAAAGTTAAAAGTTGGCTAAAGGTATATGACAATGCTATTGCAGAGCTTAGTAAGAAAGATTTTGATATATCTAAATATTCAGAAAAGAGTCTTGTTAATCACGCAATATGTAAACTTATTTTGGACGAACAGGTTTAGGCATTACATCTTTATAATGTGATGTCTAGGCTGATTTACTCCCTTTACTTAACTTCTTAAGTCTTTTTTACGCTATAATCCCCACATTTTGTGAATTTTTAAAGGAGACATAATGATCATTTTAGCATTAATCGTGCTTGGGCTATGCGGGGTGGTTTTATACTTTGGTGTGAAAATCATCTCGCAAACAGACAATTGCTATTGTTGAACGACTAGGAAGATTCCACAGGTATTGCAACGCGCAAGGGGAGTTGTGTTGGAGAGTTTAGGCTAGAAACCGAGATTTTATATTTTGCCCACCTTGTTGCGTTTAATTTTTTACACTTAAGAATAAGGATTCTGTTTTTAGAAAGTGCGCTATGTCAAGGTTTTTGTGGGGTACAAAATGTGGGCTTTGGCTCACTAATACGCACGCATCTCGCCCTCACATTTTACCTCACTTGTGGGATTTAAAATTTTAGATTCTATATTGTTTAGAATCTTGCCCTTTTATAGTGTATTTTAATTCTGCGAGAAAAACTTACTTAGAATTTTTTCCAAAAAAGTCGCTTATTACGCTTAAGCCGCCGATAAATTCGCTTGTCTCGTAAGGGATAATCACCTTATCCTTGCTTGGATTCTTTGAAAGCTCATTGAAAGCACTAATGCGCTCTTTGACTAGCAAAAATTCCGCTGCCTGTGCGTTTTTTGCCATTTGATTAGCGATGAGTTCCATAGCATTGCTTTGCCCTTGTGCGAGGGCGATTTGCTCATATTTTTTCGCATCAGCCATTCTTTCAATCGCCTCAGCTTGGAGCACCTTTTCTTGTTTGAGGGCTTCGGCGTTGCGTATTAAAGCTTCTTTTTCGGCTTGTGCTTTAAGCTCAATCGCTCTTTTTTCGCGCTCTGCTTTCATCTGCAAGTTCATAGCGACTTCAATATCACGTGGGACAGAGATTTCGCTAATCTCTACACGCATAATTTTCACACCCCAATTATTTGCCGCATCGCCCAAAGCCACTTGCAACGCGGCATTTAGCCTATCACGTGATGAGAGAGAATCATCAAGATTAATGCGTCCTATCTCGCCTCTAAGCGTGGTGGTGGCGAGGTTTGCGATAGCCATCTTGTAGTTATCCACGCTATACACGGCGGATTTTGCATCAAAGATTTTCAAAAAGACGATTCCATCAATATTGATATTCACATTATCCTTTGTAATGACCTGCTGCCGCCCAATATCTATCATTTGCTCACGCGCACTTACTTTTGCGCTCACCCTATCAATCACAGGCACAATGATATGGAATCCACCCTCAAGCACCCTATGAAATTTCCCTAATCGTTCAATAATGGCAATGTCAGTTTGAGGGATAATCTTTATCCCCATAACAAGCACCGCTACGCACAAGACCACTACCACGGAAGCAAAAATCAACATCACAACTCCTTTTCACGCCTTTGTGCTATTTATTATAGTCCAAGCCACCTGTATGTTTGCATAGGGCGCGATTGTAGCAGAAGATTCTAAAGTCTTAATAAATACCGCGTCCCTCTGCCAAACAATGACATACAAATAGGGCAAATATTTTGAAATTTGCGCTTTAGTGGGTGTGATTACGATGAAAAATACAACGCAACAGGGCATTAAGTTAGTTCTGAATCTTAGGAATGCTATAAAACGAAAGATTGTTGAGGAAACAAAACAGAGTAGGTTTGTATGGCTCCGGATGCAGGATTCGAACCTGCGACCAAGTGGTTAACAGCCACCTACTCTACCGCTGAGCTAATCCGGAATATTGCGGTTAAAAGTGCCACGATGTAAAACTTAACTTATGGCATCATCTAAAGTAGAGGCGAGATTATATAGAAAAGAATATTTTTTGTCAAGCATTGCTCGGCTTGTGCGCTTTATTGCATACAAAATAGAATCTGATACAACCTCACAAAATATTTAATATATGCAAAAATAAGAATAGTTTTGTAAAATACACAAAACAAAAGGAGGCAAAATGTCGGCTCTTGTGCTTTTGGGCGTTGGGATTGTGATGATTGTCGCTGAAATATTTTTTGGTTCATTTTTTTTATTTTTTATTGGCATTGGGCTGTGCATCACCTCTGTGATTGAATATCTCGTGGGGTTTGATAGCCTTGGCGATAGACTCGTGTGGCAGGCAGTAAGCATTTGTGTGTTTTCGCTGCTTTCGCTTTTGGTGCTGCGTAAGCCTATAAAAAGTTGGTTTAATCGCTCACAAGTCTATGAGGATACATTATGCGAGGGGGGTGAGGGTGAGATTAGAGAAGGAATGGTGTATTTTAAGGGCACTTTGTGGGCATATGAAAATTCACAGCGTGTATTTAAAGAGGGTGATAAAGTCAAAGTGATAAAGATTCATAACAACAAAGCAATAATAGAGAATCTTTAATTGAGCAGTTTTTAACAATGGAGCGGGGCGCAAGGTTGGCAAGAAAGGGAATTTACAGAGGATTTTTATTTTATAAAATCTATTTTAGAATCTGCGTTTCAAAACTTACATTTTAAAAATACTCTACCACAAAACCTTGCCTAAAAATTTTACACAATCCCTACAATGCCATTCTTATGCAGTCATAGAGCATATCCATATTTTGCTCTGGTATAAACTCCACGCCCATAGATTTGCCCTTGGAAATATAATCATTTGGCGGGAGCTGCTGCACGATAACGCAAAAGATAATTTTAGAATTAGCATTTTTACTTTCTTTATAGGTTTTTATGAATCCCAAAGCACTCGCATTGCCGATTTTTTCATCAATTACGACTATATCTTGTGGAAAATTGATAAGGCTTCTTAGCGCATTGATTGGGTCATTATCCGTGGTAATAAGGAGGCTTGAATCTATTTTTTCAATGACTTGGCGGTATTTTGCGATATTTACTGCGCTTTCACGCACGATAAGCAGACTTTTGCGATTAGTTTTTTCTAAATAATCCAGCAAATCAAAAAGTGCCTTTGAGCGCGGTGAAAGTTTGCTTTTATCAAGCCCACGCAAAAAGTAGCGCAAAAAAGTTTTAGAGCTAAAGCTTCCCTCAATGCGCGAATTTCGAAAAAAATGCTTCACATTTTGACTATGCTTTGCTCTGCCCCACAAAGTCGTATCAAACTCATACGCCTTTGTGTCCAGCAGGGCGATAAAACGTGTTTTGAGTTCCTGTGTCATAGGCGTATATACAGAGCTAAAATGCTCGAAATGCTCTTCTTTAAAACGTTTCATTCTCGCATTTTCATTGACAAGCGCATCTTTTTGATTGCCAATAAAATTGAGTAAATCCACATATCGCTTACGCATAGCCTTTACTTCTTTTTCTTCCTCTGCATATTCCTTGCTACCTTTATCATCTCTTTTAGCTAGACTTTTTTCGCCATCGGCTAGTGAGGAGCTAAGGGAGTTGGTTTGAGCCTGTGCGTTAGCAAGCGAACTTTGAATCTCCTCGATGCGCGTAATCGTGCGGTTATATTCCACTTGCCGAGCAAGAAATATCATTTCAAAGGCGTAATTGAGCGAATATTGGGTTTTTTTGCAGTAGGTTTCAAATTCTTTTGAAAGAGACATAACCTCCGATTTGAGCTTTTTTAGTGCGTCATTTTCTATGTTTGGGTCCATTGCGCATAAATCATTATAGGCAGTCAGCAAAAAGCGGCGCATACGAATGAAATCAAGCTTTAATTTCCCTACCATATGGTCTTTATAAGATTCTATAATTTGGTTTTCACGCGCGAAATATTCCTCTATACATACATTTGCGGGTTTTGTTACGGGTATTTGGTCTGGGTCTATGGGTTTTGGCTTCAAGTGGATTTTTGTAACAGCCTTCATCTCAACGACAAATTCCACCTCCTCGCCTTTTTTCAAATCTTTTATCTCATCTCCCCATAAGTCAAAAGCAAAGCTAAAAACGCGCTTATTTAGCTCTTGCTCTACTTGTGCGCTCTGTGTTTGCGGATCTACATTAATAATCACCCCATACAACATACTTATCCTTCTTTAGATTCTCTTCATATATTATACACGGCTTTTAGAATTTTTAAGCAATTCTAAGGCTTCTTGTGTGATTTTTATGCTACGCGTTTGCGCCCACGCATAAATCGCTTTCAACTCGTCCGTGTTGTCGCTTTGAGATGGGCTTAAATGCGTAAAAAGTGGTGGCAACACGCGTAGCGGTGATTTGGATTGAATCTGTGCCCTAAAAAGCACAAGATTTGCCTCTCTATTTTTGAGAGAATGCACAAATTGTGCCACATTGATATGTAACCCATTTTTTTGCGTCTCATAGAAAATCTCCGCACAAAGCCTTGCATCATAGCACATACACAAAGTGCCATTTGGCTTTAAAATGCGCTTGATGTGTTGCATCAAAGCTTGAGGTGGCAAAAAATGTTGGAATCTCGCCATATTTTTGCGCTCATTATCACCCAAAAGCGCACCCTTGGTATAAAATGGCGGATTACTGATAATAAAATCAAACTTATGCTCGGGCTTAAAGTCCAAAAAATCCACACAATGCACCACGCCACCAAAGGGCGCACTATTTTTTTGCGCCAAGATGCTCATTGCCTCGTCTTTTTCAACAAGATAAATCTCTGTCTTACCACCAAGAGAGCTAATCTCACGCGCACAGAGTATGCCTAAAATGCCACTTCCTGCGCCAATGTCTAAAACATTAAAATGCTTTTTTAAAAAAACCTTAGCAAAATGCGCGAGGATAAGGCTATCTGTGTTGTAACAATAAGCATTTTCAAGCTGATAAATATCTACACAAGCCATAGCGCGACATCACTCCCGAGTGTGTTTTGGTGGATAAGGCTAAAGCTTTCATCAAAGCCTGTTTGTGTTTGTGAATCTTGCGTGGTATGTGGGGATTGCATTAGCAAAAGCATATCTATTTCTGAGCGCATACTATGCAAAAGATAATAGCCTCCCTCAATAATCACAAAGCCCTTTAATTCGCGTACATCGCGAATGTCTGCACTAAAATGCACACGATTTTCAAGGATTTTATTTTCTGCTTTAAGCTTATTTTGTGTATGTGAAAATACAAGCACCTGCGGTGCTTTGGTGCTATCATAGGGAGTAGTCGCATATCGTGAGTTAAGTTGTGGATTATCCGTCCTTAAGGTCGCGCCTGATATACATATATAATCACACACGCTGCGTTGATTATGTGTAAAAATTTGTGAATCTTGGCAGGATATGCGCCCATTTTTGTAATCACCATTAAGTCTTTGAGCAAGTTTAAAAAGCACGAATCGCCCCTTTGTGCGCATTGTTTCAAAGGGTAGAATCAAGGATTTTGCATAATGCTCTAGTGCCAGATTCACAGAAGCATTGATATGTTTGCTAAGGAGATAGTCTAAGCCACCCTTGGCAAGTTGATGAGATTCGGTAGTGGCGATACATACCTTGGCAAATTGAAGTTCTGCTATGAGTGCAGCACAAGGTGGTGTTTTGCCCTGATGATTGCAGGGTTCAAGGCTCACATAGAGGGCGCATTGCGTAAAGATGCCTTGATGATTGTTAAGTAAGTATTGATGAATGTCTTTGCTTTCTGTAAGATTGAGTATCTGTTTATCTTGCGTGAGCGTGTAATACGCCTCTTTCATCGCGAGAATCTCCGCGTGGGGTGAACCTACGAGGATATGCACCCCTACGCCTATGATGTCTTCATTTGGAGCGACAATGAGTGCGCCTACACTCGGGTTTGGTAGGGCTAATGTTTGATGTTCCCACGCAAGTGTGCAACAATGGTGTAATAAAAGTTCATCAAGGGAGCGCAAAGGTAACCTTTGTTTTTTTAATATCCGCAAATGACACACATTTGACACCGCCTTGTGTGCGCACTTCTATGCTGTTTTCATCAATATTTTCTAAAATACCCTCAATCACACTTTTGTCCGTGCATTTCACGCTTACTTCCTCGCCGAGCGAAAAGCTATAATGTGTGGGAGTTTTGAGAATCCGCTCTAATCCCGGAGAGCTTACTTCTAAAAAGTAGCTTGGCAGATTAGATTCTTCTACATCAAGCAGTGGCGAAATCATCTCGCTTAGGCTTTGGCAGTCCTGCAAACTTACCGCACTGCTTTGTGAATCTAGCTTCTGCATAGGGGCTTTGCGCGTGATGCTTACACGCAAAATATTATTGTCATTTTCTTTAAGCATAGAAATATCATAAATATATAGTCCAAGGCTTTGAGCCATTTTGGCGATTTTTTCGTCTGTTTGGGCTGATAGCATAGCTTTCCTTTTTTAGTTTTTTGAGCTTTTTTCTTTGGCGATTTGTGCAAAGATTGAATCAAGTGTGTTTGCATTTTTTAAAGAATCATCAAAGCTAAAACGTAGGTTCGGTGCGCGAAACCATTGTGTGGAGCTAAGAATATAATCTTTTAGAATCCCCTGTGCTTTGTTGAGCTTTTGCACGATGAGTTTTCTTTCGTTTGGGGATATGTCGGTAGCTTCTATAAAAACTTCCGCGCTTTGCTTACCTTTGGAGCATTTCACATCGGTAATGCTAAGGCTATTAATCTGTGTGTCATTGAGTTGTGAAAGTGCCCCACTAAGGATTTCTTGTAGCATAGATTCTGTGCGTTGTTGCTTAATATTCATCGGGTATCTCCATTTCACGCAAGTTATAAAATAGGGCACGATATTCTTTAAATCTTCCTGCCAAAATCGCCTCTCTCACCCCTTTTGTGAGGCTAAGATAATAATGCAGATTATGCAAAGAGGCGAGGCGATGATAGGTGATTTCATTCGAGCGGAAGAGGTGGCAGAGATATGCTCGGCTGAAGTTTTTGCAGGTGTAGCAGTCGCATTTGCTATCAATAGGGTTTTCGTCATTTGCATATTGTGCGGCTTTGATATTAATCTTGCCAAAATGTGTAAAAAGTGTGGCATTTCGCGCGTTGCGCGTAGGCATTACGCAGTCAAACATATCCACGCCCAAAGCGATAGATTCTATAATATTCTCCGGTGTGCCAACGCCCATAAGATAACGCGGTTTGTAGCAGGGCATAAGCTCGGTAGTGTGCGCGATACACTTATACATCTCCTCTGCGCTCTCTCCCACAGCTAATCCACCAATGGCAAAGCCATCAAACTCCCCTATGTTAGTTAATTGCCTAGCTGAAAGCGTGCGGAAATGTTTGCTTATACCCCCTTGAATAATTGCAAAAAGATGATTATCTAAGCCCACGCCTCGCGCTTTTTGTGCTTGATGATAATCAAAACTCCTTTGCGCCCAATCACTCGTGCGCCGAATAGAATCTGCCAAACGCTCATCATTTGCGGGTAAGCCCACCAAATCATCAAGCACCATCATAATGTCGCTATTGAGTGCATATTGCATATCTAGCACAAATTCGGGAGAGAAAAAATGCTTTGAACCATCAATATGGGATTTGAATCCTATGCCTTCATCGCTTATTTTTGTGTTTTGATTGAGGCTAAAGGCTTGGAATCCTCCGCTATCGCTAAGGTAGTTGCCGCCAAAATTGGCAAACTTATGAATCCCGCCGAAGTTTTTAAGTCGCTCAATACCTACGCGCAAATACATATGGTAGGTATTTGCAAGGATAATTTTCGCACCCAAAAGATTCTTCATATCAAGGCTATCAAGTGCCTTGACACAGCCTTGTGTGCCCACAGGCATAAAAACAGGCGTTTGCACCTGTGCGTGGGCTAGAGTGAGGTTTAATGCCCTAGCTTTGCCATCTTGTGCTTGAAGTTCTACCTGCATAGAAGACCTATGCTTTTAGATTCTGTGGCTTTTGTGATTGAATCGCTTTTTCGGGCTGATTTTTCGCACTGCAGTCTTTAGCGTATTGCACGGCGATATGCGCGGCTTCTATAAACGCACCCCGCACTCCGCTTTGCTCTAGGGATTTAATCCCTCGAATAGTCGTGCCACCCGGGCTTGAAATGGCGTATTTAATCTCACTTGGGCTTTTATGTGCTAACTCCGCGCTAAATCCCGCAAAACACTGCTTTACCAATGCGCTACTTTGCGCGTGTGTAAGCCCCTCTAGCACACCCGCGTCAATGAGAGATTCAGCCACAAGGGCGAGAAAGGCAATGCCACTTCCACTTGGGGCGATGCTAGATTCTATTAAAATTTCATTATCCACTTGCACGGCATTGCCAAAGGATTCTATAAATGGAATGACTTCTATGTGGAGAATAGAATCTGCTCCTGCGCCCTCTTGCGCGTAATAAAAGGCAGTGGCGGAGAGTTTGCTTAAAGCAGCGATATTAGGCATAGCACGCACGATATATGTAGATTCTATATGTGATTGTATGGCTTTCACACTTACACCTGCTAGGACGCTATACACGCACCGCGCTTTGCCTATAAATCTAAAGCTTTCTATGCCCTTAGGCTTGGTGCAAAGTAGAATGTCCTTCCCCTCGCATTCAATCTCATATTGCCCTTGATTATTTGTGTGTGCTGGGAGAACTTGGGCACTTGGCAAGTAAGATTCAATAAAATCCTGTGCTTTTTTAGAATCTCGCCCAATGATAAAAATCTCATCATAATGTGTAACAATGTGGAGATTCTTGCATAATATGGCTTGTGCGATATTGCCATATCCTAACACAAGGAGGGTTTTCATTAGTTGTCTCTTACGGGTGAGGACTGCTCACCTTTTTCTGCTTCCTCTTTGTTGTAGTATGTGCCGATAGGGTCGCTTAGGCTATACATCGGGTATTGTGTGCTATCGAGCACGACTTGCGCCATTGTAAGGTTGTCAAAGTTAAATACTAAGGGAGCGAGGAAATTAATCGTAGAGTTTTCAATAGGCTTTTGAATCACCATAATATTAGCAATAAGTAGATTTTTAGCATTATCTAAATCAAGCAAAATTTTCACATTTGAGGGGACATCAAATTCATATTCTCGAAGCAAAAATGGATTCACAAGTGTGAAGTGTGGCACTTCGCTATCAACATTAGAAAGCTTCATAAATAAATCATCGATTTTTTCAAGCTTCATTTTTTTGACTTCCTCAAAACCTAAAATTGGCAGTTTGACTTCAAAAACCATTTTTTGCTCCCATACCTTACTCTTAACTTTGCCTTTATTAAAGTGTTAAAAACACAGATTATAGCACAAATATGTGTTTTTATACCAAAATAATAAAATCTAAAGCTATAATGTGCGTTTTATTTTAAAAAATTAAAAGGTTTTTGATGAAAATAAATACCTTAGTGCTGATTTTGTGTGCTTTTTTTGTATATTCTGGTTGTGCGAAAAAAGAAGCAGAATACAATAAGTCCGCTTCGTATTGGTATGAATCTATAATCAAAGAGATAAATTTTGGGAATCTTGAGGGTGCAGATAGTTTTTTTGCCTCTTTGCAGAGTGAGCATATCAACTCACCTCTTTTAGCTGAAGCAATGCTGATACTCGGCGAGGCACATATGGAGAAAGATGAATATCTTTTGGCGAGTTTTTATTTTGATGAGTATTTGAAGCGATATGCGTCTTTTGAGAATCAAGACTATGCGCATTATTTGAAGATTTTGGCAAACTTTTATGGATTCAAAAATTACAGCAAGGACCAAGAGTTTATTGCGCAAAGTATTAGCGATACACAGGCTTTTTTGCGCACATTCCCGCATAGTCGCTATGTGCCCTATGTGGAGTATATCGCGTTGAAGTTTGAGCTAGGGCAAATCGAGCTTAATCGCTCAATTGCGCACGTGTATAGCAAGCAGGGCAAAGATAGCGCCGCAGAGGAATACTTAAAGCGCAATGATGAGGAACTTTTTACGCATTTTAATCCCAAAGCCTCGTATGTCCCTTGGTATGTGCGTATGTTTAATTGGTAGGAGAAGCAAATGAATACTTTAGAATCGAGTGATTTTCCAATGACTATGCCCATCATTACAGAAGATGAGCTGATATATCCTTTTATGATAGCCCCGCTTTTTATTAGCAATGAAGAACATATAAAGGCGGCGCATAAAGCAACAGAGAGAAATGGGCTTATTTTTATTGGGTTTGAAAATGAGGACGACAAAGGGGAGTTTCCATTTCATAATGTGGGTGTGATTGGGAGCATTATGCGTGAGGTGGCATTGCCAGAAGGGCGCGTCAAGCTACTTTTTAAGGGTTTGTATCGTGGCAAGATTCTATCTGTGCTCCACTCTGCTACAGATTCCTTGCAGGTGGAGGTTGATATATTCTCATACAGAGAATATGAAAGTAATAAAATGAATGCACTTTTACAGGTGCTGCACGAAAAAATCTTGCATTTGGCTAATCTTGATGGACGTTTCTCGCCTGATTTTCTTAAGACTATAGAAAATAATGATGAGCCAAATCGTATTGTGGATTTTGTTGCTTCAGCTATGCGATTATCTAAAAAACAAGCTTATGATATTTTTGCTAAAGATGATGTAGAAGAGCGAGTGTTGGGTCTTATTGAAATTGTGATTGAGGAGACACAAGCCCAAAGATTGCAAAAAGAGATTAAAAGCAAAGTACATAATAAAATGGAGCAAGTCAATAAGGAATATTTCCTCAAAGAGCAGCTCAAGCAGATTCAAAAGGAGCTTGGCACAGAAAATATGCGTGATGAGGAAATGGAGCAATATGAGCAAAAGCTTAACGCCCTAAAGCCTTATATGAATGAGAATGCCTATAAAGAGGTGCAAAAGCAGATTAAACGTCTCTCTCGTATGCACCAAGATAGCGGCGATGCGAATATTTTGCAAAACTACATCGAATGGGTGCTTGAGATACCATTTGGCAAATACGCAAAACAAAAGCTTTCTATTCAAAAAGTCGCCAAACAGCTTGATACAGACCATTATTCATTGGAGAAGCCAAAAGAACGTATTGTGGAGTATTTTGCAGTAAAAGAGCTTGTGGCACAGAGAGAAGAACAAGCGCGCAAAGAACAAGAGGGCAAAAAAGACACAAAGATTCAGCCAAAAAATGAAAACAAGCAAGAAAAAGGCACAATTTTGTGTTTCTATGGACCACCGGGTGTGGGGAAAACAAGCCTTGCAAACTCTATTGCAAAAGCTATTAAACGCCAACTCGTGCGTATTGCTCTCGGTGGACTAGAAGATGTGAATGAATTGCGCGGACATCGCCGCACCTACATCGGCGCAATGCCCGGACGCATTACGCAAGGACTGATTGAGGCAAAAGAAATGAATCCTGTGGTGGTGCTTGATGAGATTGATAAAGTCGGCAGGAGCTATCGAGGCGACCCCACGAGCGTGTTGCTTGAGATTCTAGACCCGGAGCAAAATCACGCCTTTAGAGATTATTATACAAATTTTGACATTGACTTGTCGCAGGTGATTTTTATCGCTACTGCAAATGATATTAGCACAATTCCAGCACCTTTGCGTGATAGAATGGAGTTTATTTCTATCTCCTCTTATACCCCGCAAGAAAAATGTGAGATTGCAAAGAAATATCTTATCCCGCAGGAGTTACAAAAACACGGCTTAAGTCAAGATGAGCTAAAAATCACCACTCCCGCGCTTAAGACTATTATAGAATCTTACACGCGCGAAGCAGGGGTGCGAAGCCTAAGACATAAAATCGCACAGATTATGCGTAAAGGCGCGACTTTGATTTTAAAGGGCAAAAAAAATGTAGTTATCACACCGCACAATGTGGGTGAGTTTTTGGATAAAATCGTGTTTGAAATTTCCCCAGCAGATAAGAAAAACACAATCGGTGTTGTCAATGGACTTGCTTGGACGAGTGTGGGCGGCGATGTGCTAAAAATTGAGGCGTTAAAGATTAGGGGCAAGGGTGCGCTTACGCTCACAGGAAGTTTGGGTGATGTGATGAAAGAATCCGCGCACATAGCGCATTCTGTGGTAAAAATGTTACTTGATAAGAAGATTCTAAAGCCTAAAGAAACTCACAAAAATCCTATTTATCAGCTCTATGATATTCATCTGCACGTGCCTGAAGGCGCGACACCAAAGGACGGACCGAGTGCGGGGATTGCTATGGCGTGTGTGATTGCCTCTATTCTCACAGATTCTAAAATTTACGCACATATTGCAATGACAGGCGAACTCACATTGCGCGGGAATGTCCTTGCTATTGGTGGATTACGCGAAAAACTTATCGCCGCGCATAAGGCAGGGATAAAAACTGCGCTTATTCCGCAAAAAAACTATGAGCGTGATTTGAAGGATATTCCAAAAGAAGTGCTTGATAAGCTAGAGATTATCGGCGTAAGCGATATTAAAGAAGTGCTTGAACGCGTGCTTGTGAAATGATATGAATCCGCATAATAACCACAATATTTTTTACCTTGCTGTGCTATGTTGTGCGCTTGGGTGGTTTTTTTTGGGATTGGGGCTTATATTATTTCCGCTTAGTCTTTTTTTGCTGACGCGCTCAAACTTTAATCAGCTTTTATTTGTGATATTTGTGAGCCTTGATATTACAGGATTCACACTCTCACTCTTTGCAAACGCACAACTTGTTACAAAGCATATTTTTTAGGATATGGAGTTTTGCTTTTTTTAAATCTTTGATGATTGTGAGGCTTTAGAATCAAAAGGCATTGGTTGAAACTCGCTTATTTTGTTGCCCTATGCTATTAGCGCATATAATTTATATGAAAGATTTATCATTTATGCCATTGCTAATTCTTGCAATTGTGCAAACAAATCTTTAGCATTGTTAAACTCATCTTCCTTAAGATTATCTTTTTCTATGCCCCATTTTGCGTGAAAATATGGAATCTTCGCATTTTGTGCCGCACCTCTATCTTTTGTGCCATTACCTACAAACGCACTTTTACGCACAGGGGCGCGTTGCAAGATTCTCTCTATCATCATTGCACTTGGCTTGGATTCTAAATTTTGTTGTGCGCCTAGCACTTCGTCAAAAAAATGCAAAATATTATGTCGCTTTAAAATAGGACAAAGACTTTCTTGTGGGGCATTTGAGGCAATAGCTAAAAAATAGCCATTTTTCTTACATTCATTCAAAAGCCACTCTACATTCTCAAAGAGCCGCGCATCTTGTTCGTAATGTCTGCTAAAATAATCCTCAAACCCCATTTTATAGCTTGGGTGGGGGAAATCATCGATATGATAAAAGATTTTTGCACAACCCAAACCCGGTGTGTGCGTTACGCGTTTGATATAGTCATACTCTAGCGGTGGCAGATTCTTATCTGCGCGTATTTCATTAATCGCCGCACAAATACAATCTTCGCTATCAATGAGTGTGCCGTCCATATCAAAAATGACATTGAGCATACTCTCTCCTTGAGTTTTTGAGCAGATTCTATCAAAAACTTGTGAGTAAAGGCAATAAGTTGCTACTTCCTTGAGATAGGATTCTACTTGGCGAAGAGAGTTTAAGCTCAATGCAAAGGGCGAAAGCAAAGTGTCTTATGGCACTTATGCCGCTGCGCTTATCAAGCTACTCTCTTCCAAAGAGCTTAAAATGTGCCAAAGAATAAGCCTCATTGAATTATAGATTCTAATGATATAATGGCACAGATTTTATGCAAAAGGAAATAGAATGAAAGAGACTTTATTGCTTCAGGCGCAATACAATCAGCTTGCAAATACAAATATGTTTGCGACTTTTAAGAAATGCCCAAAGGAAGTGTTGTATAAGGATTGTGGGTTGTATTATGGCAGTGTGATGCAAACAGCGGAGCATATCCTCTGTGGTGATATTGGCATTGTTTTGGGGGCTTTTGGTGCGTTTGCGCCCAAAAAGCTGGAGGGCGTAGAGGAGATTTTCGCCTCTGTAACATCTAAACAGAGATTGCAAAGTGCGATTTATGAGGACATATCGGCATTTGAGGCATTGCGAAGCAAGGTAGATAGCAAAATCATCGCGTTGATAGAATCCATTGAGGATTTTGAAAGCATTGCCACACTTAGCTTTCCGGGTGTGGAATTTAAAAAATCTCGTGGATTTTTTATCCTCGCACTTTTAAACCACGCCACACATCATCGCGGACAAATTGCTGCCGCACTAGATATACTCAAAATTGAAAATGACTTTAATGGAATGTTAGGGTAGATAAAGATAAGTTTCTTAAACTTTTTTGCAAACTATTAAATACACAAGTGTTGTGCTTGGCAGTGTAAGAGAGATATAGCTTTTATGCTATAATGCCACAAATTTAAGATTCTTAAAATGGAGGGATAGGCAATGTTTTGGGACCAAGGCTATCAATCGTTTGCGTTTCTCATCTATTTTTTCTCTATCTCCTCACTTTAAAGCTCTTTACACATCACATCATTACATAAATTCTAATTACATTTATGGGCTTTGGCTTTTTGAACCCATAAAATGTATAAAATAAAACAAAGGAAACAAATGAAAAATATCAAACTTACCCACAATCTCGCGTGGGGATTGGTGCTTTTTGGTGGCATTGTAGAATGCTTTTGGGCGAGTGGGTTAAAATATTCCGATAATCTCTTTTTTTACACACTCACAGGAATCGGGATTCTCATATCCTCTGTAAGTATGATTCTAGCGATAAAAGTCTTAGAGATTGGTATTGCTTATAGCGTGTTTGTGGGGATTGGCACAGCGGGCATTACACTTGCTGAAATCTTTATCTTTGGTGAGCCTTTCTCACCTCTTAAAATCCTCTTTATCGCGACCTTACTTCTTGGCGTGGTGGGGCTAAAGCTTTCAGCAGATAAGACAGAGGAATCTCAAGGAGAAAAACTCGCAGAAACGCTCTCACACGATTTGGGAATTGATGAAATCGTGCAAGATTCTATCAAGGAGGCAAAATGAGCTGGGTGTATCTCATAATGGCTGGTTGTATGGAAATCATAGGCGTAATTACGATGAAAAAATACTCCCTAAGTGGGCGAAAAATCTTTTTACTCGGGCTTTTGGTGCAGTTTATGCTAAGCTTTGCTCTGCTATCAATGGCTATGCAGGGCATTGCAATGGCGACAGCCTATGCGATATGGACAGGCATCGGCGCAGCTGGAGGCGTGCTTGTGGGCGTGGTGTTTTTTAAAGAAAGCAAAAGTGCAAAAAAACTCTTTTTCATCGCACTTATTATTATCTCTGTCGTGGGATTAAGGGCACTATCATAAATTTTAGGTAGCTTGAAATCTTTAGCTTCGCTTGGAGCTAAAGAACTACGAGGTTTATATTTACTTGGCTTTTAGCTAGATTAGTAGCGCAATATTTGCTTCATAATTTTTAATATATTTTCTCTCCCACCCCTTGACAAATACTTAGTATCAGGCTTTATAATTACACAATCTATTTTACAAACAAGGAGGATTCTATGAAATCGTATAATGACAAATCGTAGGGA